>JAKOWB010000348.1 GCA_029781795.1 Pseudomonadota bacterium | reverse complement strand
CTGGCCTACCTCCTGGGCATGACGCCGCTGATGGTCAGCATGGGACGCCTCGGCGACCTCCTCGGCCGGCGTCGCCTGATGGGGCTCGGCATGGCGCTGTTCACGCTCGCTTCGGTCGCCTGCGGTCTCGCGCCCGGCCTGTGGCTGCTGCTGCTCGCCCGCGCCGGCCAGGGGCTCGGCGCGGCGGTGCTGCTGGCCCTGTCCCTGGCGCTGGTTGGCGACGCCCTGCCGCCGGAGCGCGCCGGGCGCGCCATGGGCTTCCTGGGCGCCATGTCGGCGCTGGGCACCGCACTGGGTCCCTCCCTGGGTGGAGTGCTGCTGGCCACGCTGGGCTGGCGCGCGCTGTTCCTCCTCAACCTGCCGCTCGGCCTGGTGGGACTGGCACTGGCGCGGCAGTACCTGCCGCCGGATCCCCCGCGCCGCCGCCGCGCCGCCATCGACCTCCCGGGCACGCTGCTGCTGGCGGGCACGCTGGCCGCCTACGCGCTGGCCCTGACCTGGGGCCGCAGCCAGCCCGCTCCGGTCGGCATCGCCCTCGGCCTGGCAGCAGTTGCCGGTGGGCTGCTGTTCGTTGCCGTGGAATCGCGGGCGGCCTCACCCCTGCTGCACCTGGGCCTGCTCGCCCACCGCGTCATCGGCACCGGGTTCGTCGCCGGCGCTCTGGTCACCACGGTCGCCATGACCACCCTGGTGGTCGGCCCCTTCCATCTGGCGCTCGCCCTTGGTCTCGGCCCTTCGGCTGTCGGCCTGGTCATGAGCGGCGGTCCGGTGGTGGCGGCTCTGGCGGGACTGCCGGCGGGAGCCGCAGTCGATCGCTTCGGCGCGCGCGCCATGAGCCTGGCGGGGCTCGTGGTCATGCTTGTGGGCTGCCTCGCCCTGGCCTGGCTGCCGCTGTCGCTGGGCGTCCCCGGCTATGCCCTGCCGCTGATGGCGACGACGGCCGGATTCGCGCTATTCCAGGCCGCCAACAACACGGCCGTCGTGTCTGCCGCGGCGGTACCGGACCGCGGCCTGGTGTCCGGGCTGCTCGGCCTGTCGCGCAACCTCGGCCTGCTGACCGGGGCCTCGCTCATGGGGGCGGTGTTTGCCCTCGGCACGGGTGTGCCGATCCTCGCCGGTGCGCCGGTCGAGGCCCTTGCCGCAGGCACGCGCACGGCCTTTGCCCTTGCTGTGGTGCTGGTCGCGGTCGCGCTGGTC
>JAKOWB010000342.1 GCA_029781795.1 Pseudomonadota bacterium | reverse complement strand
GTCCTGTCTCCGTTCGTTTCTGGCGGCACCGCGGCCATGCGGCGCCAGTCTAGGCCGCCCCCGCCGCGCCGTCAGCCGGGTCGACTCCAGCGCGCCACCCTAGCGGCCGCTGATTGCAGGGCGATGGCGATCTAGCCCAGCAAGGGCGCCAGCAGCGGGACGATGACGACGGTCAGCAGGGCGTTGAGACCCATGGCGAGGCCGGCGAAGGCGCCGGCCAGCGGGTTCACGCTGAAGGCGCGCGCGGTGCCCATGCCGTGCGCGGTGAGGCCGGCGGAAAAGCCGCGGGCACGCCAGTCGGTGATGCCCAGCGCGTTGAACAGGGGCGTGACGACGAGGGCGCCGATGATGCCGGTCAGCAGCACCAGCACGGCGGTCAGCGAGGGCAGGCCGCCGATCTGCTCGGCCACGCCCATGGCAATCGGCGTGGTGATCGACTTGGGCGCCAGCGACAGCAGGGTCTGGCGATCGGCGCCCAGCGCCCAGGCGATGCCGACGGCCGAGACCACGGCGGTGAGGGACCCGGCGACCAGCGCCGCCAGGATCGGCAGCAGGGCGCGGCGCACCTGGCCGAGGTTCTCGTAGAGCGGCACGGCCAGCGCCACGGTCACCGGGCCCAGCAGGAAGTGGACGAATTGCGCGCCCTCGAGATAGGTCTGGTAGCTGGTGCCGGTGATGAACAGCACGGCCATGATCAGCACCACGGCCAGCGCCATGGGATTGACCAGCGGCGACTTGCCGCTGAGCTCGAAGAGGCGGTAGCAGGCGAGATAGGCCAGCAGGGTCAGCGTCAGCCACAGCAGCGGCGTCTGGCTGAGATAGACCCAGAGGCCGGCGGCGCTCATGGCGGCGGCCCCCGCTCGGTGAGGCGGCTGACCAGGCGGAAGACCATGACGGTCACCAGCAGCGTGAGGACGGTCGAGCCGACCAGCGCCGCCACCAGCGGCAGCCACTGCTGCTGCAGCCGCGCCAGGTGGACCATGAGGCCGACGCCGGCCGGCACGTAGAGCAGCGTCAGGTGCTGCAGCAGGCCCCTGGCGGTGGTGGCCAGCGCCGGCCAGACCGCGCGCCGGATCGCCAGCAGGGCCAGCAGCAGGACCAGGCCGATCACCGGCCCCGGCAGCGGCAGGCCGAGCAGGCGCTGCAGGCTCTCGCCCGCCAGCTGGCAGGCGAGCAGCAGGGTCAGCGCCCCCAGCATGGCGCCGCCGTCAGAGCAGCTGCTCGGCGAGAGAGTCGTAGGCCGCGAGCGCCGCCGCGGTGACGATCTCGTGTGCGGTGGCGGCCAGGGGCACGATCTGCGCCGGCTTCGAGAGGCCGATCAGCAGCGGGCCGATCACCGTGCCGGCGCCCAGCTCGGCGATCATGTTGGTGACGATCGAGGCCGAGTGCAGCGCCGGCATGACCAGCACGTTGGCCGGGCCGGAGAGACGGCAGAAGGGATAGAGCTCGCGCATGCGCTCGTAGTTCAGCGCCATCTGCGCCTGCATCTCGCCGTCGTACTCGAAGTCGACGCGGCGCTTGTCCAGCACCTTGATCGCTTCGCGCACGCGCACCGCGCGCTCGCGCTCGGGGTCGCCGAAGTTGGAGTAGGACAGCAGCGCGACGCGCGGCTCCTGCCCCAGGGCGCGGCACTGGGCAGCGGCCTGGGTGGCGATGTCGGCCAGTTCCTCGGGCGTCGGCACCTCGGTCACCAGGGTGTCGGCGATGAAGTAGCTGCGGGTCTGCGCCACGACGATGGAGAGGCCCATGGGGCGCCAGCCCGGCTTGGCGTCCAGCGCGCGCAGCAGGTCGACGTAGGTGCGGCTGAAGTTGCGCGTGGTGCCGGTGACCAGCGCGTCGGCCTCGCCCATCGAGACCATGCAGGCGGCGAAGACGTTGCGGTTCTGGTTCACCATGCGCTGGCAGTCGCGGAACAGGTGGCCCTGGCGCTGCAGGCGGTTGTAGAGGAACTCGGTATAGCGCTCGCGGTGGCTGGCCATCGAGGCGTTCATGATCTCGGCGAAGTCGTCGGCGAGGCCGAGGTAGCCGATCAGTTCCTGGATGCGCTCGGCCCGGCCGATCAGCACCGGCGTGCCGAAGCCGGCGTTGTGGAAGGCGAGCGCGGCGCGGATCGTGCGCTCCTCCTCGCCCTCGGCGAAGACCACGCGGCGCGGGTGCTTCCTGACCTTGTCGAGGATGCGCTGCAGCGAGCCCGAGGTGGGATCGAGGCGGGCGGAGAGCTGCTGCTCGTAGGCCGGGATGTCCTCCAGCGGCTTGCGCGCCACCTTGGTCTTCATCGCCGCCAGCGCCACGGCCTTGGGAATCTCGACGATCAGGCGCGGGTCGAAGGGCGCCGGGATGATGTACTCCGCGCCGTAGCGCAGGCGGCGGCCGGCATAGGCGCGGTCCACCTCATCCGGCACGTCCTCGCGCGCCAGGGCGGCCAGCGCCTCGGCGGCGGCGATCTTCATCTCCATGTTGATCGTGGTCGCCCGCACGTCGAGCGCGCCGCGGAAGATGAAGGGGAAGCCCAGGACGTTGTTCACCTGGTTGGGATAGTCGCTGCGCCCGGTGGCGACGATGGCGTCCTCGCGCACCTGCTTCACCTCCTCCGGGGTGATCTCCGGGTCGGGATTGGCCATGGCGAAGATGATCGGCCGGTCGGCCATGTCCTTCACCATCTCGGGCGTCACCGCGCCCTTGACCGAGAGGCCGAAGAAGACGTCGGCGCCCTTCAGCGCCTCGGCCAGGGTGCGCGCGTCGGTACGCGCCGCATGCGCCGACTTCCACTGGTTCATGCCCTTGGTGCGGCCCTGGAAGATCACGCCCTGGGTGTCGCAGAGCACGACGTTGTCGTGCGGCATGCCCATGGCCTTCAGCAGCTCGACGCAGGCGATGCCCGCCGCGCCGGCGCCGTTCACCACCATCCTGGTGGTCTTGAGGTCGCGACCGGTCAGGTGCAGCGCGTTCATCATGCCGGCGGCGGCGATGATGGCGGTGCCGTGCTGGTCGTCGTGGAACACCGGGATGTCCAGCAGTTCCTTCAGCCGGTCCTCGATGATGAAGCACTCCGGCGCCTTGATGTCCTCCAGGTTGATGCCGCCGAAGCTGGGGCCGAGGAAGCGCACGCAGTTGACGAACTCGTCGACGTCCTCGGTCGAGACCTCGAGATCGATGGAATCGATGTCGGCGAAGCGCTTGAAGAGGACTGACTTGCCCTCCATCACCGGCTTGGAGGCCAGCGCCCCCAGGTTGCCGAGGCCGAGCACCGCGGTGCCGTTGGAGATGACGGCGACGATGTTGCCCTTGGCCGTGTAGTCGTAGGCCTTGGCCGGATCCTCGTGGATCTTCTCGCAGGGGACGGCGACGCCGGGGGAATAGGCCAGCGAGAGGTCGCGCTGCGTGGTGACCGGCTTGGTCGGCCGGATCTCCAGCTTGCCGGGGCGTCCCATCGAGTGGAACTCCAGGGCCTCGGCCTCGGTGATGCGTCGTCGCTTGTCCATGCTCGCCAGAAACTTTCGCCAGGGCTGGGGGAAGGGACAGCATCTTGCCGATTGCCCGGGCCCTTGCAAAGGGCGGCCCTGCGTCCTGGCCGGGTGCGGCCGACGGGGGGCTGGAGGGTCCGGCGCCACTGCGCTAGCGTCGCCGCCGCATGACAGCGGCCCCGGAGTCCGGCACCACGCCCCTGATGGCGCAGTACCTGGCGATCAAGCGCGATCACCCGGAGGCGCTGCTGTTCTATCGCATGGGCGATTTCTACGAGCTCTTCTTCGACGACGCGGCCAAGGCCGCGGCGGCGCTCGACATCGTGCTGACCCGGCGCGGCCTGCACGAGGGCGAGCCGATCCCGATGTGCGGCGTGCCGATCCACGCCGCCGACGGCTACCTGGCGCGGCTGATCCGCCAGGGCTTCAAGGTCGCCATCTGCGAGCAGGTGGAGGACCCGGCCGAGGCCAGGAAGCGCGGCGCCAAGGCGGTGGTGAACCGCGCCGTGGTGCGGCTGGTGACGCCCGGCACCCTGACCGAGGACACGCTGCTGGAGGCCAGGGCCAACAACTACCTGGCAGCGCTGGCCGAGGCCGAGGGCGCGCTGGCCCTCGCCTGGCTCGACATCTCCACCGGCGAGTGCGCGGCCGAGCCGGCGGCCGAGGGCGACCTGCCGGCGCTGCTGGCGCGCCTTGCTCCCGGCGAGCTGCTGCTGCCCGAGAAGCTGCTGCAGCGCCCCGGCCTGTTCGAGACCCTGGAGCAGTGGAAGGCGGCGCTGACGCCGTTGCCCGCCGCCCGCTTCGACAGCCTGAACGGCGAGGCGCGGCTGAAGGCGGCCTATGGCGTCGCCACGCTGGAAGCCTTCGGCGCCTTCGGCCGGGCCGAGCTCGCCGCCCTCGGCGCCCTGGTCGACTATGTCGAGCTGACGCAGCAGGGCAAGCGCCCGCACCTGTCACCGCCGCGGCGCCAGGCGGCCGGCCAGCACCTGCTGATAGACGCCGCCACGCGCCGCAACCTGGAGCTCTTCGAGGCCATGAGCGGCGGGCGCCAGGGCTCGCTGCTGGCGGCGCTGGACCGCACCGCCACCGGCCCCGGCGCACGGCTGCTGGCGCAGCGCCTGGGCGCGCCGCTGACCGACCGCCCGGCGCTGGAGCGGCGGCTGGACGCCGTCGCCTACCTGCTGGCGGCCGACGCGCTGGCCGAGGCGGTGCTGGCGGCGTTGAAGGCAACGCCCGACGCCGAGCGGGCGCTGGCGCGCCTGACGCTCGGCCGCGGCGGGCCGCGCGACCTGCTGGCCATCGCCCGCGCGCTGGACTCTGCCGAGCAGTTGGGCACGCGCCTCAAGGCCGAGAGCGGCCTCGCGCCCGAGCTGCTGGAGATCGCCCGCGACCTGGGGCTGCACGGGCCGCTGGTCGAGCGCCTGACCCGCGCGGTGCAGCCCGAGCCGCCGCTGCTGGCGCGCGACGGCGGCTTCATCGCCGCCGGCTACAGCGCCGAGCTGGACCATCTGCGCCAGCTGCGCGACGAGAGCCGCCAGCTCATCGCCGGGCTGCAAGGGAAATACGCGCGCGAGACCGCGCTGCCGGGCCTGCGCATCAAGCACAACAACGTGCTCGGCTACTTCATCGAGGTCTCGACCAGCCAGGCCGAGCGCATGCCGAAGGACGGCGCCTTCATCCACCGCCAGACCCTGGCCTCGGCCGTGCGCTACAGCACCACGGAGCTGGGCGAGCTGGAGCGGCAGATCGTCTCCGCCGCCGACAAGGCGCTGGCGCTGGAGCTGGCGCTGTTCGAGGACCTGGTGGGCGAGGTGCGGGCGCGGGCCGACGGCATCCTGCTGGCGGCGCGCGCGCTGGCGGCGCTGGACGTGACGCAGGGCCTGGCGCGCCTGGCGGCGGCCGAGCGCTGGTCGCGCCCGCGCCTGACCGACGGCGGCGAGTTCCAGGTCGTCGGCGGGCGCCATCCGGTGGTGGAGCAGGCGCTCGCCCGCCAGGGCCAGGCCTTCGTCGCCAACGACTGCGACCTCTCGCCGGCGACGCGCCTCTGGTTGCTGACCGGCCCGAACATGGCCGGCAAGTCGACCTTCCTCCGGCAGAACGCCCTGATCGCGCTGATCGCGCAGATCGGCAGCTACGTGCCGGCCGAGGCCGCGACCCTGGGCATCGTCGACCGCCTCTTCAGCCGCGTCGGCGCCGCCGACGACCTGGCGCGCGGCCGCTCCACCTTCATGGTGGAGATGGTGGAGACCGCCGCCATCCTGAACCAGGCGAGCGAGCGCTCGCTGGTGATCCTGGACGAGATCGGCCGCGGCACCGCCACCTTCGACGGCCTGTCGCTGGCCTGGGCGACGCTGGAGCAGCTGCACGAGGCCAACCGCTGCCGCGCGCTCTTCGCCACGCACTTCCACGAGCTGACGCGCCTCTCGGCCCGCCTGCCGCGCCTGGCCAACCACACCCTGCGGGTCAAGGAGTGGCAGGGCGAGGTGGTCTTCCTGCACGCCGTCGGCCCCGGCGCCGCCGACCGCAGCTATGGCATCCATGTCGCGCGCCTGGCCGGCCTGCCGGCCGCCGTGGTGGCCCGCGCCGAGGCCATCCTGGCCGAGCTGGAGAAGGGCGAACAGGCCGGCGCCCTGGCCCGCCTGGTCGACGACCTGCCGCTGTTCCAGCCGCGCCCCGCCGCCGCCGCGCCGGCCGCCCCCCAGGGCCCCGGCGCCCTGGAGCGCCGCCTGGCCGAGATCCGCCCCGACGAGCTGACCCCGCGCGAGGCCCTCGACCTGCTCTACGAGCTGAAACGGCTGCTGGCGGAGAAAAAGTAGCCCGTCTCCAAGATTTCACTTGTCAATTCTAACCATTTTGTAGTACAAAATGGTTACATTGGGCGCTTTGCCGCCTGATGCCTTGAGGGCCGCCGCTTCCCGCTGAAGCGCGCGGCCTTTCGCTTTTCATCCCCTCCCCCAGGCCCGCCGGCTCTGCCG
>JAKOWB010000313.1 GCA_029781795.1 Pseudomonadota bacterium | reverse complement strand
CTGGCCCTGTCCCTGGGCGCGGCGCCCACCCTGGCCAGCGCCAAGACGGCGCAACAGGAAAAAATGAGCACCTGCAACGCCCAGGCCGCCGGCAAGAAGGGCGACGAGCGCAAGGCCTTCATGAAGGGTTGCCTGAGCGCCAAGCCCGCCGCCGCCCCGGCCACCCAGCAGGAAAAAATGAAGGTCTGCAACAAGGAGGCTGCCGGCAAGAAGGGCGACGAGCGCAAGGCCTTCATGAGCGACTGCCTGAAAAAATAAACACGCCGCAAGTTCGCCCCAGACCCTGCCTCCCGATGGAGGCAGGGTTTTCTTTTGGCATGATTCGTTCATGAGCGAGCGCGCCGCCCGAATCCCGTCCATCTCCTGCGTCATGCCGGCCTACAACGAGGCCGCCGCGCTGCCGGAGGTGCTGGGGCAGGTGCTGGCCGCGCTGCGCGCGCTGTCGCCCCGGGTCGAGGTGGTGGTGGTCGACGACGGCAGCCGCGACGACACGGTGGCCGTCGTGCGCGGCCTGTGCCAGCGCGAGCCGGCCCTGCGCCTGCTGCAGCTGTCGCGCAACTTCGGCAAGGAGGCGGCGCTCACCGCCGGCCTGGCCGCCGCGCGCGGCGAGGTGGTGGTGTTGATGGACGCCGACGGCCAGCACCCCACGGCCCTGCTGGCCGACATGCTGCGCCACTGGCAGGCGGGCGCCGATGTGGTGTATGCCGTGCGCAGCACGCGCGCCGACCAGTCGGCCCTGCACCGGCGCATGGTGGGGGCCTTCTACGGCATCGTCAACTGGCGCAGCCGGGTGCGCATCCCGCGCGACGCGGGCGACTTCCGGCTGCTGGACCGGCGCGTGGTGGACGCGCTGCTGGCCCTGCCCGAGCGCCACCGCTTCATGAAGGGCCTGTACGCCTGGGTGGGCTTTCCCAGCGTGGCGCTGGACTACGAGCCGCTGCCGCGGCGCGCGGGCGCAAGCCACTTCGGCCTGAGCGGCGCGCTGGGCCTGGGCACCACGGGCCTCCTGGCCTTCACCGCCGCGCCGCTGCGCGTGCTGGCCCTGCTGGGCCTGACCCTGTCGCTGGCGGCGCTGGGCTACGGCGTCTGGGTGGTGATCGAGTACTTCTGGCTGGGCAACCCGGTGCGCGGCTATCCCACGCTGGCGGCGGG
>JAKOWB010000306.1 GCA_029781795.1 Pseudomonadota bacterium | reverse complement strand
ACCCGCCGCCGCGGAGCCTGACCGACCACCTGGCCGGCGTCGTCGGCCAGCCGGGGATGGCGCGCTATACCGACGTGCCGGGCCGGCCGGAGCTGCGCCAGGCGCTGGCCGCCGACATGAATGCCTTCTATGGCGCGGCGATCGCGCCGTCTCAGGTCACCATCACCGCCGGCTGCAACCAGGCCTTCTGCTTCGCCGTGCAGGCGCTCTGCGCGCCCGGCGACGAGGTGATCCTGCCGCTCCCCTACTACTTCAATCACCAGATGTGGTGCGACATGGCTGCGGTGAAGGCGGTCCACATCCCCTTCCGCGCCGATCGCGGCGGCGTGCCCGACCCGGCCGATGCCGCCGCGGCCATCACCGCCCGGACCCGCGCCATCGTCCTGGTCTCGCCCAACAATCCGACCGGCGCGATCTATCCGGCCGAGGCGCTGCGGGCCTACTTCGATCTGGCCCGCGATCGCGGTCTGGCGCTGATCCTGGACGAGACCTACCGCGACTTCCTGCCGGCCGACGGCGCGCCGCACGCGCTCTTCCAGCAGCCCGGCTGGGACGAGGTGCTGGTGCAGCTCTATTCCTTCTCCAAGGTCTACTGCATCACCGGCTACCGCGTCGGCTCGATCATCGCCGGGCGGCGGCTGAACGACGAGGTCGCCAAGGTCATGGACACCGTCGCCATCTGCGCGCCCCGCATCGGCCAGGAGGCGGCACTCTTCGGCCTCGCCAACCTGGTCGAGTGGCGCCGGGGCAACACGCGCCTGATGCGCGACCGCCTGGCGGCGCTGAAGTCCGCCTTCAACCGCAACGACCTCGGCTACCGCCTGGTCTCGGCCGGCGCCTACTTCGCCTACCTGGCGCATCCCTTCGAGGGACGCCCCGCGCTGCAGGTGGCCCGCCGCCTGGCCGACGAGCAGAACATGCTGGCCCTGCCCGGCACCTGGTTCGGCCCGGGACAGGAGGGCTTCCTGCGCCTCGCCTTCGCCAACGTCGAGGCCGGCGCCATGCCGGCCATCGCCGACCGCCTGGCGCAGGACGCCGCGCGCGGCTGATGCCGCCCCGCATCGAGCCCCTCGCCCTGCCCCACCCCGGCCTGCCCGCGCTGCTGGCCGACAGCCTGGCCGACACCCAGTCGATGGTCCGGCGCCTCTGGAAGGAGTGGAACAACGGCGGCAACCGCTTCGCCCTGCCTGGCGAGGC
>JAKOWB010000300.1 GCA_029781795.1 Pseudomonadota bacterium | reverse complement strand
GGGGCGATGGTGTCGGCGCCCTGGTAGCGCGTGAGGACGTGGTAGCTCATCCCCGGGCCGCTCAGCAGCCCATCGAAGCGGAAGGCGCCGTCCGCGGCCAGGGTGGCGCTGATCGGCCGACCCGGGAGGATACCCGGCACGTCGGCGTGGAAGGGTATCAGGCTGACTACGGCGCCGGCGACGCCCGCGGCGCCCGCCGTGCCATTGCTCAGGCGCCCGCTGATGCTGCCGTCGGCGGCCAGTTCGCGGTAGGGCAGGGCGTTGAAGCTGCCCGCACGGGCGAAGTCCAGCGTGGCGCGCAGGGTCGGATCGTCAAGGGCTTCCAGGCCCCGGTGGGCCGCGTTGCCGTGCAGGGCGGCAAGCGCGTCGTCCTGGCTGCGCGTACGCCACCAGTCGGCATCGAAGGCCGGCCGGCCGGTCGCGCCCGGTGTCGGGCCGTGACAGGCGGCGCAGGCCGCTTCCCAGCGATCGCGCGCGGCCACCAGGCGCTCGGGTGTGTAATAGAAGGACCAGGCGCCATAGAGGACGGCCTCGCGCTCCGCGGCCGTCAAACTGTCCTTCCAGGGGGGCATCAGGCGGTCCAGGCGGCCATTGGTGATGACATCCAAGGCCGCGTTCGGGCTGCTGCGGCCGACCACCGCGCCGTCGGCGAAGCTGGGCGGGGGGGCAGGCAGCCGATCGATCATGCCGCCATCGCCGCGGCCGCTCTGGCCGTGGCAGTCGGCGCAATGCGCGCGGTACAGGGCCAGGCCCGCCGCGGCGTCCGGGACCGCGACAGCCGGGACGGCCGTCGCCGATGGTGCCTGTGCCGCGGCCGGGCGCCCGGTACAGGCGAAGCCGATCGCCGCCAGCAGGAGCCACAGCGAAGCGCGGCGGGGCATCAGACCAGCTTCCCCTGGCGCAGGTCCCGGCCGCAATGGCGGCAGAAGCGGTCTTCGGCTTCGGTGACCCGCCCGCACTCGGGGCAGGTCACCAGCACGGGGCCGGCGCTGCCGGTGCGGCCGAGGCGCGGTCCATCGCCCGGCGCGGCGCCGCGCTGCCGCGCCACCGCGGCTTCCAAGCGTTCCAAGGCCGCGCTCCGGTCGCCGGCCACGCGGGCCAGTCCCTCGTCGATGGCCGCCAAGATGCGGCTGCCGGCAGCGAGGGCCTCCTCGCGCAGGGCCGCGTGCAGCGGCGCCGAGATGCGCCCGGCGGCCAGGTCGGCGTCGAGATCCCGCAGGCCCATGAGGCTGCCTTCGCGCTCGGTGAGCAGGGCCAGGAGGCGTGCGTCGTCCGCCGAC
>JAKOWB010000442.1 GCA_029781795.1 Pseudomonadota bacterium | reverse complement strand
CGAGCTGGCCGACCTCCCGCGCCGGGCCGCCGTGAAGCGCGAGACGCGCGAGACCCGCATCAGCTGCGAGGTCGACCTCGACGCGGACCAGCCCATCTCGATCAGCACCGGCATCGGCTTCTTCGACCCCATGCTCGAGCAGCTCGCCAAGCACGGCGGCTTCGCCCTCACGCTTCGCTGCGAGGGCGACCTGCAGGTGGACGAGCACCACACGGTGGAGGACACGGCGCTCACCCTCGGCGAGGCCCTGCGCCGCGCGCTGGGCGACAAGCGCGGCATCGGCCGCTACGGCTTCGTGCTGGCCATGGACGAGGCCCAGGCCCAGGTCGCCATCGACCTGTCCGGCCGCGCCTACTTCACCTTCCAGGGGAGCTTTCCCCGCGCGGTGGTCGGCGCGCTGCCGACGGAACTTGTGCCGCACTTCTTCCGCTCCCTCGCGGACAGCCTCGGCGCGGCCATCCAGCTCGGCGTCACGGGCGCCAACAGCCACCACCTGGTGGAGGCCTGCATCAAGGGCACCGGCCGGGCGCTGCGCCAGGCGCTGGCGCGCCAGGGCGACAGCCTGCCCAGCACCAAGGGCGTCCTGTGAGCCCGCCTCCGGTCGCCATCATCGACGGCGGCGGCGCCAACATCGCCTCGCTGCGCTTCGCGCTGGAGCGGCTCGGCCGCGAAGCGGTGCTGACGACGGACCACGACACCATCCGCGCGGCCAGCCACGTGATCCTGCCGGGGGTCGGCGCCGCCGGGGCCGCCATGGCCACGCTGGCCGCCGCGGGGCTCGACCGGCTGATCCCGACGCTGCGCCAGCCCGTGCTCGGCATCTGCCTCGGGATGCAGCTGCTGTACGAGGCCTCCGACGAGGGCGACGTCGCCTGCCTGGGCGTGATCCCCGGGCGGGCCCGGCGCTTCACGCCCGCCGCCGACCGGCCGGTGCCGCACATGGGCTGGAACCAGGTGCACCCGATCGCCGACGTGCCCCTGCTCGCCGGCATCCCGGACCAGGCCTACTGCTACTTCGTCCACAGCTACGCCTTGCCGGTCACGGCCGCCACCATCGCCACGTCCAGCTACGGCTGGGAATTCGCCG
>JAKOWB010000283.1 GCA_029781795.1 Pseudomonadota bacterium | reverse complement strand
GTGAACGAGCCCGGCCCGCGCCCGAAGGCGATGGCGTCCAGCGCGGCCAGCTCGAGGCCCGCCTCGGCCAGCAGGCGCAGCGCGGTGGGGATCAGCGTGCCCGAGGCCTGCGCGCCGCCGGCGCCGGCGTGCAGCCACTGCCGCGCGCCGCGCTGCACGCCGATGGACAGCTGCTCGGTGCTGGTGTCGAAGGCCAGGAGGTTCATCGGCCCTATTTTCGCCGTTAGGGCCTGTTAACGCCATGAAAGGGGTCGCGAAGCTCATGACAGCCTGCCCATCAAGGCGCGCGACGCCGTGCGTGCGTCGGCACGCACAAGAAGCGCAACGCCGAGGGGCGGGCTGTCATGAGCTTCCCTTCGGGTTGCCTCGCCAAGGGGCCGTCTGCGGCGTTGCCCGCGCTTGCAAGGCACCAGCCTTGCCGCGCACGGGCGCCTTGCATCCAGCCCCTTGGCGAGACAACGCGATCCCCTTTCATGGCGTGAACAGGCCCTAGCCCGGCCCCACGTTGCCGTCGCCGGTGCGGATGTTGGTCTGCACCGGCGCGTCGGGGTCGAACGGCGGCGGGTTGCGCGGGCCCGGGCGGGGCGCGGCGCGCACCGGCACGGCCGGCTGGCCGGCGGACACCACGCGGGTGCAGGTGACGGCTTCGGGGATATTGGCGTAGCTCAGGCGCGCCAGGCGCTGCTCCAGCCCCAGGCCGAAGTCGGCGGTGAGGGTGGCGTCGCCGTAGATCAGCTCGTCGTCGCGCTGGTGGGGCAGGCGCTCGAGCACGGCATGGCCTCGCTGGCCGTCGAGCGTGGCCATGTCCTGGTACAGGCGCGCCTCGAAGCGCAGGCCCTCGGGGCATTGGTAGGCCAGGCGCGGCGCGTCGCGGATCGCCGCGCAGCCGGACAGCGCGGCGGCCATCAACCAGATCGAAGGGCCGCGCAGCGACGCAGGGGGGGGCGTCATTTCGGCCAGAGCGCCCATAGTTTCAGCGGCTGCTTCATGCGGCCCGCGAAGTCGCCCGCCTCGGCGCCCCAGCCGGCAAAGTAGTCGGCGCGCACGGCACCGCGGATGGCGCTGCCGGTGTCCTGCGCCAGCACCAGGCGCTGCAGGCTGGCCACCGGGCCACTGGAAACCAGCCACACCGGCGTGCCGTAGGGAATGCTCTGCGGGTCGACGGCAATGGAGCGCCCGGGCGTGAGCGCCACGCCCTGCGCGCCCCGAGGGCCGAACTGCTCGTCCAGCGCGCTCAGCGCCTGCTCGCGGAAGAACACCACGCGCGGGTTGCTCCACAGGAAGTCCTGCAGGCGCTCGGGGTGCGCGGCCAGCCAGGCCTTGATGCCGGGCCAGGTGGCGTCCTGGATGGCGCCCTGGCCCAGCAGCCAGCCGCCGGGGCTGCGGTAGGGCTGGTTGTTGGTGCCGGCAAAGGCCAGGCGCACCAGGCGCTGGCTGCCGTCGGCCTCGGTCACGCGCAGGCGGCCCGAGCCCTGGATCTGCAGGATCATGGCGTCCACCGGGTCGGCCAGCCAGGCGATCTCGCTGCC
>JAKOWB010000276.1 GCA_029781795.1 Pseudomonadota bacterium | reverse complement strand
AGCAGCGCGTCGAGCTGCGCCAGCCAGAGCGCGCGCTGCTGCTCCAGCGTACGGCCCTGGCCGCGCGCGAAGGCCTCCAGCAGGCGCTCGCCGGACTCGTTCCACAGCCAGAGCTCGAGGCCCTCGAGGCTGCCCTGGAAGGCGGCGGCGAGGCCGAGCGCGGTGAGGCCCTTGGCGGTGAAGCGCGCGCCGGCCAGCGCGATGCCGTTGGCCCGGCCGGCGAGAGTCAGGGTCAGCAGGCCGGGAAACTCCAGGTCGGCGTGGTTCAGCGTCAGGCGCCTGCCCTCGGCCGCGTAGGCGAAGTCCAGCGTCACGTCAAACAGGCGGTCGCTGCCGAGGCCCGGCAGCAGGCTGGTCAGGGGATGCGCCAGCGGCGCGACGCTGACGCCGTTGGCGCGCAGGCTGAGGCGGCTCGGCACGCCGCCCGCCTGGAAACCGGCGCAGTCGAAGGCATAGACGTCGAGGCTGCTGATCCGTCCCGGCGGCACGTTCGGCCCGCTGGTCAGCAGCGTCACGTCATGCTGCGTGAAGGCGCCGCCGCCCTGGTCGTCCAGCGCGCCCGCGAAGCGCACCGGATACTGCAGGTAGGTCATCAGGGCCTGGCGCAGGCACTCGGCCTCGTCGGACAGCGATACGGCGTCGGCCGGCGTCGTGGCCAGCAGCAGTCCGATGAGGGCGAGGCAGAGGCGGCGCATCCGGCGACCCTAGACCACCGCGACGCTTCACCTCCAGCACCGCTGCCACCGCGCACCCGGCCGGGGGGCGATAGCCCGGCCGGGCCGCGCAGGACGGCACTACGAGGCGACGATGGCGCTGGCCTCGTTCTTCCCGTTGGTCACCTGGTAGGTGATGGTGACCTTCTCGCCGACCTTCAGCTTGCTGAGGTCGACGCTCATGGCCGCGTGGTAGATCTGGCCGCTGGCCAGCATCACCGTGTGGTCCTTGGCATCGACCGACTTGATCGGGCCGGTCGCCGTGGCGGCCAGCGCCAGGCTGGAGGTAGCGGCCAGGATCGCCGCCGCCAGCGGCATGACGAGCTTCTTCATCTGAACTCTCCTTGGTGCAACGTCGGAAAGGGGCGCCCACAGGACCGGTCTAGTGGGGTGCGGGGGGGTGCGGCCCCGGGGCGCGGAGGGCAGTAGAGCGCCGCCCTGTGTCCGGCCGGTGTCCGGCGACCGACCCCTGGGAAACAGCTCATGTCGCCGCGCCCCGGCTGAAACAGACTGAAACAGGGTGCGACAGGGCGCGGCAGGCGGCGGCGGGGGCGCGGTGCTAGCGTCCCGGCATCGAAAGCGCGCCGCCGGGCGGCGCCACGCCACATGAAGCCACTCGAACAGATCCTGGTCGTCGACGACGACCGCGGCATCCGCGACCTGGTCTGCGGATTCCTCGGCAAGCATGGCTACCGCGTGCTGGCGGCGCGGGACGGGCGCGAGATGCTGGCGGCGCTGGCGGGCAGCCGCGTCGACCTCATCGTCCTCGACCTCATGCTGCCGGGGAAGGGTGGGCTGGAGCTATGCCGCGACCTGCGTGCGCGCTCGGCCGTGCCGATCATCATGCTGACCGCCATCGCCGACGAGTCGGACCGCATCCTCGGGCTGGAGATGGGCGCCGACGACTACCTGGCGAAGCCCTTCAACGCGCGCGAGCTGCTGGCCCGCGTGCGCTCGGTGCTGCGGCGCGCCGCCGGTCCGGGATTCAACGGCAGCGGCGCGCCGGCGGTGCTGGGCTTCGCCGGCTGGCGCCTCGACCTGGCGCGGCGGCGGCTGGAATCGCCGGACGGCGTGCTGGTCGGGCTGACCAGCGGCGAGTTCGACCTGCTGGCGGCCTTCGCCGAGCATCCGGGCCGCGTGCTGACGCGCGAGCAGCTGCTCGACCTGGCGCGCGGCCGCGACGCCACCGCCTTCGACCGCTCGATCGACGTGCAGGTCAGCCGCCTGCGCCGCAAGATCGAGACCGACCCGGCCAACCCTCAGTTCATCCTGACCGTGCGCGGCAATGGCTACAGCTTCGCCGCGCCGGTGGCGCCGGTGGCCGCGGCGGGGTCATGAGGCGCCTGCTGCCCGACAGCCTGCCGGCCTGGACCATCGTCATCGTGGTCGCCGGCCTCGCCGTCGTCGCCGGCGCGACGCTGCTGCTGGCGGCTCGCGAGCAGCAGTCCTACGACCGCCTGCTGGAGCTGTTCCGCCTGGACGAACGGGTGACGGCGGTGGCCGACACGCTGCTGCAGGCGGTGCCGGGCGACCGCCCGCGCCTGGCCGACAGCCTGTCGAACGCGACCTTGCTGGTGCGCATCGAGCCGGCGCCGCGCGTCGCCGAGCCAAGGCCGGCGGACCCGCAGCTCGCCGAGTTCGTCGACGTGCTGCAGGACGCGCTGCCCGAGGCCGGCGCCGCCATCCGCGTCGCCCGCGTCGACAGCCTGCCGGAGGACCTGCGGCCCGGCCCGGCGGCGGCGCACGGCACGCAGAGCCCGACGCAGTCGTCCTTCGACCGCATCGCGCTCCGCATCGCCGATGGCGGCGCCTGGCTGGTGTCGCTGCGCCTCGGCGACGGCTGGCTCAACCTCTTCGCCCCGATCGCCGCCGGCCGCGCCGTGCTGCTGCCGGAAAGCGCGGGGATCAGCCTCGCCGTGCTGCTGGCGGTGCTGGCCGCGGTGGTGCTGTCGCTGCGGCGCCTGACCCAGCCCTATGCCCGCCTGTCGGTGGCGGCCGAGCGCATCGGCACGCCGCAGGACACCTCGCCCCTGCCGGAGTTCGGCGTGCGCGAGGCGCGCGCGGCGGCGCATGCCTTCAACTCGATGCGCGAGCGGCTGCGCCGCCTGCTGGGCGAGCGCGACCTGCTGGCGGCCTCCATCGCGCACGACCTGCGCACGCCGGTGACGCGCCTGCGCCTGCGCAGCGAGGGCATCGCCGACCCGGCGCTGCGCGCCCTGGTGCTGCGCGACCTGGACGAGATGGAAGCCATGACGCAGTCGATCCTGGCCTTCACCCGCGCCGCGCGCGGCGACGGCGAGCCGGCGGCGCGGCTCGACCTGGTTTCGCTGCTCGAGGCGCTCTGCGACGAGATGCCGGGCGCGCGCTTCCGCGGCGAAGCCGCGCCGCCGCGCCTGATCTGCCGCGCCCAGCCGCTGGCGCTGAAGCGCTGCCTTGCCAACCTGATCGACAACGCCGTGAAGTACGGCGGCAGCGCCGAGGTCGCGCTGGCGATCGAGGGTGCCCGCATCCTGGTGACGGTGGATGACGCCGGCCCGGGCCTGCCCGACGAGGCGCTGGCACGCGCCTTCGCACCCTTCGAACGGCTGGGCGCCAGCGGCACCGGCGGCTCCGGCCTCGGCCTCGCCATCGCCCGTGCCGTCGCCCAGGCGCAGGGCGGCGAGGTCAGCCTGGCGAACCGCCCGGCCGGCGGCCTCAGGGCGACCTTGACGTTGCCGGCCTAGCACCCGTGGCCTCCTCCCTTGGGAGGATGGCGAGTTGGCGGGGCTGCCCGCACTCTCGAACCGGTGGGCGATCCGCGCCCCGCACGACAGCCACGGGGAGACCGACATGCTGAAGCGCTTCATGCTGCCCCTTGCCATCGCCGCCGGCCTGGCCGCGGCCGTCCCCGCCAGCGCCGAGACGCTGCGCGTGGGCACCGAGTGCACCTACTTCCCCTTCAACTACCGCGAGGCCGACGGGACGCTGAAAGGCTACGACGTCGACGTCGCCAACGAGGTGGGCAAGCGCATCGGCGCGGAGATCGAGTTCGTCTGCCAGGAATGGGACGGCATGATCCCGGCCCTGCTGGCCAACAAGTTCGACCTGATCGTCGCCTCCATGTCGATTACCGAGAAGCGGCGCGAGAAGATCGACTTCTCGGTGCCCTATCGCGTCTCCATCGGCCAGTTCATCGGCGCCAAGGACCGCCATCTGCAGTTCTTCAACGCCGACGGCTCGATCAATGCCGCGGGCTTCGAGGGCGTGAAGATCGGCATCGAGCGCTCCAGCACCTACGACACCTGGATCCAGGCCAAGATGCCGAGCGCCGACATCGTGCCCTACGACAGCAACGAGGCCATGTACCTGGACCTCAAGGCCGGCCGGGTCGACGCCATCATGACCAATCCCATGAAGGCCTACCTCGTGTTCCTCTCCAAGCCCGACGGCGAGGGCTTCGAGACCGTGGGCCCGCAGATCACCGACGAGGAGTTCTTCGGCATCGGCGTCGGCATCGGCCTGCGCAAGGACAGCCCGGCGCTGCTGCAGCGCATCGACGACGCGCTGGTCGCCATGATCAAGGACGGCTCGCTCAGCCAGTTCTCGCACCGCTACTTCCCCTTCGACATCAACCCGACCGACTGGAAGGGCGCGAACTAGCCACCGCCAGGCGAAGGCGCGGCGGCCCCGGGGGGCGCCGCCGCGCCGCTGCGGAGGGGGACGATGGACCTGGCGCTGGAGTGGACCGAGGCCTTCGCCGCCAGCGCCCTGGTGGTGCTGGAAATCTTCCTCGTCTCGCTGATCCTGACCGTGCTGATCGGCCTGGCCGGGGCCGCCGCCAAGCTGTCGAACAGCCGGCTGCTGCGCTGGCTCGCCGCGGCCTATACCACGGTGTTCCGCGGCACGCCCGAGATCCTCATCCTGCTGATCGTCTACTTCGGCTCGGCGCTGACGCTGACGGCGTTCGGCCGCTGGCTCGACCCCGAGGTGCAGTTCCTCGACATTCCGCCCTTCTGGGCCGGGTCCCTGGCGCTGGGCCTGATCGTCGGCGCCTACGCCACCGAGACCTTCCGTGGCGCCTTCCTCGGCGTCAGCCCGGGGCAGGTCGAGGCCGGCCGCGCCCTCGGCCTCGGCACCTGGCAGATCTTCTTCTGGATCCGCCTGCCGCAGATGTGGCGGCTCGCCCTGCCGACCTTCGGCAACCACATGCTGTCGCTGATGAAGGACACCGCGCTGATCTCCGTCATCGGGCTGGAGGAGATCATGTACACGGCGAAGATCGCGACCTCGGTCACCAGCGAGCCCTTCGTCATGTACGCCATGGTCGGGGTGGTCTATCTCGGCTTCACCAACCTCATCTCGCTGGCGGTGGCGCTGCTGGAGCGGCGCGCCGCCCGGCCGCTGCGGGGGCGGGCATGAGCTTCGACCTCGCGCTGATCCTCGATTCGGTGCCGCGGCTGCTGGACGGCCTCTGGCTGACCCTGCAGCTCCTGCTGATCTCGGCCGCGGCCGGCACGCTGCTCGGCGTGCTGACCTGCGCGGCGCGGCTGTCGGGCAGCCGCCTGCTGACCTGGCCGGCCTGGCTCTACGTCACGCTGTTCCGCGGCACGCCGCTGCTGGTGCAGATCTTCATCATCTACTACGGCCTGGCGCAGTTCCCCTTCGTGCGCGAATCCTTCCTTTGGACCTTCCTGCGCGAACCCTACTGGTGCGCCATCCTGGCCTTCGCGCTGAACACCGGCGCCTACACCGGCGAGATCTTCCGCGGCGGCGTGCAGGGCGTCGAGAAGGGCCTGTCCGAGGCCGGCTGGGCGCTCGGCCTGTCCCGCTGGCAGCGGCTGCGCCATATCGTGGCGCCGATCGCGCTGCGCCTGTCGCTGCCGGCCTACGGCAACGACCTGATCAGCCTGCTGAAGGGCACGGCGCTGGCCAGCACCATCACGCTGCTCGACGTCACCGGCGTCGCCCGCAACATCGTCGCCAAGACCTTCGCGCCCTACGAGATCTTCATCTCGGCCGCCATCGTCTATCTGGCCATGACCTGGATCATCCAGCGCCTGCTGGCGCTGGTCGAGCGGCGGCTGAACCGGCCGCTGCGCAGAAGCTGAAGGGAGAGCGGGCGATGGGCGAGATCCCGGCGATCCGGCTGGAGCAGGTTGGCAAGCGCTTCGGCAGCTTCCAGGCGCTCAGCGACGTCTCGCTGAGCGTGGCGCGCGGCGAGCGCATCGTGGTCTGCGGGCCCTCGGGGTCCGGCAAGTCGACCATGATCCGCTGCGTCAACCGGCTGGAGCGGCACGACAGCGGCCGCATCGAGATCGAGGGCCGGGCGCTCACCGGCGGCAAGTCCGACCAGCTCATCCTGCGCGGCGCGGTGGGCATGGTGTTCCAGCAGTTCAACCTCTTCCCGCACCTCACGGTGCTGCAGAACCTGATGCTGGCGCCGCGCCTGGTGCAGAAGCAGGACAAGGCGGCAGCGCGCGCCAAGGCGCTGGCCCTGCTGGAGCGCGTGCGCATCCCCGAACAGGCCGGCAAGTACCCGGCGCAGCTTTCCGGCGGGCAGCAGCAGCGCGTCGCCATCGCCCGCGCGCTCTGCGTCGAGCCGCGCATCATGCTGTTCGACGAGCCGACCTCGGCGCTCGACCCCGAAATGATCAAGGAGGTGCTGGACGTCATGGTCGAGCTGGCGCGCGAGGGCATGACCATGATCTGCGTCACGCACGAGATGGGCTTTGCCCGCCAGGTCGCCGACCGCGTGGTCTTCATGGATCACGGCCGTATCGTCGAGGAGGCGCCGCCGGCGGAGTTCTTCGCCGACCCGCGGCACGAGCGCACGCGTCTTTTCCTCAGCCAGATCCTGCAGCACTAGGAGAGTCTCCCATGAGTACCGAGCAGGTCGAAGACCTGGTCCGCTTCGCCGAGGAGCTGGCCGATGCCGGCCGCGCCATCCTGGCCGAGGCGCTGAGCCGGCCGCCGCAGGTCGAGTCCAAGGCCGACAAGAGCCCGGTGACCGCCCTCGACAAGGCGGTGGAGCAGCGCCTGCGCGAGATGATCGGCCAGCGCTATCCGCGCCACGGCATCCAGGGCGAGGAGTTCGGCAGCCAGGACCGCGGCGCCGAGCACGTCTGGGTGATCGATCCGATCGACGGCACCGGGCCCTTCATCGCCGGCATCCCGGTGTTCGGCACGCTGATCGGCCTGGCGCGCGGCGGCCGCCCGCTGGTCGGCGTCGCCGACCATCCGGTGACGCGCGAGCGCTGGGTCGGCGGCGAGGGCCTGCCGAGCCGCCTCAACGGCCGTGCCGTGCGCAGCCGCCGGGGCGCGCCGCTGGCCGCGGCGATGATGAGCAGCAGCAGCCCGGACTTCTTCGCGCCGGAGGAGTGGGCGCGCTACCAGCGCCTGCGCCAGCAGGTAAGCTGGGCGGTCTATGGCGGGAGCTGCTATGCCTACATGCAGCTCGCCTCCGGCCGCATCGACTTGTCGATCGACTGCTCGATGGACGTCTACGACATCCTGCCGCTGGAGCCGGTGATCCGCGGCGCTGGCGGCCTGGTCACCGACTGGGCCGGCAGGCCGATCGACCTCGACTGGAAGGGCCAGGTGCTGGCCGCCGGCGACCCGGCGCTGCACGCCGAGGCGCTGGCGCTGCTCGGACGATAGCGGCGCCGGCGCTCCCCGCTACTTCATCAGCCCCTTGAGCGCGCCGACGATGCGCTCGACCTCGCCCGCGGTGTTGTAGTGCGCAAGGCCGATGCGCAGCACGCCCTCGGCCTCGTCGAGGCCCAGGTGGCGCGCCACCTCCAGCGCGTAGTTGTGGCCCGACCAGACGTTGATGCCCTGGCCGCCCAGCGCCTTGGCCAGCGCCTTGTTGCTGTGGTCCGGGTGGACGACGGACACGGTCGGCACGCGCTGGTGCAGCCGGTTGGAGTTGGTGATGCCCTGCACCTTGAGACCGGGGATGGCGCGCAGCCCGTCGATCAGGTCCTGCGCCAGCGGCATTTCGTAGGCCGTGGCGGCGGCGTAGGCGCCGGCGATCCTCTGGCGCCGCGTGCCGCCGCTGCCGGTCTCGGCGCCGAGCCAAGCCAGGTAGTCGGCGGCGGCCACGAGGCCGGCGAAGAGCTCGGTCTGCGGCGTGCCGATCTCGTGCCGGCCCGGCAGCTCCTGCGGCGCGCAGCGCACGGCATAGGGGTAGAGGTCGGCCAGGATGGCCTCGCGGCCCCACAGCACGCCGAGGTGCGGGCCGAAGAACTTGTAGGCCGAGCAGACAAGGAAATCGCAGCCCAGCGCGCCGACGTCGACCAGACCGTGCGGCGCGAACTGCACCGCGTCGACATAGACCAGCGCGCCCGCCGCCTTGGCCAGCGCCGTCAGCGCCGCCACGTCGTTGATCGAGCCGGTCAGGTTGCTGGCATAGTTCAGCGCCAGCAGCCGCGTGCGCTCGTTCAGCAGCGGCTTCAGGTCCTCCGGCTCGATGCGCCAGGTCTCGCGATTGAAGGGCAGCCAGCGCACGGTCAGGCCGCGCTCCTCGGCCAGCCGCAGCCAGGGGGAGACGTTGCCCTCATGATCCATGCGCGTGACGATGACCTCGTCGCCGGGCTGCCAGCCGCGGCCGAGCGAGCGCGAGATCTGGAAGGTCAGCATCGACATGGACTGGCCGATGACGATCTCGCGGCCCGACGCGGCGCCCAGCAGATCGGCCATCGCGTCGTGCGCCGCATCGTAGATCGCATCGGCCCGGCGCGAGGCCTCGAAGGCGCCGCCCAGGTTGCTGGCCGCGCCGGCCAGGGCGCTGCTCACCGCCTCGATGACCTGGCGCGGCACCTGCGTGCCGGCGGGATTGTCGAGGAAGGCGGCGCTGTCCGCCAGGGCGGGAAACTGCTGGCGTACCAGCGCAATGGGGAAGGCGGTCATGGCGGCGTCTCCTCGCGGATTTTGCTCTTGCCTGCCTTCTCCTAGCGCGCCGGCGGCCGGGCGCTCCATCCTACCGGGGGAGGAGGCGCCCTATCGCTTGCGCAATGAATCCAGGAAGCACGAGAAGAGCTCGTAGTGCGTGGCGATGCCAAGCTTGGCGTAGAGGTTCTTGCGGTGCGTCTTCACCGTGGTGCCGGAGATGCCGAGCTGACTGCTGATCGACAGGCTGGAGTGGCCGCGCAGCAGCAGCTGGGCGATCTCGCGCTCGCGCGGGCTGAGCAGGTCGCCGCCGAAGCCGGCAAAGGCGGCATCGGCGCCGCTGTCGCGGGTCGCCGCGAGGTGGCGTGGGCGGGAGGCCTGCCAGTAGCGGCGGTAGGCCTCGGCGATGAAGGGGACGATGCGGTCGAAGGCGGCGACGTCGGCGTCGCTGAAGCCCTTGGCGATGGGGCGGGACAGCGAGATCTCCGCGCACTCGCCCTCGTCCAGCGCAAGGGCGAGGCAGAGCTCCTCCATGCCCGCCGGCCAGCCGTGCGTCAGGTAGCCGATCTCCTCGTTGCCGCTGGCCTGCGCCTGGTAGGTCTCGGCCAGCGCGCTGGGCGCATAGGCATCGGGCGCCAGGTCGCGCATGCGGTAGGCGCCGGTACGCAGGCCGCGCAGGTAGGCGCCGTAGAAGGGATTCAGGACGTAGGTGCTGTTGGTGTAGTTGATCAGTCCCTGCTGGTGCGCCGGGTCCGCGAAGCTGTCGTGCACATGGATCGGTGCCGCATTCGGGCGGTAGACGAAGCTGCAAGCAAGGTCGAAGGGTCCGACCACCGCCAGCGCCTCCAGCAGGCGCTGCGGCAGCTCCGGGCGGTCGAGGGCGCCCAGCACCGCCGTGCTCGCCCTGATCCAGGCCGCCGTCGCTGTTTCGGTCGTCGTCCGTTCTTGCGCTGTCATCGCCGTCTTCGCCCTCCGCCAGCCTAGGGCAGGGCGCGGTGGCGAGGCCAGAACCTCGTCAGTCCGGGTCGAGGGCGGCGAAGCTGCCGCGCGCCAGATGCCGGGCCAGCAGGACCGGCAGGTCGAGATCCACGTCCACCGCGGCGGCGGCGCCCGCCGCCTCGTCCAGGCTGCCGCCGGTGCCGAAGGCCTGGAGCAGCGCCAGTTCGCCGGCGTCGAGCGGCAACAGGCGGATGCCGCCCGGTCCCCGGTCCACCAACAGCCGGCAGTCCACTGAAGCCGAGAGGTCGATGGCGGAAAGCTCGCCCTCGCCATGGTGCGCCTGCCAGATGCGGTCGACCGGAAAACGCGAAGCGAGAAGCTGGACGCTGGGATGCAGGCCAAGCCGCAGCGCGCCGAAAGCGGCAGGGTCCAGCGCGGCGAGCTGCTCGGCCCGCAGCGCCGCCCGGTCGGCGGCGTGGTAGGCGCGGTGCACCGCCCAGTCGAGCCGCGCGACGTCGGGGAGGTAGGCCAGACCCCGGGCCGGCGCGAAGGCGGCGAGGAAATCCGGAAAGGCCGCGCCATACTCGGCCAGGCGCGGCGCCGCCGGCGGATGGGCTGGAACGAAGCGCGCCGCCGCCTGGGCGAAGAAGCGCTCGCCGACCAGCAGCGCGACCACGGGAAAGGCATCGGCCAACGCCTCGGTCAGGGTGCCGAGGGTCGTTGCGCGGTGCACGCCGAGGCGTGCGGCGGCGATCCCGGCCGGCGCCGCCCCGCCCCGCAGGATCGCGGCCGCCATGCCGGCCTGCAGCTCAGCCAGCGAGGGCATGGGCCTTCGCCTCCACCGGCCCCAGCCGCGCTTCGGCCTTCGCCGCCTCGGCCAGCAGCACCGCCAGGTCGGGGACGTTGCTGTCCCACTCGATCAGCGTCGGCACCGGGCCGCAGTGCGCCAGCGCGGCCTCGTAGAGCGCCCAGACCGGCGGCGGCACGGCAGAGCCGTGGTCGTCGATCAGCAGCTCTGCCTCGCCGACCTGGCGCCGCGCGTGGCCGGCAAGGTGGATCTCCTGCACCGCGCCGGCCGGCAGCGCGGCAAGGTAGCGCTGCGCATCGAAGCCGTGGTTGTGGGCGCTGACGTGGATGTTGTTGACGTCGAGCAGCAGGCCGCAGCCGCTGCGGGCGACCACGGCGGCCAGGAACTCCCACTCCGGGATCGTCGAGTGCGCGTAGGTCAGGTAGCTGGAGGGATTCTCGATCAGCACCTGACGGCCCAGCGCGTCTTGCATCTCGCCGACATGGGCGCAGAAGTTCGCCAGCGCCTCCTCGGTATAGGGCAGCGGCAGCAGGTCGTTGAGATAGGCGCCGCCGGCGATGGACCAGGAGAGGTGCTCGGAGACCAGTGCCGGCTCGATGCGGCGAACCAGGGCGGCGAGCCGCGCGAGGTGCGTGGCGTCCAGCGGCCCGGCGCTGCCGAGCGAGAGGCCGACGCCGTGCAGGCTGACCGGCCGCTCCGCGCGTTGCGCTTCCAGCGCGGCGAGGGGCCGGCCGCCGCCCAGGTAGTTCTCGCTGTGCACCTCGACCCAGGACAGGGGCGGGCGCGTCTCTGCCAGCGCGCGATAGTGCTGATGCTTCAGGGCGATGCCGCAGCCGCGCGGCCGGCCGGCCGGGCCCGTCATGGATCCGGCCGGCCGCCACGGGTGGTGCGCGATGGAGGGGACCGCACCAAGGATCAGGCTCAGCCCGGGATGCCGCCGGCCAGCTTGCCGCAGGTGCCGGCGGGCAGTTCGACGAAGGAGGCGGGGTCGCCGTCCACCGTCGACATGCCGGCGCAGGCGTGGCTGCCGGCCTTGCAGTCGTTGCCGCCGGCCTTGGCGACGCCGAAGCACTTCTCCATCGCGGCCGCCTGTGGCGCCGGGGTCGCGGCCTGCTGCTTGGCGCAGGCGCCGAGCGCCATGGAAAGCGCCAGGGCGGAGGCGACGAGCACGGTGTTCTTCATGTCGGAATCTCCCTGTTGTCTCGTACGGGTGGCTTACTTGCCGGGCGTCAGGCTGCCGCCGACCAGCTTCTCGCAGGTGCCGGCCGGCACCATGACGAAGGACGCCGGGTCGCGGTCGACAGTGGAGTGGCCGGCGCAGTCGTGGCTGCCCGCCTTGCAGTCGTTGCCGCCGGCCTTGGCGACGCCGTAGCAGGCTTCCATCTCGGCGGCCGTCGCCGGCAGGCTGGCGACGGTGACGGTAGCCGCCATCAGCGCGGCGGCCGCAAGCATCGTGGTACGCATGGACTTCCCCCTTGTGGTTGGAAGGATCGAGGCCCTTATGCTCCGCCCGCGCGCGGTGCCGGCGCAGCCCCCTGTCACGCAGTCGTTAGCCGGTCTCACGGACACGTGCGCCGGCGTGAGGCGGGTCGCCGGGCCTTGCTGCCCGCTCTTGCTGCGCTGCGACATACGTGCGTAGGCTTCAGCTCAAGCAGCAGCAGGCCATCAACCCATGACCGAGGTTGCAGAGGGATCGGTGTTCGTGACCGGCGGCAGCACCGGCATCGGTGCGGCCGCGGTCCACGCCTTCGTGCGCGAGGGGCGTCCGGTCGGATTCTTCGACAGCAACGAGATTGCTGGCCGCCGTCTCGAGGCGGAACTGGACGGCAGGGCGCTCTTTCTGCCGGGCGACGTGCGCCGCCGCGACGAGCAGGAAGCCGCGCTGGAGAAGCTGGAGCGCCGGCTGGGGCCGCTCACGGCGGTCTTCGCCAACGCGGGTATCCACCGCTTCAACTCGGTGCTGGACGTCGACGACGCCGAGTTGGCACTGGTGCTCGACATCAACCTCATGGGCACGATCAACACGCTGCGCGCCGCGGCGCCGCGGCTGGTGCGGAATGGCGGCGGCGCCATCGTCATCATGGCCTCGGACCAGGCGCAGATCGGCAAGCGCAACTCCTTCGCCTACGGCCTCAGCAAGGGCGCGCTGGGGCAAATGACGAAGAGCCTGGCGCTCGACCTCGGCCCCAAGGGCGTGCGGGTCAACGCCGTCTGCCCCGGCACCATCCGCACGCCGCTGACCGAGGCGATCTTCGAGCGCATGGACGACCCCGCCGCCGCCTGGGCGGCCGAGGGCAGCAGCTATCCGCTGGGCCGGGTCGGCGAAGCTGAGGAGGTGGCCAGCCTGGTCTGCTTCCTGGCCTCGCCGCGCGCCAGCTTCATCACCGGCAGCCTGCAGTCGGTCGACGGCGGGCTGACCGCCGGGTGACGTGGCATCGCGGCGACTTGCCGGGCCGGCCGCTTGGCGGTAACTCCTAGCCGATGCTCGATCATCTGAAAGCCAACAACCGTGCCTGGGCCGCCCGCAAGACCGCCGCCGACGCCGGCTTCTTCAGGCGCCTGGTCGGCCAGCAGGCGCCGCAGTACCTCTGGATCGGCTGCTCCGACAGCCGCGTCCCGGCGAACGAAATCGTCGACCTGGACCCTGGCGAGCTCTTCGTCCATCGCAACGTCGCCAACCTGGCGCCGCCGCAGGATGCCAACTACCTCTCGGTTCTGCAGTTCGCCGTGGACGTGCTGAAGGTGAGGCACATCCTGGTGGTGGGCCACTACGGCTGCGGCGGCGTGCGCGCCGCGGTCGACGGGCACCGCCGCGGCCTGGTCGACCATTGGCTGCATCCGATCCGCGAGGTCTATCACGCGCACCGCCACGAGCTGCAGGCCATCGCCGACGACGACGCGCGGCACAACCGCCTCTGCGAGCTGAATGTCATGCGGCAGGTGCGCAACGTCGCCGCCGACGTCTTCGTGCAGGATGCCTGGGCGCGCAGCCAGGAGCTGATGGTGCACGGCTGGGTCTATTCGCTGCAGACCGGCTTGGTGAAGGACCTCGAGGTCTCGGTCAGCGGGCCCGAGCTCTAGGCGAGCTGCAGGAAGAGCCAGTAGAGCCCGCCGGACAGCGCGATCGAGGCCGGCAGGGTCAGGATCCAGGCCGCCGCCAGGCTGCGAACCGTGCCCCACTGCAGGCCGCTGCCGCCGGCCGTCATGGTGCCGGCGACACCCGACGAGAGCACGTGCGTGGTGCTGACCGGCAGGCCCAGCAGGTCGGCGCCGCCGATGGTGCCCATGGCGACGATCTCCGCTGCCGCGCCCTGGGCGTAGGTCAGGTGGCTCTTGCCGATCTTCTCGCCCACGGTCACCACGATGCGCCGCCAGCCCACCATGGTGCCGAGGCCCAGCGCCAGGGCGACCGCCACCTTGACCCAGGTGGGGATGAACTTGGTGGCGCCGTCGACCGCTGCCGTATAGGCGTCGAGCGTCGCCTGTTCCCTGGGCGTGAAGATCGGCACCTCGCGCTGCTGCAGGCGGCGCAACGCCTCGCCGCTGAGGAACATGTCGTTGCGCACGTTGCCGGCCAGGTCGCCCGGCACCTCGCCGAGGCTGCCGTAGTCGCGCACCTGTTCGCCGACGCTGCGCACCAGCCCGGCCAGGGCCGGCAGGGTTTCGCCGGGCTTGATCCGGCGATGCTCCAGGAACTCCAGTACGGCCTGGCGCATGGTGGCGGGATCGCCTTCGCCGCCGCGCCGGCCGAGCACGGCGGCGGCCTCCTCGGCGGCGGCCACCAGGCTTTGCGTTTCGTCCGGCGTGACGGCGCGGTTCAAGGCGAAGGCCGTGGGCACCGTGCCGATCAGCACCAGCATGATGAGGCCCATGCCCTTCTGCCCGTCGTTCGAGCCGTGTGCGAAGGAGACGCCGGTCGAGGTCAGGACCAGCAGGGCGCGGATCCAGGGCGGCGGCGGTGTCTTGCCGTCCGGCGCGCGATAGAGCACGGGGTTGGGAATCAACCAGCGCGCCAGCACCAGCAGCAGTCCGGCGGCGAAGAATCCGATCAGCGGCGAGAAGAGCAGGGCCTGGCCGACGTTGGCGGCCTGGCTCCAGTCCACGCCGCTGGTGCCGCTGGCGCCGTCGATCAGGCGGTTCATCACGCCGACGCCGATGATCGAGCCGATCAGCGTGTGCGAGCTGGAGTTCGGCAAGCCGATCCACCAGGTGCCGAGGTTCCAGAGGATCGCCGCCACCAGCAGGGCGAAGACCATGGCAAAGCCGGCGCTGCTGCCGACCTGCAGGATCAGTTCCACCGGCAGCAGCGAGACCACGGCATAGGCGACCGCGCCGGTCGAGGTCAGCACGCCGATGAAGTTCCACAGCCCCGACCAGACCACCGCCACGGTCGGCGGCAGGGCACGGGTATAGATCACCGTGGCAACGGCGTTGGCCGTGTCATGGAAGCCGTTGACGAACTCGAAGCCCAGCGCGATGGCCAGTGCCAGGATCAGCAGAAGATAGGGCAGGCTCTCGCCCAGGCTGGCGCCGCGCAGTTCCTCGGCCAGATTGAGGCCGATGTAGCCCAGGCCGCAGGCCAGGGCCGCCAGGAACAGGCCCTGGCCCAGCCGGCGGCCGATCGCCTCGCGCCGTGACGCCAGGACTGCCGGCTCGCTCATCGTTCGCTCTTGCCCCCAATCCGATTCGTGCTGCCCGGTATGATGTCTTATGGAGTCCCGACCGGACACGCAATGATTCCCGGGCGAGGACGCTTGGCCGAAGCGGCGCCCGGCCTCTATAGAGGGGGCGTGGCGCTTCCCTCTCTCCAGCCCCGTCCCGACCCGCCGCCCGCCGACCTGGCGCGGGCGCGCGAGGTGCTGGCCGAGACCTGGGGCTATGGCGACTTCCGCGACGGCCAGGCCGAGGTGGTGGGTGCCATCCTGGCGGGCCATGACGTGCTGGCGGTGATGCCGACCGGCAGCGGCAAGTCGCTCTGTTTCCAGCTGCCCGCGCTGCTGCTGCCGGGCCTGACCCTGGTGGTCTCGCCGCTGCTGGCGCTGATGCGTGACCAGGTGGCGGCGCTGGAGCGGCTGGGTGTGCCGGCCGCCTGCATCAACAGCGAGTTGACGATGGACGAGCGGCGCCGCGTCGACGAGGCGCTGGACCGCGGCGCGCTGAAGCTGCTCTACCTCTCGCCCGAGCGCCTCAGCCAGCCGGCGACGCAGCAGCGCCTGGCGCGCTGCGGCGTGTCGCTGCTGGCGATCGACGAGGCGCACTGCGTCTCGCAGTGGGGCCACGACTTCCGGCCGGAGTACCGCCTGCTGGGTGGCATCGCCGAGCGCCTGGCACCGCGCAGCCGCGCCGCCTTCACCGCCACGGCCGATCCGACGACCCAGGGGGACATCGCCAACCAGCTCTTCGCCACGCCGCCGCGCCTGGTGGTGCGCGGCTTCGACCGGCCGAACCTGCGCCTCGCCATGGCGCCGAAGCAGGGCCGCAAGCGCCAGCTGCTGGAGTTCCTGGAGCCGCGCAAGGCCTGGTCCGGCATCCTCTATTGCGCCTCGCGCAAGAAGACCGAGGAGTATGCCGAACTGCTGCGCGGCGAGGGCTTCAGGGCCGAGGCCTATCACGCCGGGCTGGAGAGCGAACGCCGCCGCGCGGTGGAAGAGCGCTTCCAGCGCGAGGACGGGCGCGTGGTGGTCGCCACCGTCGCCTTCGGCATGGGCATCGACAAGCCGGACGTGCGCTACGTCGCGCACACCGACCTGCCGAAGTCGATCGAGTCCTACTACCAGGAGATCGGCCGCGCCGGTCGCGACGGCCTGCCGGCCGACACGCTGACGCTCTGGGGCCTGGAGGACGTGGCGCTGCGCCGCCGCCAGATCGACGAGTCCGATGCGCCGGACGAGATCAAGCGGGTCGAGCACCGCCGCCTCGCCGCGCTGGTGGCGCTCTGCGAGGCGCCGCGCTGCCGGCGGCAGACCCTCCTGGCCTATTTCGGCGAGAAGAGCGAGCCCTGCGGCAACTGCGATCTCTGCGAGGGCGGGGTCGAGCTGGTCGAGGCGACCGAGCTGGCGCAGAAGGCGCTCTCGGCCGTGCTGCGCACCGAGCAGCGCTTCGGCCTGGAGCACCTGATCAACGTGCTGCGCGGCGAGAAGAGCGAGCAGGTGCTGCGCTTCGGCCACGATCGCATCAAGACCTTCGGCGTCGGCGCCGAGCTGGCGGCCAAGGCCTGGCGCGGCGTGTTCCGCCAGCTCTATGCCGCGGGCCTCGCCGAGATGGACATCGCGCGCTTCGGCGCCTGGCAGGTGACCGACGCCGGCTGGCGCGTGCTGCGCGGCGAGGTGCCCTTCCAGATGCGGCGCGAGGCGCTGGAAGGGCGCCGCGGCGGCGAGCGCGAGCGGCGCCGCGCCGCCCCGGTGGCCGACGCGCTGGACCCCGCCGGGCAGGACCGCTTCGAGCGGCTGCGCGCGCTCAGGCGCACGATCGCCGAGGCCGAGAAGGTGCCGGCCTATGTCGTGTTCCACGACCGCACGCTGCTGGAGATGGCGCGGGTCAATCCGCAGGACCAGCTGGCGCTTTCCACCGTGCCCGGCGTCGGGGCGGCGAAGCTCAGGCGCTACGGCGAACGCTTCCTCGCGGTGCTGCGCGCGGGCGGCTAGCCCACGCCCATGAGGCGCCGCGCCAGGCGGTAGCCCAGCATGATCGTCGCGAGGTTGGTGTTGGCGGCAACCACCGTCGGCATGATCGAGGCATCGGCCACCATCAAGCCGGCCAGGCCATGGACCCGGCCCTCGGCGTCGGTGACGGCGCCGGCGGCCGGGTCTCGCCCCATGGCGCAGGTTCCGGCCGGGTGCCAGTAGTGCACGTGCCGGTCCCGGACCCAGGCGGCGAGGCCGGCGTCCGGGCCGGGCGAGACCTCGTCGCCGAGGTCCGGGAAGGCGGCGGCCAGGCGCCGCGCCAGGGCGATGCCTTCCAGCACCGCGGCGAGGTCACGGTCCCCGGGATCGGTAAAGTGGCGGTGGCGGATGGCGAAGCGGCCGCCGGGCAGCGGCTCGATCAGGCCGCGGGCACGCGCGGCCACCAGGGCGACGAGGATTTCCCAGTTCCAGGAGCCGTCCGGCTGCCGGCCGCCGCAGGGCACCAGGTGCAGGTCGATGGCGGTGGTCGCCAGGCTGGAGCGCGCCTTGACGATCAGTCCTTCCTCGTAGGGCACGGCCGTCTGGCCGAAGCGCAGCATGGCCTGCTCCAGCGCCGGGCTGCCGGCGAAGCGCAGCAGCGCGCTGGGGTGGTCCTGCAGGTTATGCCCGACGCCCGGCAAGGCGTGGCACGACGCGATTCCCGCGGCGTCCAGCGCCGCCGGCGGGCCGATGCCCGAGGCCAGCAGCAGCATGGGCGAGCCATAGGCGCCGCCGGCAAGGACCACCAGATCGCCCGTCACCTCGATGTCCCGCCCGGCGCGCGTGGCGCGCACGCCGACGGCGCGCCGCCGCTCCAGCAGGATCTGCGTCGCCTCGCAGCGGTCGAGGATCTCCAGCCGGCCGGTGTCGCGGACCGGGTCGAGGAAGGCGAAGGCGCAGTTCCAGCGCGTGCCGCCGACCTTGTTCACCGGGCAGAAGCCGACTGCCGGTCCCTCGTCGAGGTCGTTGAAGTTCCCTGTCGCCGGCAGGCCCAGGGTCATGGCGGCGTCGAAGGCGCGGGCCTGGAAGGGTGGGATCTCTTCGGGCGGATAGTCGCGCAGGCGGAGCCTGCGCTCGATCGCCAGGAAGTCCGGCAGCACGGCGTCGGCCCGCCAAGAGTCGCTGCCGGTCGCCGCGCACCAGCCGTCGAAATCGCCGGCGAGGCCGCGCACCGCGCTGCAGCCGTTGTGCGCGGAGCAGCCGCCGATGACCTTTGCCCGGCCGAGCTCGTAGCGTCGCCCGCCGGGACGGTCCTCGTTCTCCAGCTCCCAGTCGTGGGTGCGCGGCAGGCTGGCGGTCTGCAGCAGCTCCGCCGGCCAGCCGCCGCCATCGAAGGGGCCGTAGTCGGGCCCAGCCTCCAGCAGCACCACATGATGCCGCCCGCTGGCGGCCAGGGTGCCGGCGAAGGCGGCGCCACCGCTGCCGCTGCCGACGACGACCACTCTCATGCGAAACGCTCCTCGGGCCAGCGCCCCGGCAGGTCGCGCACCAGCAGCGGCAGGGGCGCGCCGGCTGCGAGCGGGTGTTCGCCGAGGTCGTCGGCTGCCGCCGGCCGCTCGGCGGTCAGCAGCAGGCCGGGCAGGCCGAGGCGCGCGGCCACCGTCAGCGTCGTGGCATCGTAGCTGCCGGGGTCGCCGAAGGGCAGCGCCAGGACCTTCGTGCCGGGCCAGGACAAGGCCTCTATCGCCTGCAGGCCTTGGCGCATCTCCGCCTCCTGCTGCCGGGCATCCAGGCCCGCGAGGACCGGGTGGCTGGCAGTGTGACTGCCAAGGGTGGCGCCGGCCGGTGCCTGGCCCAGTTCCTCGGGCGAGACGAAGTCGGCCGGTGCGCGGGCGTCGGCGCAGAAGCCGGCCAGCAGCGGCAGCATGACGTCGCTGGTGATGCGGCGCGGGTCCTTGCTGTCGCGATAGAAGCGCTCGGCGCGCAGGCCGGCGGCCGCCGGCGCGCGGGGCCGCGCGAAGGCCAGGAAGGCCTCGACCTGGCTGGCCGTCACGATCCGTCGTACCAGGTCACGCCAGAAGGGTTTGCCGCTGAGCGGATCGGCGATCAGGAACCAGGTGGCAGGCAGTTCCAGTGACGCGGCCAGGGGCAGCGCCTCGCGCAGGACCGAACGATGATTGTCGTCGAAGGTCAACGCCGCCTGACCGGTTAGGCTGCGCCCGCGCCGCCTCCGTTCCAGCAATTCCGCCAGCGGCAGTACGGCGTAGCGGCGCTTCAGCCAGCGCAACTGCCGCTCCAGGGCGGGCAGGGACACGGCATCGCGGTACCCGGTCTGCGCGGGATCGCCGACGGCGTGATAGACCGCGACCAGGGACTCCGGTGACATCTTATCTCATCCCCATCCCGGCACGGCTTGTAGGCCCCGCCGTCAGACCCCTATAACCAGCTTGCACGAGAGGGGCGAGTCTTGACGATTCTGGTAACTGGCGCAGCGGGTTTCGTGGGCGCGGCCGTGGCGGCGGCTCTGCTGGACCGCGGTGAAGCCGTCCTCGGCCTCGACAGCCTCAACGACTACTACGACGTAGGGCTGAAGCGGGCGCGGCTGGCGCGGCTTGAAGGCCGCCCCGGTTTCCGCTTTCTCAGGCTCGACCTGGCACGCCACGACGAAGTTCTGGCCCTGGCGAGAAGCGAGCCGGCGCTGGACCGCATCGTGCACCTGGCGGCCCAGGCCGGGGTGCGGCATTCGCTGGTCGACCCCTGGAGCTACCTCAGCAGCAACGTGACCGGGCACCTGGCGATCCTCGAACTGGCGCGGCGCCTGCCGCGGCTGCGGCACCTGGTCTATGCCTCCTCCTCGTCGGTCTATGGCGGCAACAGCAAGCTGCCGGCGGCCGAGGACGACGCGGTCGACGAACCGCTCTCGCTCTACGCCGCTTCCAAGCGCGCCGACGAGCTGATGAGCCGCACCTACGCCAGGCTCTTCGGCACGCCGATGACGGGCCTGCGCTTCTTCACCGTGTATGGCCCCTGGGGCCGGCCGGACATGACGCCCTTCCTCTTCACCCGCGCGGTGCTCGAGGGGACGACCATCACGCTCTACGACGGCGGGCGCCTGCAGCGTGACTTCACCGCGATCGAGGACATCGTGCCGGGCGTGCTGGCGGCGCTCGAACGGCCGGCGGCGGCGGACGCCGCCGGCGTGGCGCACCGGCTCTACAACCTCGGCAATGACCGGCCGACCTGGATGCGCGACTTCCTGGCCATCATCGAGCGGGCCTGCGGCAAGGCCGCGGACATCCGCGAGGCGCCGGTCTCGGCCGCGGAGCCCAAGGCCACCTGGGCCGATCTCACCCTGGCACGCCGCGACCTCGGCTTCGACCCCAAGGTGCCGCTGGAGGAGGGGTTGCCGCGCTTCGTCGCCTGGTTCCGCGGCTACTACGGGCTCTAGGTCAGCTCAGGCGGAAGAACACGCTGCCCAGCCACTGCAGGACGGCGGCGCCGAGCAGCCACTCGGCATAGCGGCGATAGAGATCCTGCAGGATGAGGCCGATGGTGGACTGCAGGCGGTCCGCCGGGATGTCGACCTGCTTGTCCAGCAGGATCCAGGTCTCGGTCTTGCGGAAGTCGCGGTGCGGTGCGTCCAGCGCCCGGAAGAACAGCAGCACGCAGAGCAGCAGCGTGCCGCCGGCGCCGACCTCGAAGGCCAGCACCGGGTCGAAGGAGAAGCCGACGACCATGCAGCCCACGGCGAGCAGCGCGAAGCCCAAGCCGCGCTTCACCGAGATTTCGGCACAGCGCCTGACGCGTTCGATATCCATCTGCGGAAGCCATCCGAGGAAGCCACACCAGGATGTAGCAGCACCCGGTCCCTTGGGAAGTGGGTCCGCGCGCCGCGGTGCGTCACAGCTGCTTGATCAGGGCCTCGATGGCCGGGATGCAGAGCACGAGGGCGGCGCCGATCCAGATCCAGATGCTGCCCTCCGGCGAGAGTTCGCGCTTCAGCACCCGCTCGGCCAGGGCGGCCGGCACCCCCGACACCAGCAGGGTCAGGGTCGAGATCAGCAGCGAGGCGCAATAGAACAGCGTCTGCGGCTCGAAGGGCAGGAAGCCCGGCATCCAGGCCGGGGCGAAGCCGACGGCAATGAAGACCCAGGGCGAGAAGATGCCGTTGAAGATCGAGACGATGATGACCAGGACGACGAGAGTCTGGCGCGACATTGTGGCTCCCCCTCTTCCGGTCACTGCAGCGTCGGCACGAGGCCGTAGCGCGCCATCACGAGGGTGAAGGCGAAACGCAGGAAGAAGAGCCAGATGGCGCCGAACAGCGGCAGCAGCACCCATGACACCGCGGCCGGCGTGATGAAGCGCGTGGCGACGACGGCCCAGTTGGTGATCCTGAGGAACCAGCGCCAGATGTAGTTGTTCCAGTCCGGCGGGGCCAGGAACTGCAGGAAGAAGCGGGCGAGCAGCGTGTACATGACCGCCGCCGCCAGGTAGTTCGGGATCTGGTAGTACCAGTTCGACCAGAAGAAATCGTCCATCCGCGGAGCCTCTTGTCCCCCTGCCCACTCTAGCCGTGGCGGCGGGAATTTGCAGCGGATGCAGAAGGGGCCCGGATCGCTCCGGGCCCCTTCGCACCAGTACCTAGGATGCTGAGAACGTGGCCGTTCAGGCCTTGCTCTCGGCCTCCTCCATCACCATCCGGCCGCGCGGCACGCGGACCGAGTCGATGAAGTCCTGCATCTCCTTCGAGGGCGCCGGGGTCAGGTAGCTGACCACGATCATCACCACGAAGCCGACCGGGATGCCGAAGAGGCCGGCCGAGATGTTGGACACGCCGAACCACTTCGCCGACTTGCCAGCCTCGGTGATGACGGCCTTCTCGGCCGCCTCCAGGGCTGCCGCCAGCTCGGCCGGGGCGTTGGCGCCCGCGGCGGAGAGGGCGTTCATCGCCTCGGTCGCCTTGGCCTGCAGGTCCCCGATCTTCGCCAGGGCCTCAGGCGTCGCCGTACCGAACATGTCGATGAAGTCGACCGGGAAGTAGCGCGTCATGACGAGGTAGAACATCGTGACGCCGAAGCCGGCGATCATGCCGACCACCGCGCCGACCGAGGTCGTACGCTTCCACCAGACGCCGAGCGTCAGGGCCGGGAAGAGGCCCGCGGCGGCCAGCGAGAAGGCCCAGGCCACCATCGCCAGGATGCCCGACGGCTTGGTCGAGGCCACGTAGGCCGCGATGGCCGCCACCACGATGAGCAGCACGCGCGCGACGATCAGACGCCTCTTGGTCGAGGCATGCGGGTCGATCATGCGGTAGTACACGTCGTGGCTGAGGGCGTTGGCGATGGCCAGCAGCAGGCCGTCCGCGGTCGAGAGCGCCGCCGCCAGGCCACCGGCGGCCACCAGGCCGGCGATGACATAGGGCAGGCCCGCGATCTCGGGCGTGGCGATGACCAGCGCGTTGCTGTCGATCGAGAACTTCGACAGCGCCAGCACCGACTGGCCGCCCGCCTGACAGGCCGCGAAAAGCTCGTCCGGCGTGGCGAAGTTGGTCACGCCGCAGAGCTTCAGCAGGCCCAGCTTGCCGTAGATGAACACCCAGTCCGGCAGTGCCTGCACCGCCGCCAGGGTCGAGACGTCCTTGCCCAGCACGTTCGAGTAGATCTCGTACTTCGCGAAGGCGGCGTAGGCCGGCGCCGTGAAGTAGAGGATGAAGATGAAGAGCAGCGACCAGCCGACCGACTTCCGCGCCTCACGCACGCTCGGCGTGGTAAAGTAGCGCATCAGCACGTGCGGCAGCGAGGCCGTGCCCAGCATCAGACAGAAGATCAGGGCAAAGAAGTTCAGCATGTTCATGTTCACGAACGGCGTCGCATGGGGCTTCACGCCCTCCAGGTAGCCGCCCGCGCCACCGAACTGATGCTCCAGCTCGGTGATCTTCTGGATGATCTCGCCCTGCATGATCTGCGGCACCGGGATGCCGGTGATCTGCGTGGAGAGGATCACCACCGGGACCAGGTAGGCGACGATCAGCACGATGTACTGCGCCACCTGCGTCCAGGTGACCGCCCGCATGCCACCCAGCATGGAGCAGACCAGGATGCCGATCAGCCCGACGTAGACCGAGGTCTCGAAGGGAATGTCGAGGAAGCGCGAGGCCACCAGGCCGGTGCCGTAGACCTGCGCCACGAGGTAGGTGAAGGTGCAGCAGAACAGCACGATGATGCCGATCAGGCGCGCCGCGTTGCCGCCGTAGCGGCTGCCCAGGAAGTCGGGCACCGTGAAGGCGCCGAACTTGCGCAGGTAGGGCGCGATCAGCGTCGCCACCAGCACGTAGCCGCCGGTCCAGCCGAGCACGAAGGCCAGGCCGTCGTAGCCCTGGGCATAGAGCGAGCCCGCCATGCCGATGAACGAGGCGGCGCTCATCCAGTCGGCGGCGGTGGCCATGCCGTTGTAGAAGGCCGGGACCTTGCGGCCGGCCACGTAGTACTCGCTGACCTGCGCCGTACGGCTGAGGAAGCCGATGCCGGCGTAGACCGCGATGGTGAAGAACACGAAGAGGTAGCCGATGATCTGGTTCGGCACCCCGATCTGTTCGAGGATCGCGAGCAGGATCACGAAGGCGACGAAGCCGCCGGTGTAGATCCCGTAGACGCGTCCCAGATTCGAGACGAAATCGCCCTTCATGGCGTCATTTCCCCCTTAGTCCTCGGCCACGCCGCATTCTTCGTCGATCCGGTTCTGCTTCGCAGCGAACCAGAAGATCAGGATGACGAAGACGATGAGCGATCCCTGCGCGGCCATGTAGAAGCCGAGCGGGAAGCCGATGAAGGTGATGTCGTTCAGGTCGGGTGCGAAGAAGTGCACCACGAACGAGAAGATGAACCAGACCGCAAGCGTGACGAACATCAGGCTGCGCGTGCGAGCCCAGTGCCGTTGCGCCTGTTCCGGCGAGATGGAGTTGTCGGACATCGAGATCTGCGCCTCCCCTAAAGCATGTCCTGGTCAAGGCGACAGACGTCGCGCTCCTGTTCGGAACGGACGCCGTCAGACGCTTTCCTGGGAGTCGACGCATGCGGGCCGTGGCAGGCCACGATCCGCAACGCTACGCTCCCTCCCTCAAGTGTTGTTTGGGCGATCCCCCCGGATGGATTTGCCGCCCTTGTTATGTAAGAAGAAGCTAACACAGCCGCGGTGGCGCCCAAAAGCGCAAAGCATGTGGAGACCCTGGTGGCCCTTGGTATCTTTAGTCGTAGAGGCCGGGACGGGCGGATCGCCTCCTACGCCGCCTTCCTCGACTTCCTCGACAGCCGCAGCGCCTTCATCTCGCAGAAGTGCGTGTATGAGTACTGCCGCGCCCGCAGCGGGGTGAACTGGTCCAAGCTGATGCTGGAGGCGGATTTCCTCGGTCACTACGAGGTCAGCCGCTGGGAGGCCTACGGCGCCGCCCTGTCCGACCTGGTGACCTGGCTCGAGGGCCAGCTCCGGCCCTCGGACGCGCGCCTGCATGCCCGGTTGGTCGACCGCCTGATCCTGTCCGCCGCCAGCGTTCTGGCGCGCCATCCGGTGCCGGCCCACCGTCCGGACGGTTGGGCCGGCGAGGTCTCCGCCCTGCGCGAGCGACTCCGGCAGAGTCAGCTCGGCCAGCCCCTGGGCGCGGCCGAGGTGGCGAAGGTCGGCGGCAAGCGCATCTACGAGGGCCTGCCGCTGCACCGCGATATGACCAAGCATGACCGCGAGCTGGTGACCAACGCGGTGCGCTTCAACTTCTGCCGCATCGCCGGCGACCTGGAGCGCGACCTGCAGGTCGAGGCGGTCATGGCCGAGATGCTGGCCGAGTCGCCGCCCGGGCGCGCGGCTGGCGGGGGCTGAGCGCGCGATGGCGGGGCGGGGCGGATCGGGCAGCGCACGCCGCGGGCTGTTCCTCGCCGCCGCCGCCGTCGGCCTGGCGCTGCTGCTGCTGGCCGGCGTCCTGCTGGCCGACCTCGCCTGGGACCATGTCGGCCTGCTGCAGGTCCTGGCGCTCGCCGGGGCGGCGCTGGCCCTGGCCGCGCTCTGGGTCCTGACCACGCTGGTCGACGGGCACTTCGACGAGCTGGAGCGCTTGACCGGCGACACGCTGGGGGCGCAGGACGGCGGCACCCTGCCGCCGCGCTGGAGCGACCGGGCCGAGAGCGGCGAGGAAAGCCGCCGGCTGGCCCAGGCGGTGAACCAGGTGCTCGCCCGCCGGCGCCTGCAGGGCGACGGTCCGGACGACCGCCTCGCGGCGGTGGTCGCGGCGGTGGACGAGGGCCTGCTGGTGATCACGGAAACCGGCCTGATCAGCCTGGTGAACGGCGCCGCGTCGCAGCTCTTCGATCCGCCGCCGCAGGTTGGCACCTCGATCTATCACCAGATCCACCGCGACAGCCTGGCCGAGGCCGCCGACCTGGCACGCCGGGCCGAAGGACGCGCGACCGTGACGCTGGACCTGGTCGAGGGCGGCCCGCTCGCGGCCCGGGCGGTGCTGCTCGAGGAGCACGGCGGTCTGCTGCTCTGCTTCGCCGGAGTCGATGCGTGCGAGGCGGCGCTGCAGCACGACCTCAGCCTGCACGACCAGCCACCCGATTTCGTGCCCGAGCCGGCCACCCGCCTGATCGACCTGCCGGTCGTGGTGCTGGACGGCGAGACCACCGGCCTCGACGTGGCCGCCGACCGCCTGGTGTCGATCGCCGGCGTGCGGCTGCACGGCACGCGGATCTATCGCCACCTCGTGTTCGACCGGCTGGTGAACCCCGGGGTGCCGATCCCGCGCGCCTCGACGGCCGTGCACGGCATCTCCGACCGCATGGTGGAAGGCGCCGAGCCGGCGGCCGGCGTACTGCCCGCGGTGGCTGACTTCCTGGGCGACACCGTGGTGGTCGGCCACAACATCGGCTTCGATCTGGCGCTGCTGGCGGCCGAGGCCAGGCGCGCGGGCCTGATCTGGCGCCAGCCGCGATCGCTCGATACCGGGCACCTGGCGGCGGCGCTCGACCCCGGCCTCACCGATCTCAACCTCGACACCCTGGCCGACCGCTACTCGGTCCGGGTGGAGGGGCGCCACACCGCGCTCGGCGACTGCCTGCTGACCGCGGCGGTCTGGCGCCGGCTGCTGCGCGAGCTGGAGGGCGCCGGCATCGTCACGCTGGGCGAGGCCGAGGCCTTTGCCCGGCGGGCCGAGCGGCTGATCCGGCTGCAGCGTCAGGCCGGCTGGGTGGTGGCGGGCTAGGGCGGGAGGCGCGAATGGACCAGGGTCTGCTGCAGCGACTGGATGCCTTTCCCTACCGGCACCGGGTCGGCGAGCTGATGCGCTCGCCGGCATTCGTCCTGCCGGGCGACACGCGGCTGCGCGAGGCCGCCGCCGCGCTGATCGGCGACCAGCGTTCCTCGGTCCTGTTGCTCGACGGCGAAGGCCGGCCGGACGGGATCCTGACGGAGCATGACGTGGTGCGCCGCGTCGGCGCGGAGGGGGCGGCGGCGCTGGCGCGGCCCCTGGCCGAGCTGGTCACGCGCCCGGTGCTGACCGTCCCGGCCGAGGCCTTCCTCTATGTCGCGCTGGGGCGCATGGACCGCCTCGGCGTGCGCCATCTGGTGGCGGTCGATGCCGCCGGCCGGGCGGTCGGCACGCTGTCGGCGCGCGCCGTGCTGCACAGCCGCACCTCGCCCGCCTTCAGCCTGGGCGACGGCATCGAGGGCGCGACGGACGCCGCCGGCCTCAAGGCGGTGCATGACCGGCTGCCGCTCCTGGCCCGGGGCCTGCTGGCCGAGGGCGTGGCGGCCGGCGAAGTGGCGCAGGTCATCAGCGCGGTGAATCGCGACCTCGCGGCGCGCGCCGCCGCCCTGGCCGAAGCGGCGATCCTGCCGGCCCGCGGCCCCGCGCCGGCGCCCTGGGCCTTCCTGGTGCTGGGCTCGGCCGGTCGCGGTGAGTCGCTGCTGGCGCCGGACCAGGACAACGCCCTGGTGCATGGCGGCGACGAGGCGCGGGACGACGCCTGGTTCCAGGCCCTGGGCGAGGGCGCGGCCGACCTGCTGAACGCCGCCGGCGTGCCCTACTGCAAGGGCGGGGTGATGGCCTCGAAGCCGGCCTGGCGCCATGGCCTCGCCGGCTGGGGCAAGCTGATCGATAGCTGGACCACCTCGCCGCAGCCCGAGCGTCTGCTCTCGATCGACATCTTCTACGACTTCGTGCCGGTGGCCGGCGATCTGGCGCTCGCCGAGCAACTGGGCGAGACGGCACGCCGCGCCGCGCGGCAGCCGGTGCTGACCCGGATCATGGCGCAGCAGATCACCCGGCCGGCGCCGCCGCTCGGCCTGCTCGGCGGCTTCCGCACCCAGGAGGGGCGCCTCGACCTCAAGCTGAACGGCCTCTATCCGCTGGTCGCCGGGGCCCGGGTCCTGGCGCTGGCCGACGGCGTGGCGGTCCGCGGCACGCTGGCCCGGCTGGCGGCGGCACGGCAGGCCGGCCGGCTGAACGACAGCGATCACGACAACTGGGTCGCCGACCTCGTGCTCTTCCAGGACCTGATCCTGCGCCAGCAGGTCGCCGACCTCGCCGCCGGTCTGAAACCAGGGACCAAGGTCGCCGTCGAGGGCCTCCCGGCAAGTCGCCAGGCGGCGCTGAAGGCGGCGCTGAAGCGGGTCGGCAACGTCGCCGAAACGGTGATGGACGCGGTCGCCCACGGCCGCGGCGGGTAGCTCTTCCGGGCAGAAGAAAGGCGGAGGCCGCGTTGCGGCCCCCGCCCGAGGAAAGAGCAGAGGGGCTTGCGCCACCCCTGCCGGGGTCACCCGTGGCGGCGCATGAAGCCGCCTGCTGTCCGGTCCGCCCGCGGCGCCTTGGTGTTTGGCGTATCCAGCGGGCCTGTCTGCTTGCCATACTAGAGACGGCAGGTGGGTTCGGCGCCCCCTACTTTGGTCGCGATGCCTGCCGTATGCGGGCCACCCGGCGAGGGGCCGGGGCCCCGGGGGACGGGATGACGTGATGCAGGACTGGCTCCTGCTGCTCATATCGCTGGCCTACATCGGCCTGCTCTTCGCCATCGCCTTCTTCGGCGACCGCCACCCCAAGGGCTGGCCGGGGCTGGCCGGCAAGCCGGCGGTCTATGCGCTGTCGCTGGCGATCTACTGCACCTCCTGGACTTTCTATGGCAGCGTCGGGCGGGCGGCGACCAAGGGGCCCGACTTCGTGCTGATCTACATCGGCCCGATCCTGGTGGTGACCCTGGGCTATCCGGTGCTGCGCCGCATGGTGGCGCTGGCCAAGCGGTACAACGTCACCTCGATCGCCGACTTCGTCGGCTCGCGCTACGGCAAGAGCCGCGCCGTCGCCGGGCTGGTCACGGTCATCAGCGTCATCGGCGTGCTGCCCTACATCGCGCTGCAGCTGAAGGCCATCTCGAGTACCTTCGACGCCCTGTCCGGCGGCGCCGGCAACGACACGGCGCCGGGCTTTCCCGACAGCGCCTTCGCGCTGGCGGTCATGCTGGCGATCTTCACCATCCTCTTCGGCATCCGCGCCGTGCAGGCGACCGAGCAGCACCGCGGCATGATGCTGGCGATCGCTTTCGAATCGCTGGTCAAGCTCGCCGCCTTCATCGCCGTCGGCTTCTTCGTGTGGGAAGCGGTGCGCGAACCGGGCGAGAGCTTCCTGGCGCGCCTGGAGGCGCACCCGGACGTGATGGCGCGGCTGGCCGGCGAGGGGGCCGACGCCAACTGGCTGGTCCTGGTGCTGCTCTCCGCCGCCGCCTTCCTCTGTCTGCCGCGCCAGTTCCACGTCGGCGTGGTGGAGCACGACCACCCGAAGAACCTCGGCTGGGCGCGCTGGATGTTCCCGCTCTATCTGGTGGCCATCAACGTCTTCGTCGTGCCGATCGCCGCCGGCGGCCTGCTGCTGGCGCCCGCCGGCTCCGACCCGGACCTCTTCGTGCTGTCGCTGCCGATGCAGGAGGGCAACCACCTGCTGTCGCTGCTGGTCTACATCGGCGGGCTCTCGGCGGCGACCTCGATGGTGATCGTCGCCTGCCTGGCGCTGTCGATCATGATCTCGAACGAGATCGTGGTCCCCTTCCTGCTGCGCGGCCGGCAGCAGGACGGCCAGGACCTGGGCCGCCGCGTGCTGCAGGTGCGTCGGATCGCGGTGGTGGCCATCCTGCTCGCGGCCTATGCCTATAACCGCTCGATTGCCGAGGCGCTGTCGCTGGTCTCGCTCGGCCTCATCTCCTTCGCCGCGGTGGCGCAGGTGGCACCGGCCCTGCTGCTCGGCCTCTTCTGGCGCCGCGCGCACCGCCACGGCGTGGTCGCGGGCCTGATCGGCGGCTTCGCGGTCTGGGCCTGGAGCCTGTTGCTGCCCTCGATCCTGGGCAACCGCGGCGACCTGCTGACCTGGCTCTGGCCGAGCCTCGGCGGCGACCTCAACCCGCTGTCGCAGGGCGTGGTCGCCAGCCTCGCCGTGAACCTGCTGCTGCTGGTCGGCGGCTCGCTGCTGGCGCGTGCGCGCAGCCGCGACCTGGAGCAGGCACGCGCCTTCGCCGCCAGCGCCGCCGCCGCCGGCGATCATGGCGCGCTGCGCGGCCGGCCCATGCTGCCGATCGAGGACCTGAAGCACCTGGTCGGCCGCTTCATCGGCGCCGAGCCGGCCGAGCGCGCCTTCGCCGGGCAGCAGGAGGGGCCGGCCGCGGCGGCCTTCGCCGAGCGCCTGATCTCGGGCGTGATCGGCGCGGCCTCGGCGCGCGTGGTGCTGGCCTCCGTCGGCCCGGCGCCGCGCCTCTCGGCGCGCAGCGCGCGCGCCATCATCGACCAGGCAGGCGAGGCCATCGCGCACAACTTCGAGCTGCTGCGCACCACGCTGGACCATGTCAGCCAGGGCATCGGCGTGTTCGACGGCGAGGGCCGCCTCGCCACCTGGAACGACCGCTTCTTCGAGCTGCTGCGCCTGCCGCCGGATCTGGCCGCGGTAGGCCAGCCGGCGCAGCGCCTGGCCGCCGCCGGCGCCGCCGAGATCCGCGCCCTGCTGGCCGACCCGCTGGCCGGCCACGCCGCGGTCAACGCGGTGGACTTCCCCGACGGCGGCGCGCTGGAGCTGCGTCTGGACCCGCTGCCGGGCGGCGGCCTCTCGCTCACCGTCACCGACATCACCGAGCGGCGCCGCGCCGAGATGCAGTTGCACCAGGCCAAGGAGACGCTGGAGCGCAGCGTCGAGGAGCGCACCGCCGACCTCACCAAGCTGGTGGCCGAGCTGGACGGCGCGCGCGCCGCGGCCGAGGCGGCGAACCTCGGCAAGACGCGCTTCATCGCCGCCGCCAGCCACGACCTGCTGCAGCCGCTGCACGCCGCGCGGCTTTTTGCCTCCGCCCTGGCCGAGCGGCAACGGGACGAGCCGCTGGTCGGCAAGATCGACCAGGGCCTGGGCGCGGTCGAGGCGCTGCTCGACACGCTGCTCGACATCTCGCGCCTGGACAGCGGCCAGTGGAAGGCCGAGCCCCGGCCGATGCTGCTGCAGCCGCTGATCGAGCAGCTCGTCGCCGCGCTGGCGCCGCTGGCCGCCCGGCGCGGCATCCAGCTGGTCGCCGTGCCGACGCGCCTGGCGGTGCGCAGCGACCCGCAGCTGCTGCGCCGCGTGCTGCAGAACTTCCTGTCCAACGCCATCCGCTACAGCGACCCGGCGCGCCCGCGCGCCCGCGTGCTGATCGGCGTGCGACACCTGGCCGGCGGCGACTGCGCGCTGCAGGTCTGGGACAGCGGCCCCGGCATTCCCGAGGCCGAGCGCGAGCGGATTTTCGAGGAGTTCGTTCGCCTGGCGCCGGGCGGCGGCGAGGCGCCGGACCGGGGCCTCGGCCTCGGCCTCGCCATCGTGCGGCGCATCTGCCAGCTGCTCGGCCATCCGCTGACCCTGGCGTCCCGCCCCGGGCGCGGCGCGGTCTTCGGCGTGGTGCTGCCGGTCGCCAGGGCGCCGGCCGAGGAACGCCGCGAGGCGCCGGCGCCGCGCTGGGGCGAGCACGGCATCGTCGGCGCGCGTGTCCTGGTGGTCGACGACGAGCCCAGCGTGCGCGAGGCCTCGACCGCGCTGCTGGTCGGCTGGGGCTGTCAGCCGGCCACCGCGGCCGACGGCGCGACCGCGCAGGCCCTGGCATCCGCCCGGCCGCCCGATGCCTTGCTGGTCGACCTGGACCTTGGCACCGGAACCGACGGACTGGCGGTGATCGCGGCGCTGCGGGCGGACGCCGGCTGGAACATTCCCGCCGCGCTGGTCACCGCGGCGCGCGACGAGCACCTGCGCCGCCGCGCGCGCCAGGCCGGAGTCGAACTGCTGAGCAAGCCGCTGCGCCCGGCCGCGCTGCGTGCCTTCCTCGGCCAGGCCTGCCGCATCGCCGACGCGCGGCGCCGGCCGATGCCGCCCGAGGCCTCGTCCCTGGCGACTACGGCTGCAGGTCGATGAGCCGGGCGGCGATCACTGCCTGGGTCCGGCTGCTGACGCCCAGCTTGCGCAGGATGGCGGTGACGTGCGCCTTCACCGTCGGCTCGCTGACCTGCAGGGCATAGGCGATCTGCTTGTTTGCCAGCCCCTGCGAGATCATCGCCAGCACCTTGAGCTGCTGGGGCGTCAGCTCCCGTGCGCGGGCTGCCAGCTCGCTGTTGTCGGCTGGCGCCTCGGCGGCCGGCAGCCAGACCTCGCCGTCGAGGATCTGCTGGATCGCGTCGCCGATCTGCTCCAGCGGCGCCGACTTCGGCAGGAAGCCGGCGGCACCCAGTTCGATGGCGCGCCGCACCACGGCGGCGTCGCTGGTGGCCGAGACGATGGCCACCGGCAGCGCCGGCTCCGCCGCGCGCAGGGCGGCGAGGCCGGTGAAGCCGTCCATGCCCGGCATGTTGAGGTCGAGCAGCGCCAGGTCGACCGGACCCCGGTCCCGGATCAGGGCCTGGGCCTCCGGCAGGCTGGCGGCCTCCAGCACCCTGACGCCGGGAATTGCCTGTCGCAAGGCATGGCGCAGCGCGTCGCGCACCAGCGGGTGATCGTCGGCCACCACGATGGTGGTCGCTGCCGCCTCGCCGCCCGTTCCGCCTGCCTGTTGCCGATCCATGACCGGCAGCCTAGAGACTTTTGCGGCGCCGGGGAATCGCTGGCGGGCCTCAGCTCTCGGCCCACATCCGCAGCAGGTTCGAGTAGGCCTTGAAGGCGAGGTTGGTCTCCGGCGCGTCCGGGTCGGACTTGTGCAGGTGGGCGCGGATACGGTCGATCTCGGCCAGCAGTTCGCGCTGCGCCGGGTCGCGCACATAGGACTGGATCCAGGTGACGGCGGCGATGCGCTCGCCCTTCGTCACCGGGTTGACCCGGTGCAGGGTCGAGGCCGGGTAGACGACGGCGGAGCCGGCGGGCAGCTTGATCTCCTGCGCGCCCCAGGGGCTTTCGAAGTAAAGCTCGCCGCCCTCGTAGCTGTCGGGCGCGGAAAGGAACAGCGTCATGGCGACGTCCGTCCGCTCCTTGCGCTCGCCCCCCATCAGCGGGTCGTCGACATGCAGGCCGTACTGCATGCCGGGCCGATAGCGGCTGATCAGGATCGGCCGGATGGTCCTGGCATAGGCGGCGGTGCGGAAGCCGGGGTGCTTGCGCAGCTGGGTCAGGATCAGCTCGCGGTTGGCGGCGAGGCCCGGCGCGTCCTTCTTCTGCTGCTGGTTGTCCTTGACCAGCTTGGCGCGATAGCCGGCGGTGGCCTTGCCGTCCTCGAAGCCCTCCTCGGTGACGCGCGTCAGAACCTCCTGCACCTGCTTCGCGCTCAGCACGTTGTCGAGGATCGACAGCATTTCCTGCTCCTCCGGCCTTGACCGCGTTCAGCCGCGGTTGGCGATCATGATCCAGAAGCCATCGGCCGGGCGCCGGCAGGCGGTGAAGACCCGGGCCTCGGCGCCGGCGGGGGTGACCACGGCCTCCTGGTACTCGCGGCAGAAGGTACCCGACTTGATCTTGAAGGTGCGCTGCGGCGTGACGAAGCCCGAGGTGCCGCTGTCCGGGTTGGTCCAGTGGCGGGTCTGCTGGCTGGGCAGGGTCTCCAGGGCTTCCTGCACGGCCGCGGCGGCGCGGGCCCGGTCCTCTTCGGCCAGCGAGGCATAGAGCGGATTGCCATTGGCCAGCGCCGGCAGCGCCAGCTGCGCGCAAAGAATACCGATGACGAGACGCCCCACCCCCATGCCCGGTTCTACTCCCAGCCCGAGGAGATGGCCTTGCCCTCCTCCTCCGGCGTCAGGTCCGGCCCGACCGGCGCAAGATCGCCAAACTCCCCGCCGTCGTCACCCGCTTCTCCGCCTTCGCTGCTGCCGTCGTCGCCGCCGTCGTCGCCCGACTCGCCGCTGCCGCTGCTGCCGTCGTCGCCGCCGTCGTCGCCCGATTCGCCGCCTTCGCTGCCGTCGTCGCCACCGCCGCTGCCGCTGTCGCCTGAGCCACTGCCGCCTTCGCCGCCGGAATCACCGCCGCCCTCGCCACCGGAATCGCCGCCGCCGGAGCCACCCTCGCCGCCGGAATCGCCACCGCCGTCGCCACCGGAATCGCCACCGCCGGAGCCGCCTTCGCCGCCGGAATCGCCACCGCCGGAGCCGCCGGAATCGCCGCCGCCGGAGCCGCCTTCGCCGCCGCCGTCACCGCCGCCGTCACCGCCGCCGTCGCCGCCTTCGCCAAAGGCGTACTGCCAGTCCAGGGTGAAGGAAGCGCCGCCGCTGACCTGCTCGCCGGTCGGCAGGTGCCAGCGAGGCACCAGCGGCGACGCGCTCAGGAGCACCGCGAGGGCGCTGGCGCCGGCCAGCAACCGCAAGCGGCGTGACGCACCGGCACGGGCCGGCCGGTTGGTCGAATGCTCAGCACCTCGCGCCCGAGCGGGCATGGCAAAGAGTCCTTCCGCCGCAGGGTCTTGCAGCCCCGCCACTGTAGCAGACCTGGCGCGGCAAGGCGCGCCCAGGCAGACCGGGGCGTAGCTCCCGCCGGGAGACGGCCAGCAGGTCTGCAGCGGGATAACACGCCACGACATGACTTTCTTCCCCCCACCTGCGACGATTTCTGTGGCGCCCAGGGAAGAAACCGGCGCCCCAGGGTGTTCATTGCGTGGACAGACGTGACCAGGACCGGACGGCAGCGGGGGATGCGACGGCTGGAATGGACGAGACGCTGAAGCGCGAGATCGTCGCCTTCCTGCCGCGCCTGCGCCGCTACGCCCAGGCCCTGACAGGGTCGCGTGCCGATGGAGACGATCTGGTGCAGGCCACCTGCGAACGCGCCATCCGCCACCTGGACACCTGGCAGCCGGGCAGCCGCCTGGACGCCTGGCTGTTCCGCATCGCCCGCAACCTCTTTCTGAACGAGCTGCGGTCGCGGAAGGTGCGCGGGCCGCAGCAGGACATCGCCGACCACGAGGACGCGCACGCCGCCGACGCCCGGCCGGGACAGGAGGCGCGCCTGGACCTCAAGCGCGTGCGCGACCTGCTGGGGCGCCTGCCGGAGGAGCAGCGCAGCGTGCTGCTGCTGATCGCGGTCGAGGGCCTGAGCTACCAGGAGACCGCCGCGGCGCTGGACCTGCCGATGGGCACGGTGACCAGCCGGCTGGCGCGCGGCCGGCTGGCGCTGAAGGCGCTGATGGAAGGGAGCGAGCCGGCATGACGGCGATTCGCGACGAGATCCTGCTGCAGGCCTGGCTGGATGGCGAGGCCGACGCGGCGCAGCGCGCCGAGGCCGAGGCTTGGCTGGCCGAGGACCCGGCGGCGAGCGACCTGCTGCGGTCCCTGCAGGCGGCCGATGCTCTGCTGCGGGAGGCCGTTGACGCGCCGCTGCGCGAACCGGTGCCTGCGGCCCTGCTGGCCCGCGTCGAGGCAACCTTGGCCGGGCAGGTCACCCGCCTGCCACCGCGGCCCGCGGCGAGTGCGCCGACGCCTGCCGCTGCCGGTGGGGCCGTTGGGACCAACGTGGTCGCGCTGCCGCCACGCCGCCGCTGGCTGCCGCTGGCGCTGGCCGCCTCGATCGCCCTGGCGCTGGTCCTGCCGGCTGGCGCCTGGCTCTGGTCGGCCAAGGTCACGGAGCAGCGCCTGGCGGTCCATCAGCAGGCGCACGACCAGGCCCTGGCCGCGCTGGAGGCCCAGTTGCAGCAGACGCTGGAGACCCAGGTCAGCGGCACGCCGCTGCCCTGGCAGCAGGGCGGCGAGGGTAGCGGCCAGCTGGTCGCCGTCCGCACCTACAAGAGCGCCGCCGGCCAGTGGTGCCGCGAGTACCGCATCGCGGCCGAGATCCAGGGCCGGCCCTACCAGGAGCGCGGCATTGCCTGCCGCGGCGCGGACGGCCGCTGGGAGCGCAAGGTGATCCTGCTGGACGAGAAGGCGGCCGAGCCGCCGCCGCCGGCTCCCGGCCAGGGCACCTGAGCCTTTCAGGAGGCTTCGCGTCATCGGCTCGAAACGAGCCTTGCGCCCGCCCGGCCCTTTCGCTATCAACACGGCCCGGCCGACCCCCCTTCCTATCAGGGGCGTGTCCGCCGCTGCTCGTGGGTCCCCTTCGTCTAGAGGCCCAGGACACCGCCCTCTCACGGCGGTAACAGGGGTTCGAATCCCCTAGGGGACGCCAAGCTTTTCAAAAGCTTAGCAAAAGTTGGCAGGCCCGGCCGGGCTTTGTACGGCAAGACTACGGCATGGGCGATACCAGACGGGCCTAGAGGCTGGCGCGTTGCGGCTACGCGAGGCATTGGCGTGATTTGCCGGCGAACTCCCCGGGTGCCCCGCCCACTTGGCTGGCGTAGCGGGGGATACTGCCGCGGGGATTTCAGGTTTCGCACCGCAGAGCCAGGGAGCATCGCCGGCAAGGGTCAGTCTCTTGAACGGGCGCAGCGAATTCAGGGCGGGAACGGGGACGCGGTTGCCATTTCCGGCGCTCTTTACTGGAGCAGGCTCAAATTGGCTCAGTCATCCCTTGCTGTCCGACTTCGGGATCGGGAGAAATGTCTGGCTTCTGAGCTTCACCCTGGCAGCGTTCCCAGCCCAGTGTGTCTTTCGTGTAGCATCACGAGATCGTTGATGTTCTTTTCGGAGTAGTGGAGCCCATGGGTGAGGCACGGCCTCATTCGACGGAGCTAACCGACCGAGCGGTCTTTTTCGGTCCTTTCCGCCTGCTTCCCGATCGCCATTTGCTGTTCGAGGGCGACGCGCCTGTCTCGATAGGCTCCCGGGCACTGGACATCCTGCTGGCGTTGACCGATCGCGCGGGGGAGTTGGTGACGAGGGACGAACTGGTCGCGCGCGCTTGGCCGAACTTCACCGTCAACGAGTCGAACCTGAGGGCGCAAGTCGCGGTGCTGAGGAAGGCGCTGGGCGAGCGCAGGGCCGGCACCTCCTACATCGTCGCGGTACCGGGGCGTGGCTACCGTTTCGTGGCGCCGGTCTCCCGTACGTCACCGGCGCCAGGGGTACGGCAGGGCCAGCATAGTCTCCCCGTTCGTCTCGAGCGGCCGATTGGCCGGGACGCCGCGATCAGCACTGTCAAGGGTCGTTTCAACCGTTACCGCATCGTGACGATCGTGGGCCACGGGGGAATCGGCAAGACGACGCTCAGCTTGGCCGTGGCCGAGGAGCTTGCGGATTCCTACAAGGACGGTGTCTGTTTTCTCGACTTGGCACCATTGACCGACGCCCGGTTGGTCGCCGGTGTTCTGGCCTCGGCGCTGGGCCTTGCGAATGTTGCGGAAGACCCACTACCGGATCTCGCGGCATTCCTGCAGAAGCGGCACATGCTGCTACTCTTCGATAGCTGCGAGACGGTTGTCGACACCGCGGCCATGCTGGCCGAAACGCTGGTAAAGGCCGCGCCGGGCATTCATGTCCTCGCCACCAGCCGCGAGGCGCTGCGTGCCGAGGGGGAAAGCGTCTACAGGCTGCCGCCGCTGGAGTCGCCGCCGGTTCTGGCGGGGCTGACCGCTGCGGAAGCACTGACTTACCCTGCCGTCCAGCTGTTCGTCGAACGCGCCGCGTCAGGCGGCAGCGAGTTTGAACTTACCGACATCGAAGCGCCGCTCGTCGCTGACATATGCTGGCAGCTGGACGGGATCGCGCTGGCCATCGAGCTCGCCGCTGGTCGCATCGATGCCTTTGGCGTTCGAGGAATCGCCGAACGCCTCGATGACCGCTTTCGGCTTCTGAAGGGCGGCCGGCGCACTGCGCTCCCACGCCATCAGACGCTGACCGCCACACTGGACTGGAGCTATGACTCCCTCTCGCCGGCCGAGCGCATGTTCCTGTGTCACATATCGGTCTTCGCCGGGGATTTCACTCTGGACGAGGCCCGAGCCGTGGCCATCGAGAGCGAGACGTTCGAGGCGGACTGCGCCGATCACCTCGCCAGCCTGATTGTAAAGTCGCTCGTTACCGTCGACACCCGTGGATCGGTTGCGCGCTACCGCTTGCTCGACACGACGCGGGCCTATGCCTTCGGCAAGCTATCGCACAGTGACGACTTCAATCCGGCTTTGCGCCGGCTCACCACCCATCTGTGCGGCGTCTTCGACGGCGCGCTGCGCGAACTGGAGATCCAGCCGGGACCTGAATGGCTTGCGCGGTACGGTCGCTACGTCAACACCGTGCAGCGAGCGCTCGACTGGGCATTCTCGCCCGGGGGCGATCCATCACCGGGCATGGCGCTAACGGTGGCGGCCATTCCGCTCTGGTTCCGGCTGTCGCTGGTCGATGAGTGTCGCGATCGAGTCCATTGCGCGCTGGCGAGCGCGGCCTCGGAAGAGACCAGGGAGGCCCACGCGCGGCATGTGATGCGGCTCTACTGCGCACTGGGGCTCTCCCGGGTGTTCACCTCGGGGCTTGCGCCCCAGGCTACCGCCGCCTGGGCAAAGGCCCTGGAGATCGCGGAAGACCTGGGCGACGCCGACGACCAGCTGGAAGCACTTTGGGGGGTCTGGTTCTGTCAGGTAGGAGCCGGCGAGTATCGCGCTGCTCTGGATACGGCGCGACGCTTTGCCGGTCTTGCGCAAAGCGCCGCCGACCTCGCGATCGGCGACCGGCTGATCAGCACGGCGCTGTTCTGCCTTGGCGAAATCGGCGATGCGCGGCGCCAGCTTGATCGCATGCGCGCCCGGCCTTTCGTGTCCGCCGTCGAATCGGAGAAGCCCATAGGCTTCAGGTTCGATGAACCGGTCGCGGGGCGGGCCCTCCTCGGCCAAGTACTGTGGCTCCACGGCTTTCCCGACCAGGCGGCGCGCATTGTCGAAGCCGGCGTCCAGGAGGCGCTGACAGCCGGGCACGCGATATCGCTGTGCGAAGCTCTGGCGCGCGGGGCCTGCCCGGTCGCGTTCCTGGCGGCAGACCTGGCCGCCACTCGGCGAGCGACAACGATGCTGCTCGATCATGCCGAGCAGCACAACCTGGGTTCCTGGAGCATACTCGGGCGCTGCTGGCGGGGAGCGCTGCTCATCAGAGAAAGCGATGTCGGCAACGGCATTCCCCTCGTCGAGGCGGCGCTCGCCGCATTGCAGGAAGGGCGATTGTTCTCGCTCTATAGCAGCGCGTTTCTGGCCATTCTCGCGGAGGGACTGGTGCAGGCCGACCGCGTTCAGGAGGCCTATCTGGCGGTCGAACGGGGGCTTGCGCGCTGTACGGAGAAACAGGAGCTCTGGTGTGCCGCCGAGCTCCTGCGCGTCAAAGGAGAAGTCGTCCTCAGGGAAGGATCCGTCGCCGCCGCCGAGCAGCTTTTCCGGCAATCGATCGAGCAGGCGCGCCGGCAGGAGGCTTTGTCGTGGGAGCTGCGGGCCGCGGTGAGTCTCGCTCGATTGCAGCGAGACCGGAATCAAGCCAGGCAGGCGCAGAGGCAACTGGCTGAGGTGCGTGCCCGATTCAGCGAAGGCTTCGCGACCACGGACTTGAAGACCGCCAGCGCGCTTCTCGCGCAGCTATCCTGATCTGGCTCACACAGAGCACGCCTTGATCCGCGCGAGCAATTGGCCGCGCTCACAAGAATTCACGACGATGCACTGGCCACCGTCGAGCCGGGGCGCTCAAGCTTCTGAGCAGTTCCGAATTGTTCTGCATGCATTCGGCCAGGGGAACAGGCAGATCATGACCGCAGAAGGTTTGATGGATGCCCTCGTGCTCGACGGTGTTGATGCACCGCTCGTCCGAACGACGATGTGCCGGCCGACACCCGGACCGGGTCAGGTGCTCGTGCGCATCAAGGCGAGCGGGGTCAATCCGCTTGACCTAAAGATCAGGAGCGGACAGGCGCCGCATGCGAAGCACCCCCTGCCCGCGATTCTCGGCATGGATCTCGCCGGTAGCGTCGAGGCGCTTGGGCCTGGGGTGACCGGCCTGGCTCCGGGCGACGAGGTCTACGGGCTGGCCGGCGGCGTCGGTGGCCTGCAAGGCTCGCTCGCCGGATTCGTCGCTGTCGATGCCGACCTGCTTGCGCTGAAACCGTCGAATCTCAGCATGCGCGAGGCAGCGGCACTGCCGCTCATCTTCATCACTGCCTGGGAAGGTCTTGTCGATCGTGCCCAGGTGCAGGCCCGCCAGAAGGTACTGATCCAGGGAGCCGGCGGTGTTGGTCAGATGGCGATCCAGATCGCCCGTGCTTTCGGCGCCGAGGTCTTCGCCGTGGATAGGGTCGCGAAGCAGGCGCTGATCGAACAGCTTGGCGCGACTGCGATCGACTATGGCCAGTCCACCATCGAGGAGTATGTCAACGATCACAGCGCCGGGCACGGATTCGATATCGTCTACGATACCGTGGGCGGCCCCGTGCTGGACACGTGCTTCAAAGCCGTCCGGCGTTTTGGGCACGTCGTAAGCTGCCTCGGCTGGGGAACGCATTCGCTCGCGCCGCTCTCGTTTCGCGCCGCGAGCTACTCCGGAGTCTTCACGCTGTTGCCGATGCTGACCGGCGAGGGCCGGGCACATCACGGCGAGATTCTGCGCGAAGCAAGTCGGCTCGTGGAAGCTCGCCAGGTCATGCCGGTGCTCGATCCGCGCCGCTTCACCTTGGATTCGGCAGCGGCTGCCCACCGCGCCATCCAGGATCGAAGCGCCACCGGCAAGGTCGTCGTGGAGATCGCTGACTGAGACGCAGAACTGGCGACGCTACTCGCAGCAATCGAAGGAGCTGATGTCATGCCATTCGTCAACATCAAGCTGGTGGAAGGGGTCTTCACGCCCGAGGAGAAGCACGCGATGGCTGCGGCCATCACCGATGTGATGGTCAGGTTCGAAGGCTCGGAGGCGTTCCGCGAGGTGGTCTGGGTGCTGATCGAGGAGCTGCATACAGATGGCTGGCACATCGGCGGCAGGCCCTTCGAGGGGCCCAAGTCGCTGATGGATATGCTGGGGCGAACGAAGGCCATCTACGAGAGCATCGGCGGCAGGCCGACCACCCGCAAGGAACTTGCCGCCGCGGCACCCGCGGTCGGCCGATGACGGGGCAACCGCCCGTATCGCCCGCTTTCGGTGGCGAGCGCATGCGAGATCAGCGCCCGCAGAGGATGCGAGGACCACGGACATGAAGCTGCCCGCCACCGCGGCGTCGCGCCGCGCCGTCCTGAAGGGCGCGGCCACCGCTGCCTTCGCAGCCGGCCTCCCCGCCGCGTTCATGTCGACGATCGCCGGTAGCTCACCCCAGGCCCAGACAACCCACGACGAAGGAAACCCGCCCATGAGCACGATCACGACGAAAGATGGCACGCAGATTTTCTACAAGGACTGGGGTTCGGGGCAGCCGATCGTGTTCCATCACGGCTGGCCGCTCAGCGCGGATGACTGGGACAACCAGATGCTCTTCTTCCTCGAGAGGGGCTATCGCGTGATCGCCCATGACCGGCGTGGCCATGGTCGCTCGACACAGACCGACACCGGCAACGACATGGACACCTATGCCGCCGACGTCGCAGAACTCGTCGCGGCGCTCGATCTGAAGGACGCGATTCACATCGGCCACTCCACCGGCGGCGGCGAGGTGACCCGCTATGTTGCCCGCCACGGCAGGGGCCGGGTCGCCAAGGCCGTGCTGATCAGCGCCATCCCCCCCGTCATGGTGAAGAGCGACAACAACCCTGGCGGCACGCCGATCGAGGTGTTCGACGGCTATCGTGCCGCTCTCGCCGCGAACCGCGCGCAATTCTATCTCGATGTGGCGAGCGGCCCCTTCTACGGCTTCAATCGGCCAGGCGCGAGAGTCTCCGAGGGATTGATCCGCAACTGGTGGCGCCAGGGCATGATGGGCGGAACCAAGGCGCACTATGACTGCATCAAGGTGTTCTCGGAAACGGACCTGACCGATGATCTCAGGCTCATCGACGTCCCGGTGCTCAGCTTGCACAGCGAAGACGATCAGGTGGTGCCATTCGCCGATTCCGCGCCGCTCGCCGTCAAGCTGCTGAAGCAGGGCACGCTCAAGGTCTACAAGGACCTGCCGCACGGAATGTTCGCCAGCCATCCCGACATCATCAACCCGGATGTTCTTGCCTTCATCAAGGCATAGGCGCGCACGGCCGCGGACCTGGGATCCGCTGATGCCAAGGCGCGGGCAGCCCCGAGGACTTGGACGATGACGCCCGTCACCACGCCGTTCGGCTTTGCCACCGAAGCGCAGGAGGTCATTCACGGCATCGACCTGAGCGGCAGGACGGCCGTGGTGACGGGAGGCGCGGCCGGCCTTGGCGTCGAGACCGCGCGGGCGCTGGCAAGGGCGGGCGCGTCCGTCACGCTCGCCGTCCGCCGCCCGGATGCGGCGCAGGCGGCGGCCGCGGAGATCCGCCGCTCGACGCCCAATGCGTCGGTCGATGTTCGGCTTCTCGATCTCTCGGATCTGCGGTCGGTGAAAGCCTTCGCGGATGGCTGGAACGGGCCGCTCCATATCCTCGTCAACAATGCCGGCATCATGGCGGTCCCGGCACTGGAGACGACGCCGCAAGGGTATGAGATGCAGTTCGGCACGAACTTTCTCGGTCATTTCGCGCTGACGGTCGGGCTGCATCGGGCGCTGGCCGCGGCCGCGGGCGCGCGCGTCGTCTCGCTTAGCTCCAGCGCTCACGCCTTTTCGCCCGTCATGTTCGACGATGTGAACTTCGACTTCGTGCCCTACACCCCGATCGGCGCCTATGGGCAGTCGAAGACCGCATGCGCGTTGCTGGCGGTAGGTGTGACCGGTCGCTGGCGGGACGACGGCATCGTCTCGAACGCGGCCAATCCGGGCGCCATCCAGACGGGACTGCAGAAGTACACGGGCGGTCTCAAGACCCCGGTCGAGCGCCGGAAGACACCCGCGCAGGGGGCTGCAACCTCGGTGCTGCTGGCAGCGTCGCCCTTGCTGGACGGGATCGGCGGGCGGTACTTCGAGGACTGCAATCAGGCCATGCGGATCACGAAACGTCCGACGGACTTCAGCGGGGGTGTGGCCGACTATGCGCTCGATCCCGGCAACGCCGAGCGGCTGTGGGACCTGGCCTTCAGGCTGATCTCTTGCGATCCGCGGAATCGATGATGCTGGCGCAACTCGGCTCCGTCGAAGCCTGCCCGTCGAAGATCCGGGAAGCCCGTCGGCATCCAAGACACGACTCGCTTGTGCAGGCCGCGCCCAGCGTGGTGCCCATCTCCATAGCCAAGGAAGGATAGGACATGTCGGACCTGTTCGCGCGGGGAACCGCGATGCGCTTCGTTCTAAGCCTTTGCGTCCTGGGCTGGGCGGCGGGAGCGGCGGTCGCCCAGACCCCCACTGCTACGCCCTACAGCACTATCAATGCAGCGGCCGCGGCGTCGCCGATCACGGTTCATCCCCTGCGCGGCGGCGTCAGCATGCTGGAGGGCTCCGGGGGCAACATCGGCGTCCTCGCCGGACGGGATGGTCTTCTCATCGTCGACTGCGGCATCGCAATCTCGCAGCAGAAGATCGAGGATGCCTTGGCTCGGTTGAACAGCGGCCCGCTCCGCTATGCGATCCTCACGCACTGGCATTGGGATCACGCCGATGGCGATGGATGGGTTCGTCGCCGGGGCGCCCAGCTCATGGCGACCCGCGAGACGATAGCGCGCCTGTCGCAGACCCTGCGCGTCGAGGAATGGGGCCACACCTTCACGCCCGTTCCCGAAGCGGATCTTCCCAATGTACGGCTCGAAGGCGAAACGACGCTCACCTTCGGGGGCGAGACCGTGATCATCCGACCCTATGCGCATTCACACACGGACGGGGACCTGTCGGTGTACTTCGAGCAGGCCGACGTCCTGCAGACCGGCGATACCTTCTGGAACGGCATGTATCCCTTCATCGACTATGTCGCCGGCGGAGGCATCGACGGCATGATCGAAGCCGCCAACGAGAACCTGGCGCTCGCCACGGCGCAGACCCAGGTGATCCCCGGCCACGGGCCTTTGGGGGACCGTGCCCAGCTTCTCGCCTTTCGCGACATGCTAGTGGACGTCCGCGCCCGGGTCGCCGCCTTTAAGGCGAAGGGATTGAGCCTGGAAGAGGTCCAGGCGGCGCATCCCACCGCGGTCTATGACGCCCAATGGGGCCAATCGATCATCGATGGCGCCCTGTTCACGGCGCTGGTCTATCGCGGCGTCTGAGGCCGCGCCAACCCATCCCGCAAGCTGGGGAAGACATCATGATCCATTCGGGCAAGGCTCTGAGCATCGATGTTCCCGTCGTCCTTCGGCATGTCAAATGCGTGCATAGTATCGGCGCGCTGCAGTTCGAAGGCGATTTGCCGGCCGCGATCTTCCATCTGCAGCTCATCACCGGTGACATCGCCGAGTGGGGTGCGGACTGCGAGGTGATCGCGGTGTTCCACACCAATGCCGGTCACGTGACGCTGAACGACAGCGCGTACAATGCCGCGCGCAACGTCGCGACCGGCAACCCCTACAGGTATCTCGTCGCCGATCTGGTGAAGCGCGGCGTGAAGGTCGAGCTGTGCGGCGCGACTGCGCGCGTCAACGACTGGGGCAATGCGGATCTGCTTCCAGACATCAAGGTCAATCGGGACGCGATGGCCCGCACGATCCAGCTCGTCCAACAGGGCTTCGTGAAGATCACGGAGTGACCGCAGTCCATGCCGCTGCCGCCGTCGAGCAGGGTCGCCTTGCAGAGGTGCGCTGCCAGTTGATCGACAGGGGGTGAAACGGGGCCTTGGCGCCGACCTGCCGGCCTATCGTTGAGTCCGGAACTGCGGCGGGCCGTCCTCGACAGCGGCAGAATCCAGGGGGCCGGAACGACGGCTGGCTCCAGCGGAACGTGCAGGAGACGCTTGCATGAAGCATCGCCTCGACGATCGTTAACTCATTGATAAGGAACACCTGCGGAGTAGGAGCGAAGCCTCCCCCGGGGCGGGTCGAGCCGCGAAGGCTTGGCAGAATCGACAGCTTGATTCATCTGGCCGGACGGCGGCCGGCGCGATGCCCCGCCAGAACGCTACTTCCGTGCCTCAGGCGGCAAGACCTATGCTGCCGCCGATGCGGATTTCGCTGACACAGCTGACCTACCTGGTGGCCATCGCCGACAAGGGCGGCATCACGGCCGCCGCGCGCGCCGTGCACATCTCCCAGTCCGCCATCTCCAGCGCGCTCGCCAAGCTCGAGGAGAGCCTGGGCCAGCGGCTGTTCGAGCGCGGGGCCGCCGATGGCGTCCGCCTGACCGCCTTCGGGGCCGAGGTGCTCAGCCGGGCGCGCGGCATTCTCGAACAGGTCGACCAGCTGCTCGACCTTGGCGCCGGCCGGCCCAGCGGGCTCGACGGGGTCTGCAGGCTCGGCTGCTACTGGTACCTGGCGCCGATCTGCATGACGCCGCTGATCCGGCGGTGGGAGCAGCTCTACCCGAATTGCCAGCTGCTGCCCTTCTTCTCGGGCTTCGGCGAGATCAACGAGGCCCTGCTGTCGGGGCGGGTCGATCTGGCGCTCACCTACAACATCGCCTTGGGCGATGCCGAGATGATCACGCCGGTGATGGCGCTGCAGCCGCGAGCGCTGCTGCCCTCGACCCACCGCCTGGCGGCGAACCGAACGATGTCGCTGGCGGAGCTGGCCAGCCAGCCGCTGGTAGTGGTCGACGAACCCGCGGGCAAGGAGCAGCTGCTGTCGCTCTTCACGGTCGCGGGGCACAGCCCGCGGCGGATCATCGATGTCAACTCCTTCGAGATGATGTGCAGCATGATCGGCAACGGCGTCGGACTCGGCATCGCCTATCTGCTGCCGGCGGTGACGACGAGCTATGACGGGCGACGCCTGGTCTACCGTCCGATCTCCGATCCCTGCGAGCCGCTGACCATCGCGCTCTATGGCCGCCGCGGCGGACCGCTGACGCCTCAGGCCGATGCGCTGGCCAAGCTGGCGGGCAGCTTCCTGCCCGAGCGCCTGCAGGACGTCATGTCCTGACGCCAGGGCGGTCGGCCGGCGACAGTCAGTCGGCCGGTGCTCCGCCCTCCGCCGTGCGGCGGGCGACGAAGTCCGCCAGCGCATCCGCGCGATCTGGGGCGAGCGGCGGCGGCTCGTAGCTGTCGATCAGCCGCCGGGCAATCTCGCCGGCGCGGGTAAAGGCGTCCTGCGCGCCGCCCTCCTGCCAGCGTCCATAGTTGCTCCAGTCCGAAAGCATGGGCACGTAGAACGCGCTCTCGTACCGTGCAAGCGTATGCGGCGTGCCGAAGAAGTGCCCGCCGGGGCCCACATCGCGGATGGCATCCAGCGCCAGGGTTTCCTCGGTGATGGGCGTCGGCTCCATGAAGGCGGCGATCATCTGCAGCATCTCGGCATCGATCACCAGTTTCTCGAACGAAGAGCAGAGCCCGCCTTCCAGCCAGCCGGCGGCATGCATCATCAGGTTGCTCTGGGCCAGCATCGCGCTCCAGAGCGACATGGCGGACTCGTAGACCGACTGGGCGTCCGGGCCGTTCGCCGCGTTGCCGTTGGACGCGCGATAGGGCAGGCGATAGCGGCGTGCCAACTGCCCACTGATCAGGGTCGTCTTGGCGTACTCCGGCGTACCGAAGGCCGGCGCGCCGGAGCGCATGTCGACGTTGGAGGTATAGGCGCCATAGAGGCAGGGCGTGCCCGGCCGCACCATCTGGCTGAAGGCGACGCCGGCAAGCACCTCGGCGTTCTGCTGTGCCAGGGCGCCGGCCAGCGTGATCGGCGCCATCGCTCCGGCGAGGGTGAAGGGCGTGTAGGCCACGGGCTGGTTGCGCCGCGCCATCTCGATGGCGCCTTCCAGCATCGGCTTGTCGTATCGCAGCGGCGAGCTGGAGTTGACGACCGTGAAGAAGCTTGGCTCTCGCGCCAGCCGCTCTTCGTCGATACCCCGCACGATCTTCACGATCTCGATGGCGTCGAGGATGCGCTCCCGGCCGAGGGCATAGGCGTGGAAGACCTTGTCGGTCATGCTGGCCAGGTCCGCCAGGCAGAGCAGGTGGCGTACCCGCGCATTGATTTCCGACGGCTCGACCGGATAGCCGCCGAAGGCGTGGATGATGTTCAGCTGCTGGCCGAGCTTCAGGAAGGTGCGGAAGTCCGGCAGCGTGCCCGGATGGCGGGGCTGCCCCAGCCCTTGGCAGTTGGGCGGGCTGGCGACGCAGCAGAAGAAGGTACTGCCGCCGCCGACCTGCAGGCTGCGCTCCGGATTGCGCGCGTGCAGCTGGAACGAGGGCGGCGCCTTGGCCACCAGCGACTCCACCAGCCGCCGGTCGAGATGCACCCGCTCGGACCCCGGCAGGGTCGTCCCGCCGGCTTCGCGTACGATCTCGCGTGCGGCCGGGGAGAGAAAGTCGATGCCGATCTCCTCGAGGATGCGCAGCGAGGTGAGATGAATGCTTTCCAGCTCGTCGGTCGACAGCAGTTCGACCGGCGCCAGCCGAGAGCGCGGCTGCTGCCAGGGGCGCTGGGCAATGGCGACGGTGGCGCGTGCGTTCAGGTTGCGCTGTCGTCCACTGCGCCGCGACGGGGTGGTGACGCTGTCGTCTTGCATACTGCAATCTCCTTCGCCCCGCGACGATCGGGCCTGTTCGATGCCCTCAGGCAGCGGTTTCATCCATCAGGTCGCGCAGACGGCCAGCCGCGACCGCCTCGACCAAAGACGTCAACTCACCGGCCAGCGGGCGGTCCTCGCGCAGCGGCGCCACCAGCGTGCGAACGAAGGCGAGTAGCCGCCGCATGCGGGTTGCCAGGCCGCCGTCGAGGCCCCTCAGCTCCACGGCCTGCGCCGCCACCATGAGTTCCAGCGCCGCCAGTTGCCGGCAGGCGCCGGTCACGAGGAGCAGCTTGCGTCCGGACTCCTGCGCGTTGGTCAGCGCGTCCTCGACGCCGTCGGCGCTGATGCTCGGCCAGATCGGCACCGGCGTCGCCTCGGCCTGCACGCGGGCGAGCAGCGACTCCGCCAGCTTGAGCAGCGGGGCAAAGCCGTTGCTGTCGGCGCCGGGACGCGCCAGGTAGGCCGGCAGGTCGGTGAAGCGCGCTGACAGCAGCTTGGCGATGCGCGCGGCCTGCAACGCGGCAGCGAACGTCAGGGCACGTGCCAGAAGATCGCCCGCCAGCGTCAGGTGCGGATTGTGGAAGTTGCCGCTGGAAATCACTTCGCCGCTGGCCGCCAGCACCACCGGATTGTCGCTCGCGCCGTTGATCTCGGCGCGCACCACGCCATCGGCAAAATCCAGCGCGGCCTGGACCGCGCCATGCACCTGGGCCAGCGTGCGGAACGACAGGGGGTCCTGCAGGCGGCGGGCCTGGCCGGGCTGCAACAGGCTGCTGCCCTCCAGCAGCCGGCGCAGGTCGGCGGCAGCCTTCGCCTCTCCGGGTTGCGCCCGAAAGGCCAGGGCCTCCGGCCGCAGCGGCGTCAGGTTGGCGCGAAAGCCCTCGCAGGCGAGGGCGGCGGCGGCTTGGCAGGCGCCCAGCAGCAGGCGGGCCTCGGCGACGCCCAGGGCCGCCATGGCCGCGGACAGCCCGTCGTGCCCGCAGAGCGCCAGGCCGTCGCGCGGGCCGAGTGCCAGCGGTGCCATGCCGGCCTCACGGAGCGCCTCGGCTGCTGGCCGGGCCACGCCATCGGCCGAGAGCAGCGTTCCCTCGCCGACCAGGGCGCTGCCCAGAACCGCGGCGGGCAGCAGGTCGCTGGTGCCGATCGAGCCGAGCTCGGGCACCAGCGGCGTAAGGTCCCGGTTGAGGCAGTCGACGAGGAACTGGGCGACGGCCGGCGCCGCGCCGGCGGCGCCCAGCAGCAGCGTGTTGGCGCGGATGAGCATCGCCCCGCGCACCACGGCGACCGGCAGGGCCGCGCCGATGGCCTGGGCGCGGCCGCGCAATGTCTGTCGCGAGAAGGCGGTGAGCGCGCCTTCGTCGAGCGTCTCGCTGACGCGGGTACCCAGGCCCGTGGTCACGCCGTACATCGGTACGCGATGGGCGATCGCCGTCATGACGACTGCCCGCGCGGCCGCCATGCGCTCCAGGCCTTCGCCGGACAGCGCGACGCGACCACCTGGCCTTGCCGCCAGGGCGACCGCCTCCGGCGAAAGATCGCGGCCCGTCAGCAGCAGGGCCCTGGCATGTGCCGCAGTCATGGCGCTAGTCCTTCAGGCTCATTTCGCGCAGGCCGTCAGCCATGAGGTTGAAGCCGAGAATCAGGCTGGAAACCGCGAGCGCGGGGATCATCAGCATGTAGGAGAACTTCCACAGCAGGGCCGCCTTGGCGGCCTCGCGTATCATCAGCCCCCAGTCCGCGTCCGGGGGCTGCAGGCCAAGTCCGAGGAAGGTTAGCGTGGTGATGGCCACCGTGGTGTAGCCGAGGCGCAGGCAGGCATCGACGATCAGCGGCCCCCGCGCGTTCGGCAGGATCTCGACAAGCATGATGCGCAGCCGGCCTTCGCCGCGGGTCTGCGCCGCGGCCACGAATTCCCGCGTGCGCAGGTCGAGTGCCAGGCCGCGCACGATCCGCATGATCGCCGGCGAGGACGCGAAGGTCACCGCGACGATGATGTTGAAGCCGCTGGCCCCGATGTAGTTCAGGATCAGGATGAAGAGCACCATCACGGGAAAGGAGAGAATGACGTTGCCGATCATCGAAATGATCCGATCCCACCAGCCCCCCAGGTAGCCGGCGGCCAGGCCGAGCATCACGCCGATGGCATAGGCGACGGCCGTGGCGCTGATGCCCCAAACCAGGACCCGCTGGCAGCCCCAGAGCATCCGGGCCAGCATGTCCCGTCCCTTCAGGTCCGCGCCCAGCGGGAAGAAATGTCCGGACTTCTCGCTCCAGGGCAGGGCGAAGGGGGCGATCGGCTTGTTCGGGTCGATCAACCCCAGGAAGGGAACGCTGACCGCCACCAGTATCCAGAACATCACGATCGTCAGGCCGAAGCGCGCCACGCCCGACTCCTGCCAGGCGGCCAGCAGCGCCAGGTAGAGCAGCAGGCTCGACGGCACCGCGATCAGCAGGGCCGGGCGCGTGACCTCCCTTCCGCCGTCGAGTACGTAGGCGAGCAGCGGCAGCCAGATGGCGGCGAACAGCGCGACGAGCGTGGCCGGACGGCTCATCCGGCGCAGCAGCGCCTGACCGCTTCCGGTCGCAGGGGCGAGCAGGGTCATGGCTAGCCGAACCGGATCCTGGGATTGAGCAGGATGTAGCCGATGTCGGAGATGATCTGCGAGGCGACGGCGACGACGACCGCGACCAGCGTGGCCGCCTGGATGACGTAGATGTCGCCGAACAGCGCGGCGTCGAGCAGCAGCTTGCCGAAGCCGGCATAGTCGAAGAAGACCTCGACCACGACGACGCCCGACAGCAGCCAGTTGAGCTGCAGCACGATCACGGTGAAGGGGGCGATCATGGCGTTGCGCAGCGCGTGCTTCAGGATCACGCGGCGATAGGGCAGACCCTTGAGGATCGCGGTGCGGATGAAGGGTGTCGTCATCACTTCGATCATCGAGGCGCGCGTCATCCGCGCCACGTAGCCGAAGTCGTAGAGCACCAGCGTCGCCGCCGGCAGGATCACCTGCCGCCAGTCCCAGCCGGCGATCATCGCCGACTTGGCCGGCAGCCAGCCCAGCCCCAGGGCGAAGGCCACCGTCAGCACGATGGCGGTGGCGATCTCGGGAAACGACGTGGTGCCGACACAGAAGATGGAGATCGCCCGGTCGCGGCGCGAGCCCTCCCGCATGCCGGCGGCGATGCCCAGCGTCAGAGCCAGGGGAATCATGACCGCGAAGACCACGGCGGCCAGAACCGCGGTATTGGCCAGGCGTTCGCCGATCAGTGTCGAGACCTCGGCGTTCTTCTCGAAGGACTGGCCGAGGTCGCCGCGCGACACATCGCCCAGCCACAGCAGGTAGCGATCGAAGAAGGGAACGGTCAGCCCCTTCCGCTCCAGCCAGGCCTGGTAGTCCGCCTCGCTCATGGTGGCCAGCCCGAAGTTGCCGAGCTCGGCGTTGGCGATCTGCAGGCGGAACTTGTCGCTGTCGAACAGCGCGAAGAGGCAGAGCGAGGTCAGCGCCATGATCAGCAGCATCTGCAGCAGGCGCTCGAAGATCAGGCGCGCCATGGTCTCAACGTTCCCGCTGGGCCGCCGGCATGGGTCAGACTTCCTCCCAGGGAAAGCTGTCCAGCCGCTCGGCGCCGCGGTCGGTCACCAGCACCTGGGTTTCCAGCTTCACGCTCTCGCGTCCGCCCTGCTCGCCGATCAGGCTCTCGACGCAGATCACCATGCCCTCTTCGAAGCCGCCGCCATGCTGGTGGGCGGCGTCCGGCGGCAGCAGCACCACGGGCCATTCATCCGCCATGCCGACACCGTGCGCGGCGAGCGAGTAGCGGTTGGCGAGATAGCGCTCGGGGATCTGCCATTGGCGCCGGTTGAACTCCTCGAAGCTCATGCCGGCCCGGATGACCGAGAGATTGTGCTCGATCTGCTCGAGTGCCGTCCGATAGAGGTCACGCTGGGCGTTGGTCATGCGCGTGTGCCCGATGGTCCAGGCGCGCGACAGGTCGGCGCAGTAGCCATAGGGGCCGATCATGTCGGTGTCGAAGGCCAGCATGTCGCCGGCCTGGCAGATGTAGTCCGAGGCCTCCTGGTACCAGGGGTTGGTGCGGGGCCCGGCGACGCAGATGCGGGTTTCCAGCCACTCGCCGCCCGAGCGGATGTTCTCGTAGTGCAGCTCGGCCCAGATTTCCTGCTCGCTGCGACCGGGGACCGAGTGCTGGTACATCCGCGCCATCGCCGCCTCGGCGACCCTGATGGTCCAGCGCATCAGGGCAATCTCGTCGGCGGACTTGATCGAGCGCGCGGTCTCGGTCAGCCGCTGTCCTTCCACCAGGACGATCCCGCGCCGCTGCAGCGCGGCGACGCCGAGCGGCTCGAGCTTGTCGACCGCGAGACGACGATTGCCGCCGCCATGCCGCCGCAGCAGCGCATCGATCTCGTCGGCCCAGGCCTCGACCTGCCGGTCGATCCTGTCGCCGACGACGCCGTAGAACCAGGAGATGTTGGGGCGGACCTCGTCGATCGTCTCGAGATCGGCCATCAGATGCTCCATGCCCTTGTACTCGAAGGCGATGGCGGGCCCGCCGTTCAGGATGAGGGCCGAGCGCGTGGCATTGTGCGTGGCCCAGAGCTGGATGGCGCAGGCATCGAGCGCATAGCGTATGTTCAGGGGATCGTAGAGCAGGATGGCGGCGCAGTCGTGCAGCGCCAGCTGCTGGCGGATGCGGCCAAGGCGGTAGGCGCGCGCGCGTCGCAGCGTCTCGGGCGGTATCGCGCTTCTCATCGGCCGGTCTGCGCCGTCGGCGTTCAGGTAGGCCTTCTTGCGGGGGTCGGTGAAGCCGGGCAGGGTGACGACGGACATCTCTGGCACTTCCGATTGCGCTGGATGGCAGCAGAAGGGCTGCCGCGACCCCGGAAGGTCGCGGCAGGGACCGGCGTGAAGGGCTTCAGCCGATCCAGACCTTGTTGAAGAGGTGGTCCTGCGTCGGGTGCGCCGGATAGCCGTGCACGTCCTTGCGTACGATGAAGTAGATCGGCCGCCAGATCGGCATGATCACGACCGCGGCGTCCTGCAGGATCTTTTCCACCGCCTGCATCTTCGCGCGCCGTGCCTCGACGTCGAGCAGGCCCTCCGCCTCGTCCAGCGCCGCGTCGAAGGCCGGGTCGGCGAAATGCGTCTCGTTCCAGTTGACGCCGCTGCGGAAGGCGAGCGAGTTGACCATGGTGCCGAGCGGACGGTGGGTCCAGGCCGTGGCGCCGAACGCCGTGGTCTTCCAGACCTCCCAGTACTTCGACGAAGGCATGACATTGACATTCAGCGTGATGCCGGCGTCCTTGACCTGGTCGCGCACCGCCTCGCAGACGGTCTGCTGCCATGGGCCGTTGGTATTGCCGCAGTCGACCGTGATCTCGAGGCCGCCCGCGTGGCCAGCCTCCGCCAGCAGTGCCTTGGCAGCCACCACGTCGCGCCGCAGTGGCGGCAGGGCGAAGTACTCGGGGTGGACGGGCGCCACGGCATGGTCCTCGCCGACATCGCGGTTGTCGGGATAGACCAGCGCGTTGATGGCCGCGCGATCGACCGCAAGCTGGATCGCCCGGCGCACGCGGATGTCGTCGAAGGGCTTCTGGTCCACCTGCATGCGCAGGAAGAGGTTCTGCGAGGTCTTCGCCGAGAGGATCTGCTGGTCCAGCGACTTGGCCAGCTCCATCTGCTCGATGCCGAGCTGGTAGATCGCGTCCACGTCGCCCGACGCGAAGGCCGTCAGCTGGTTGTCGTTGTCGAAGTTGTAGTAGTGGATCTCGTCCAGATAGACCTTGCCGCCCCAATAGGCGAAGGCCTTGCCGTCGCCGGTCTGCGTCACGCGCTTCAGGATGCAGCGCTCGCCCACCTTGAGCTCGGCGAGCGTGAAGGGGCCGGTGCCGATCGGATTGTCGGAGAAGGGTGCCTTGAACGAGGGGTGCACGATCGCGCAGGGATAGCTGTTCAGGTCCTGCGGCACCGACAGGACCGGCTTCGAGAGATGCAGGCGAAGCGTCATGTCGTCCACCAGCTCGATCGAGCCGGGGATCGTCTCCTTGATGACCTTGCCCTTGTCGTCCTTCTTGTCGGTGTCGCGCAGCATCGCCGCGAAGGTCGAGAGGCCGCGGTTGCCCGAGCCGAGGGCGGGATCCAGCCAGCGCTCCAGGTTCCACGCCACCTGCCGGGCGTTCAGCGTCTCGCCGTTGTGCCAGCTCACGCCCGGCCGGATGCGGAAGGTCCAGGTCGTCAGGTCGTCGGAGGCCTCCCAGGACTCGGCCAGCATCGGGCGAGTCACATTGTCCGGACCGGTCGTGGTGAGGTACTCGAGGATGTGGCGCGTCTGATTCGCCATCTCGCCCCAGGTGTAGGTCGCGGGGTCCTCCATCTTCTGCACCAGCATGGCGACACGCAGCGTGCCGCCGGCCTTGGCCGCGGGGTCGTCCGCCGGGAAGGGCAGGTTGTCGGCGGCGGCGGCCGGCACGGGCAGGCCTGCCAGGGCGTAGGCCGAGGACGCGGCAAGGCCGAGCATCGCGGCGATGCGCACGAACTCGCGCCGGCCCATCCGGCCCTGACCGACCAGATCCAGTGCTTCCTTGACCTTGCTGTGGGTTACCGTCTCATCTGCCGAAGTCATGGTTGCCTCTCCCCTGGTTGCGAGCCCCAAGGCTCAGATGGTCCTGCACAGGCGGTTGGAATCGAGCAGCGCGGCGTGGAGGTCGCGGCTCGCGGCGGCGTCGCCGACGCGAAACAGCTGGAACCCGCCATTGCCATTGCGGTCGGCCGGTTGTGGGGCGAGGGCGAGCAGGGCTTCGAGGTCCGTCACCCCCTCGTTCGAAGAGAGCGGCCGCAGGGCGCGATAGACCTCGTCCGCCGGCAGCGTGCCCTGGTCGATCACGACCTGGTCGACGCGACGCTCGCGGACCTCGCCGGTGTACTCGTTGCGCAGTCTGGCGATCAGGGCGTTGCCGTCGCGCAGCACCTCCACCAGCCTGTGGTCGGGCGTCTGCGCGACGCCGCGGCCGTAGAGGTGCTTCAGATAGACGGGATAGTTGAGGCCACCGACGTCGCGGCCAGCGAGGCGGTCGGCGGTGACAAACTCGACCCTGCTGCCTCGCTCGGCGAGCCAGTCGGCGAGCGACAGGGCCGCGTGGCCGCCGGCCTCGTCATAGATCAGCACGCTGTCGCCCGGTGCGGCCTGGCCGGAGAGCAGGTCCCAGGAGGACAGTGCGAAGTCCGCGCCGGCGCCTTGGAGCTCCGCCTGCGGCACGCCGCCCGTCGCCACCACCACGGCGTCGGGCGCCTCCGCCAGGATCGCCTCCTGGTCGGCGTAGAAGCCGAGGCGCAGCTCGACGCCCAGGCGCTCCACCTCCTGCGCGAGCCAGTCGACGATGCCGATGATGTCGCGCCGCCAGCTCGCCTTGGCGGCCAGGACCACCTGGCCGCCAAGCCTCTGGGCGGCTTCGAACAGTACCACCCGGTGGCCCCGCAGGGCGGCGACACGGGCGGCCTCCAGCCCAGCCGGGCCGCCGCCGACGATCACCACGCAGCGGCGCTCCGGCGCCGTTGGAACCTCGTGGCTCAGGCTCTCCTCGCGGCCGGTGGAGACGTTGTGGAGGCAGAGCGCGTCCTGGCCGCGATAGATGCGGTCGACGCAGTAGCCGGCACCGACGCAGGGGCGGATTCGCTCGGGCTCGCCGCGCCGCAGCTTCTCGACCAGATGCGGATCGGCCAGGTGCGCGCGGGTCATGCCGACGAGGTCGAGGTAGCCGCCGCGGACGGCATGGTCCGCCGTCGCGGGATCGGCGATCTTCGCCGCCTGCATCACCGGCAGGCCGGTCGCCTCCCGTACCCGGCGCGCCAGCTCCAGGTAGGCTGCGCTCGGCCGATCCATCGTCGGAATGATCTCGCCCAGCCCGGGGGTGGTCGATCCATAGCCACCGTTGACGTTGAACAGGTCGACCAGGCCACCCCGCGCCAGGCGGCGCGCGATCTCGACGCCCTCGTCCGCGGAGAAGCCGCCGTCGCGGGATTCGTCGGCGGCATAGCGGACACCGACGATGAAGTCCGCACCGACCTGATGGCGGATCTCCTCCAGCACCTCGGTCAGGAAGCGCAGGCGGTTGTCGAGCGAGCCGCCGTAGGAATCCTGGCGGCGGTTGCTGAGCGGCGAGAGAAACTGCCCGGCGAGATGCGAGGTCGCCAGGATCTCGCAGCCGTCCAGCTCGCCGTCGCGGCAGCGCCGCGCCGCCTGGCCGAAGGCGGCGACGATGCGGCGGATGTCGTGCGCGTCCATCTCGCGCGGGACGGAGTGGTGAGCGGGATCACGGATGACGGAGGGTGCGATGGTCGGCAGCCAGTCGCCCGAGTCCCAGGTCGTCCGGCGCCCCATGTGCGAGATCTGGCACATCAGCGCGGTGCCGTGGCGATGGATGCGCCGGGCGAAGTCCCGGAAGGCCGGAACCACCGTGTCCGAGCCGACGAAGATCTGGCCGTAGATCGATCCCGAGTCACGCGCCACGTTCGACGAGCCGCCGAACATGGTCAGCGCGATGCCGCCCTTGGCCTTCTCCTCGTGATAGAGCTGGTAGCGCAGCCCCGGCAGGCCCTCGACGGCATAGCCCGGCGCATGCGCGCTGCTGACCACGCGGTTGCGCAGCGTCAGGTGCCTTAGCTGGAACGGTGACAGCAATGCGCCAAACGCCGCCATGCCGGGCTCCATCCGCTTCGCCCACTGGCCGGAGAGGCCGCAGAGCTAACGCGCGAAGCCTAGGCAGCCGTCAGGGCGGCCGCATAACTCAATGATTCGATGTGGCCATCGACTTTGCAGATGGCGCCGGGGCGGCAAGGCCACCGATGCGCCAGCCGCGCGCGGCGATCAACAGATCTCGAAGAGCGCCGCCGCGCCCTGTCCGCTGCCGATGCAGAGTGTGACGACAACGTGCCGCGCGCCGCGCCGGCGTCCCTCCAGCAGGGCATGGCCGACCAGGCGCGCACCGGTCATCCCATAGGGATGGCCGACTGCGATGGCGCCGCCGTCGACATTGAGCCGTTCCCCGGGAATGCCCAGCCGGTCTCGGCAGTAGAGCACCTGCACGGCGAAGGCCTCGTTCAGTTCCCAGAGGTCGATGTCGTCGACCGTCAGTCCATGCCGCCGCAGCAGGCGCGGCACCGCGAAGACGGGACCGATGCCCATCTCATCGGGCTCGCAGCCGGCGACGGCCAAGCCACGGAACAAGCCGAGCGGTCGCAGGCCGCGCGCTTCCGCCACGCGGCGCTCCATGACGACGCAGGCCGAGGCCCCGTCGGACAGCTGCGAAGCATTGCCCGCCGTCACGGTGCCGCCCTCGCCCTTTACCGGCGCCAGCGCCGCCAGGCCGGCCGCCGTGGTGTCGGCCCGCGGCCCCTCGTCCTGCTCCAGCAGCACCTCCTGGTGGGTCACGGTCTCGCTGCCGCGCTCACGGATCTCCTTGCGGGTCGGCAGCGGCACCAGCTCGGCGGCGAAGCGGCCGGCACGCTGCGCCGCGACCGTGCGCTGCTGGCTCTCCAGCGCGTACTCGTCCTGGGCCTCGCGGCCGACGCCGTAACGCCGCGAGACGATCTCGGCGGTGTCGATCATCGGCATGTAGAGCTCCGGCTTGTGCGCCAGAATCCACGGCTCGCGGAAGGCTGTGTTGCGGCCCGGCTGCACAAGCGTGATGTGCTCGATCCCGCCGGAAAGCACGGCGTCGACGCCGTCGACGATCACGCGCTGCGCCGCCGTGGCAATCGCTTGCAGGCCCGAGGCGCAGTGGCGCGAGACCACTGCGGCGCCGGCGGTGACTGGAATCCCGGCGCGCAATGCCGAGGCCCTGGCGATATTGAAGCCCGTCGCGCCCTCCGGGATGCCGCAACCGAAGATTACGTCCTCGATCTCGGCCGGGTCGACGCCGGCGCGGGAAACCGCGTGCCGCATCACGTGGCCGCCCAGCTCGATCGGATGGGTGGCGTTGAAGGCGCCGCGAAAGGCCTTGGCGATCGGCGTCCTGGCGGTCGAGACGATGACGGCCTCGCGCATTCTTGTGATCCTCCTGCTTGATGCTATAGCTCGGCGGGCCGCCGGGATGTCCCGGAGGGGATTACGCAGATGCTGGTATTGCGGAGAGCGCGATGACGGGAAGGGTACGGCTGGACGGCAAGGTCGCCGTCGTCACCGGCGCAGGTCGCGGTATCGGGCGGGCTGTCGCCCTGTCGCTCGCGGCGCACGGGGCGGCGGTCGTGGTGAACGATCCGGGCGTGGCCCTCGGCGGCGAGGGCGGCGATGCCAGCCTGGCTGAGACGGTCGCGGAAGAGATCCGGCAGGCCGGCGGTGCCGCCGCGGCCGATCACCACAGCGTGGCCGCCGCAGACCAGGCCGAGGCCCTGGTGCAGGCCGCGGTCGATCGCTTCGGCCGGATCGATGCCGTGGTGAACAACGCCGGCATCCTGCGCGATTCGATCTTCCACAAGATGCCCGTCGCCGACTGGGACGCGGTGATCGGCGTCCATCTCTGCGGCAGCTTCTATGTCAGCCGCGCCGCGGCGGCGCACTTCCGCGCCCAGCAGTCCGGCAGCCTCGTGCACATGACCTCGACCAGCGGCCTGATCGGCAATGTCGGCCAGGCCAACTACGCCGCCGCCAAGCTCGGCGTCGCCGCCATGTCGAAGGCCATCGCGGTCGACATGGCCCGCTTCAACGTCCGCTCCAACGCCGTGGCGCCCTTCGCCTGGAGCCGCATGACCGGCTCGGTGCCGGACAGTACCGAGGCCGAGCGCGCCCGCATCGAGCAGCTGAAGAAGCTGGGCCCCGAGAAGGTCGCCGCGCTGGTCACCTTCCTGCTGAGCGACGCGGCGGCGACGGTGACCGGGCAGATCTTCGGCGTGCGCGCCAACGAGCTCTTCCTCTTCTCCCAGCCGCGCGTGCTGCGCTCGCTGCACAGCGGCGAGGGCTGGACGCCGGACACGATCGCCGAGCGCGCGCTGCCGGCCTTCGCCCCCGATTTCTATCCGCTGGAGACCTCGGCCGGGCTCTTTACCTGGGATCCGGTCTAGCCCCGGCACGACCCGCAGCCTCATTCCTGGTCCCATTGGAAGGCCAGCGGCTCGCGCGCCAGGAAGCGGCGCAGGGCCTCGCGATGATAGGCTGTGTCGAGGCAGATCGGCTGCGCCAGGGCTTCAAGTTCCAGCAGCGAGGCCAGGTCCGCCTCGGCGGCGCGGTTGAGCATCATCTTGGTGAGCGCATAGGCGGTGGGCGAGGCGCCGCCGAGGCGGCCCGCGAGCGCGATTGCCGCCGCCAGCTCCTCGCTAGGGGGATGCAGCGAGCGCACGAAGCCCCGCTCCAGCGCCTCGGCCGCGGTGACGCTGCGGCACGTCAGCAGCAGTTCGCGCGCCAGCGCCAGCCCCACGAGCCGGGTCAGGGCATGCACGATGCCGACGTCGGGCACCAGTCCGAAGCGGCCGAAGGATGCGCAGAAGGTCGCGCTTTCGGCGGCGACCACGAAGTCGGCGGTGAGCGCCAGGCTGAAGCCGCCGGCGAAGGCCGGGCCGTTGACGGCGGCGACCAGCGGCACCTCCAGCGAGCGCAGCCCCTCGACACAGCCCTGCAGGCGCGCCAGGCGCTGCCGCGCCTCGGCGGGCGAGAGGGGGTCGCCGGTCATGGCGCCGACGTCGCCGCCGACGCTGAAATAGCGGCCCCTGGCCGTCAGCACGACGGCCCGTACCTGGGGATCGCCACGGATCTCGGAAAGGCGCCCGGCCAGGGCATCCTGCAGGTCGGCGGAGAGCGCGTTGCGGCGCTTCTGGTCGTCCAGGCTGAGGACCGCGACACCGTCGACGCGCTCCAGCGCAACCAGCGACTCGTCATGGCGCGGCGATGCCATCAGACAGCTCCAGCGAAGTTCGGTTCAAGGCCTGGCCGTGCCCAGGGTTGTGCGACCAGCCGGCCGCTGCCGGACAGGGTGATCGCCGCCGTCCTCAGCCCTGGCCCGGCAAAGCAGAGGTTGGTCACGAAGAGGTCGGGCAGCGGCAGGAAGGCGCGCAGGCCGCCGGCCTGCGCGGCCACGGCGATGCCGCCCTCGCCGCAGCATCCGACGCAGACATCGCCGCCGGCCTCGACGGCGAGGGAATCGAAGAGGCGATAGTCGGTGCTGCCCAGCAGGATCCGTCCGCGCAGCCAGGGCACGGCCTGGCGCTGGCGCGCCAGACGTCCTGGCGCCTCGAGCTCGAAAACCCAGAGGCGCCCGGTCGGCGTCTCCGCGACATAGAGCCGGGTCTCGTCCGGTGAAAGCCCGATGCCGTTCGGCTGCTCGATGCCGGTGGCGATCCGCCGGACGCTGCGCTGGCCGAGGTCGGCGTAGTAGACCGCGCCCGCCTGCCGCGTTCGCTCCTGCCGGCGGCCATGGTCGGTGAACCAGAGGCCGCCCTGCCGGTCGAAGACCAGGTCGTTGGGGCCAAGCAGGGGCTGGCCGTCGCAGCTGTCGAACAGCCGCTCGACGGCACCTGTCGCAAGGTCCAGCGCCTCGATGCGGCCGACGGCGTCGGGCCGCGCATGGCCGGGATAGAGCACGCCATCGCGCTCCAGCCACTCGAGGCCGCCGTTGTTGCAGAGATAGATGCGCCCATCGGGGCCGCGGGCCGCGCCGTTGGGGCCACCGCCAGGGCGCGCCACCACCCTCAGCTCGCCGCTCGGGGCAAGGCCGCCGCCGACCACGGTGACCCGGCCGGCCGCCACCTCGACCATCAGGAGGTCGCCATTCGGCAGGGCAACCGGGCCTTCCGGGAAGGCCAGGCCGCTCGCCAGTTCGCGCCAGGCGGCCGCCGGCGCCGCCGCCGCCCCGGCCGGGTCGGCTCGCACCAGCAGCGTCGCGCGTCCGGACTGCACCACGCGCCCGGACTGCTCGACCAGGTCGAGATCGAAGGTCACCGGCGTGCCGGAGCGCCGGGCGGGACCGATCGATGCGACCCTCGCCCGGCCGTCGAGCGCCACGTCCGCCACCGCCGGCGCCTTGAAGGCCCACGCGTCGACCGAGAGCAGCGTGCGCACCGATGGCCCAAGGCGGCGCGCCAGGGCGGAGAGCGCGAAACCGAGCGGCAGCGGGCCCTGTGCGATGCGGTCGGCAAAGCCCAGCTGCCGGGCGGCGTCCCGGTTGCTGTGTATCGGGTGGTCGTCACCCGTGGCCGCGGCGTAGCCGTCGATCGCCGCCGAGGAGCAGACCACGGTGCCGAGGGCGAGCTCGTCGCCGATGGCAAGCCTCTCGAGCCAGAGCGGGTCGGAACGATCAGTCGCCGAGGACACGCCAGGTTCCGGAGATGTGCGCGACCAGCGGGCCATCCTCGTCATCCTGCAGCACGCGGATATCGACGAAGCGGATGTTGCGGCCCGAGTTCTCGCGGCGGGCGACAGCGACCAGCGTGCCTTCGCTGATCGGGCGCACGAAGGTCGCGGCCAGGCCGACCGATTCGACCGAGATGACCTCCTGCCGGTCGTGGCAAACCGCGGCCGCGCCGGCCAGTTCGGCCAGGGTCGTGATGAAGCCGCCGCTGGCGGCGCCACGGCTGTTCAGCAGCCCGGGGTGCAGATCCAGCTCCACCTTGACCAGCCCGTCGTCGCGGATGGTGGTCCGACAGTCGATCTGCGGCACGAAGGCCGCATTCTCGGAATAGGGGCGCGGGACCAGCTGCGGCACGAAGCGAAGCGCCTGCACCGCGGCCTCCTTCGCCGCCGACTTCCGGCCCTTGCGCGCGGAACCGCGGGCCGGCGTGGGCAGCGGGCCTGCCGCGGCAGCCTGCTGCGGTCCGATCGCGCGGCCGACGAAGCGCATGTAGGCCGCCACGACCCAGTCGGGAATGCGGCCGGAATGACCGATCCAATGGGTGTAGCGCATGGTCAGGTAGTGGTGGGCGGCCAGCAGGATATAGGCGACCACCTCGCGCTCCTGGTCGGAGTAGCCGACCAGGGCGCCGCCGTTCGCCTGCTCGGAAAAGACCTTCATGTACCAGTCCGCGAGCTTGGCGACATAGGCCCGGTGCGCGTTCGGTACGAAGACCTCGGCCTCGGTCAGGATGCGGTAGAACTCCGGATGCTCGCGGCTGAAGTCGAAGAAGCCGCGCAGGCAACGTTCTTCCTTCTCGACGAAATCGTCCGAGCCGACCAGTGCGCGGTCGAGGAACTCCATGAGTTCGTCGCCCAGCGTCGGCAACAGCTTCTCGAACAGTTCCTGCCGTGAATCGAAGTAGTTGTAGAAGGTGCCCTGCGCCATGCCGGCGCGCTTGGTGATCTTGGATATCGTGGTCTCGGTGTAGCCGGCCTCGCCGACCACCTTCAGGGCGGCGTTGAACAGGCGGCGGTGGCGGCTCTGCGCCTGCTTGGCGCGGAGCGACGAGGGCTCGCTCGCTGTCTCCTCGGCCGGCAGGTGGGCGGAATTCTTGTCCATGGGGCGCCCTTGTCAGGACTCGGGTGGCAGCCATCTTACAACAGCCGGCCAACCGCAACCTCCCGCCTCTCAGCCGGGTCGCGCCTGCTCGAGAGGGGCCAGTCCGGCATAGCGGCCGGCGTGATAGACCAGCGGCGCGGCTGCCTCGCTGGAGCAGGCGCGCAACACCTCGCCGATGAACACCGAGTGCGTCGCGTATTCGAGCGTGCGGGCCAGGCGGCAGACGAACGAGGCCTGCGCGTCGGCCAGGAAGGGCAGGCCCTCCTCGGTGTCCTGCCAGTCGCCCAGACTGAAGCGTCTTGAAGGGTCCAGTCCACCCGAGAAGGCGTGGGAAAGCGCGACATGGTGGTCGCGCAGGACCGACACGCAGAAGTGGCCGGCCCGGCTCAGCGGCGTATGGATGCTGGCGCCGCGGTTGACGCAGACCAGCAGTGTCGGCGGCTCGACGCAAAGCGACGTGACGGCGGTCGCGGTCATGCCGTAGCGCTGACCACCGTCCGCCGTCGAGATGACTGACACGGTAGCCGCGAACTGGCGCATCGCCATACGGAAGCGGTCAGGCAGCTGCAGATCATCGTTCATGGGCGGAGCCCTCCCGGCAGCACTTGACAAGGATTATACGAATGGTGACTCATAGTTCAAGTTTCTTCGTCGTGGACCCGCATGACCCTCTCGGACCCGGCCCTGGCGCAAGAGTACGATCCGACCGCGGGCGTGGCGGACTGGCGGGACCACCTCGCCGCTTGGTCGCGCGCGGCCGAGTCGGCGCGGCGATCGCTGCCGCATCGCGCCGACCTGCGCTACGGCGCCGGGCCGCGGCAATGCCTCGACATCTTTCCGGCCGCGCCGGGGGCCGCCGCGGTGATCTTCATTCATGGCGGCTACTGGCGCGCGCTTTCCAAGGAGTTCGTCGCCGGCGTAGCGGCGACCCTGGTTCCCGCCGGCCTGGCCAGCGTCCATGTGGGCTATGACCTCTGCCCCGGCGTGCCGCTGGCGCGCATCGTCGCCGAGATCGACGAGGCGCTGGCCTGGTGCGGCGACAATCTCGCCAGCCACGGCGTCGACCCCAGCCGCCTGGTGCTGGCGGGCAGTTCGGCGGGCGCCCATCTCGCGGCCTGTGCCCTGGCCGCCGTGGCGGAGGGGCGGGGAGGTTCCGCAATCCGTGGCGCCTTCCTCAGCAGCGGCCTCTACGACCTCGAGCCCCTGGCGGAGCTGCCGGTCGGCGCGGCGCTGGGCCTCGATCGCCGGAACGCGCGCGACCTCAGTCCCCTGCACCGCCCGCCGCCCGCCGGTCTGCCCCTCGTCGTTCAGGTGGGGGCGCTCGAATCGCGGTCGTGGCGCGACCAGTCGCGGCGCTACGCGGCGGCCTGCCAGGCGGCCGGCGCGAAGGTCTCCTTCGGCGAAATTCCCGAGGCGCATCACTTTGCGATCGGCCTGGGAATCCCGGGAACCGCCGCCAGTCAGGCGCTGCTGGCGGCCGCCCTCGCCTGGACCGCAGCGCCATGAACCACCGCCGCCCTTCGGGAGAAGTGTGAACTATGGGTCATTGTTCATTCTTCTTGACAGGTCGCGGGCGCGGCACACACCATCCGCAAAAAAAGCCGTGGGCTCGCGCATGCGACGTGAAGCCGGCGGGCAGGGAGAGCGCGCCGTGAAGTTGATGTACTTCCACCTGATGCCCTATCCCCATCTGCCGGACGATTTCCGGGAGAAGCATCCCTCCGTCTGGATCGATATCGATCCCGCGCTCTTCGACCGGGAGCGCATGAGCGAGGTCTACAACGACTACATCGACGAGCTGATCGAGGCGGCCGAACTCGGCTTCGACGCGGTCTGCGTCAACGAGCACCACTCCAACGGCTACGGCCTCATGCCGTCGCCCAATCTCATCGCCTCGACCCTGGCCCGGCAGACGCGCGACAGCGCCATCTGCATCCTCGGCAACAGCCTCGCGCTCTACAACCCGCCGATCCGGGTGGCCGAGGAGATGGCGATGGTCGACTGCATCTCAGGCGGGCGGGTCATCGCCGGGTTTCCCGTCGGCACGCCGATGGACACCTGCTACGCCTATGGGCAGAACCCCAGCCAGCTGAGGGCGCGCTACGCCGAGGCGCACGACCTGATCGTGCGCAGCTGGACCGAGCCGAAGGTCTTTTCGTTCAACGGCCGCTTCAACAAGCTGCGCTACGTCAATGTCCTGCCGCGCCCGCTGCAGCGGCCGCACCCGCCCATCTGGGTGCCCGGCGGCGGGTCGATGGAAACCTGGCGCTGGTGCGCCGAGAGCGACTACGTCTACTCGTACCTGTCCTACTTCGGCCACAAGATGGGCCGCGAGACCATGGACGGCTTCTGGAACGCCATGGACGAGCTGGGCAAGGACCGCAATCCCTACCGGGCGGGCTTCCTGCAGTTCGTCGGCGTCGCCGAGACCCGCCAGGAGGCACTGGAGCTCTACCGCGAGCCGGCCGAGTACTTCTACGGACGCTGCCTGCGGGTCGACCCGCGCTACGCCACGCCGCCCGGCCACAAGTCCGAGGCGACGATGCGCGCACGCGTGACCTCGCAGGTCGAGACCCTGGCCAACGCCGACGCGGCGTCGGGCTCGCGGCGCCTCAAGGGGCCGCCCAGCAAGCCGCCCGAGTGGCAGTCCATCGTCGATCGCGGCTATGTCGTGATCGGCTCGCCCGACGAAGTCGCCGAGCAGCTGCGCGCCGTGGCGCAGGAGCTGAACGTCGGCCACCTCATGCTGCTGCTCCAGTTCGGCAACATGGGCCGGCAGCTTGCCAGCTACAACGCCAATCTCTTCGCGCGGCGCGTCGCCCCGCAGCTCCAGGATCTCTTCGACGACCGTTGGGAGGACCGCTGGTGGCCGCAGGGCGCCCGGCGCCCGCAGCCACAGGCGCTGAAGGCCGCGTCATGACGATGCCGCGCGAAACCACGCTCCAGGTCCGCGGCCGTCCGGTCCGTCTGTGGGAGAAGGGCGCGGGACCCAAGGTCGCGGTGTTCCCCGGTTTCGGCGGCGCGCCCAAATGGACGCCTTTCCTCGAAGCCCTCTCGACGCGACGACATGTCGTGGTGCCCTCGCTGCCGGGACAGCCCGGCGCCAGGGGGCACGACGAACTGGACAGCACGCTGGACTGGATCGTCGCGGTGGGCGACCTGCTCGACGCGGCCAGCCTGCACGCCGTGGACCTCGTCGGCATCTCCGTCGGCAGCACGCTGGCGGCCGAGGCCGCCGCGATGTGGCCCTCGACCGCCCGCCTGGTGCTGGTGGGACCGCTCGGACTCTGCCGCGAGGACGACCCCGTCGCCGATCTCTGGGCCCAGCGGCCGGGCGCCCTGCCCGAGCTGCTGTGCCAGGCGCCGGAGCGCTACAGCGGCCTCTTCGCCGCGGCCAGCGGGGAGGACCAGGTTGAACTCAAGATCCTGGAAAGCCGGGCCAGCGAGGCCGCGGCCCGCCTGCTCTGGCCGCTTGGCGACACCCAGCTGGAGAGGCGGCTGCACCGCATCCGCGGGCGCACGCTGATCGTCCACGGCGAGGCGGACGAGGTGGTCCCCGCGGTCTATCCGCAGCTCTATGCCGAGCGGATCGGCGCGCCGGTCCGCATCGCCACGCTGCCTCAGGCCGGACACCTGGCCGATCTCGATCAGCCCGAGGCCCTGGCCCGGCTGATCGCCGGCTTCCTCGACGAGGAGGCCTAGCCGCCTCGCGAGGCGTGCCAAGAGCAAACAACAAGGCCACTCAGAAGGGCCGACCTGACCAGATCCAGCAAGGCGTCCGCTAGAGGTCGCCGGAACGAGGGGAGGATACGACAATGCTGCTGAAGCGACTGACCATGGGTATCGCGGCGCTGGCACTCGCCGGCGCGGTCTCGGCGCAGGCCGACGAGACGTTGAAGTTCGGTATCTCCGCCATCCTCTCGGGGCCGGCCGTGGCCTACGGCACCGGCACCGTCTGGACGGCCGAGCAGGCCGCCAAGAAGATCAACGACGCCGGCGGCCTGACGATCGGCGGCAAGACCTACAAGATCGAGATCATCGCCTACGACAACAAGTACAACGCCGCCGATGGCGCCAAGGTGGCGCAGACGCTGATCAACGACGACGGCGTCAAGTTCATCGTCGCCAGCATGTCGACCGCCGCCGTCAGCGCGCTGCAGGCGATCTCCGAGCGGGCGGGCGTGCTGCACTTCACCGGTGCCTGGGGCAAGCGCGTGAAGGGCAAGGACTTCCCCATGACCTTCACCCAGCTCAACAGCCCGGCCGAGATCTTCGGGCCGCTCTACAGCTACCTGCACGAGAAGTACCCTGATGCCAAGACGGTCTATCTGATCAACCCGAACGACGCGAGCGGCCAGGACGTCGAGTCGGTCGCCCACGCGACCTGGGATCAGCTGGGGCTGCAGGTTGTCGGCAGCGACTTCTTCGACCGCAACACGACCGAGTTCGCGCCGATCGCCACCAAGATCGCCGAGGCCGATCCCGACATCCTCGATCTGGCCGCGACGCCGCTGCAGGTCGCGGGCAACGTCCTGAAGGAGCTGGAAGTGCTCGGCTGGGACGGCGTCAAGGTCAACGCCTCGGGCTCCTCGGTCAACGACATCGTGACCACCGGCGGCGCCGCGGCAAACGGCACCTACATCGGCCTCTCGGCGGACTTCAGCGGTCCGCTGGCCACCGACATCCAGCGTGAGCTGAACGAGAAGGCGAAGGCCGAGCTCGGCCAGCCGCTGGACCAGGTGACCATCATGTCCTGGGACTCGATCGCCGCCATCGTCGCTGCGATGAAGGCGACCGACAGCGTCGATCCCGCGGTGGTCGCCGCGGCGCTGCCGACCCTCAAGTTCGAGTCGTCCTATGGGCCGTCGGGCTTCGGCCTGGCGGCGTCCTACGGCCTGCCCAATCAGATGCTGCTGCCGATCATCGTCAGCCAGATCCAGGACGGCAAGCCGGTCGAGATCATCCGCATCGCTTCACCGGAGCTGGCAAAGTAGCCAGCAGCCGGCTGCAGCGAGCAGTGGCCTGGCGCGCCGCACCCGCCGGTGCGGCGCGCCATGGCGCTTCCGAGGGTTCGCTAGTATGAGCGTTCTGCCGCAATTGCTGCTGAACACCCTGCAGATCGGGGCGGTCTATGTGCTCTTCGCCCTCGGCCTGACGTTGATCTTCGGCGTGATGCGGATCATCAACTTCGCCCATGGCGAGTTCTTCTCGCTCGCCGCGCTGCTCGCGGCCACCGTGACCGGCCAGCTTGCCGGCAGCCATGGGCTGCCGCTCTGGCTCAGCTATCTCATCGCCGTATTGGCGTCGCTGGCGACGGTGCTCGTGGTTGGCTTCGCGATCTATCGCTTCGGCCTGCACCGGCTGCTGCGCGACATGGTGGGTGGCTTCATCTTCTCGCTCGGCCTGGTGCTGCTCATGCAGGGCCTGCTGTTCGAGATCTTCGGCGGGCAGCCGCACAATGCACCCAGCCTGATCGACGGGCGCGTGACCATCTTCGGCGCGGCCATGTCAACGCAGCGCCTGGTCATCTGCATCGTGTCGCTGGCCATCGCCGCCGGCCTCTATCTCTTCATCCGTCGCTCCAAGCTGGGCATGGGCCTGGTCGCCATGGCCGACGACCATGAGGCGGCGATGCTGCAGGGCGTGCCCTACAAGCGCATCGCGCTCTATGGCTTCCTGATCGGCACCCTGCTGGCCGCCATCGCCGGCTGTCTGGTGGCGCCGATCGGCGTCGTCGTGCCCTCGATCGGCGAGAGCTACCTGATCAACGGCTTCATGATCGTCATCCTGGGCGGTCTGGGCAGCGTGCCAGGCGCCATCATCGCCTCGTTCCTCTTCGCCTTCGTGCACAGCCTGATCGGCTACTTCTTCGACCTGTCGATCGCCTCGATCATGATCTTCGTCGCCGTCGTTGCCGTCCTGATACTTCGCCCGGAGGGTCTGACCGGCAATGTCGAAAGGTAGATTCCATCTGCTGGTGCTGGCAGTCGGCATTGGTGCGTTCCTGCTGGCGCTGCTGGGCGACCCATTCATCGCCCGGGTGCTGATGTGGATGTCGCTGAACGCCCTCATCGCGGCGGCCATGCGCTTCGTGCTGCTGGTCGGCGAGGCGAACATGGCGACGGCCGCCTTCTACGGCATCGGTGCCTACGTCGCCTCGGTCTGCACCGCCATGTGGGACCTGCCCTTCGTGGTCTCGCTGCTTGCCGCGCTGGTGGTCGCCGGGCTGGTCGCGGTGGCCTTCGGCTACGGTACCATGCGCTCGAAGGGTCCCTACTTCATGCTCATCAGCTTCGCTTTCGCCGAGATCGTGCGGCTGATCGCCAACCGGACCGATGCGATCGGCGGTGCCTCGGGCATCGTCGGCATCTTCCCGCCGCGCCTGCTGGAGGCCTACTTCCCCGCCTTCGTGATCGGCGTGATCATCCTGCTTCTGCTGGTGCTCTATGCCATCGAGCGGTCGCGCTATGGGCGCATCTTCCGCGCCATCCTGAACAACGACGCGATCGTGCAGAGCGTCGGCATCGACGTGCTGCGCATGAAGGTCTTCTGCCTGGCCGTCGCCTCCATGGCGCTGGCGGTTGGCGGCGCGCTCTATGCCCATTCCAACAACGTGGTCAGCCCCGGCGACTTCACCATACTGGTGTCGGTCTACGCCCTGGCCTACGTGAAGCTGGGCGGCGAGGAGGATCCGACCGGGCCGATCATCGGCGCGGCCCTGCTCACGGCGCTCGGCCAGTTCCTGCTGAAGTTCGGCCAGCTGGAGCTGATCTTCTATGGTGCGACGCTGCTGGTCGCCATCCTCTTCATGCCCAATGGCCTGGTCGGACTCATGACCCGCATGCGGCTGCTGCGCGACGCCGAGGCCGACGCGGTGATCCTCCGCCGGGAGGCGCGCACGTCATGAGCGCCGACGAGACGCCGCTGCTCGTGGTGGAAGGCCTGACCCGCCGCTTCGGCGGCCTGACCGCCGTTTCGGACTTCTCCTTCACGCTGGGCCGGGGCGAGATCCTGGGGCTGATCGGGCCGAACGGCGCCGGCAAGAGCACGACCTTCAACGTCATCACCGGGTTCTATCGCCCATCGGAAGGCCGCATCCTGCTGGACGGCCAGCGCATCGACGGCCTGAAGCCGGAGCGGGTCGCGCGGCTGGGCATGGTGCGGACCTTCCAGCACGAGAGCTATCTCAGCGAGATGACGGTGCTGGACAACATCGTGATCGGCCTCGAGCAGTTCATCGCGCGCACGGCGGAACGTGCCGAGCGCGTCGCCGATGTCGCGCGGCGCTTCGGGCTGACGGCCGTGATGAGCGAGAAGGCGCGCAACCTGCCGCACGGCTCGCAGCGCCGGCTCGCCATGGCGATCGCCGCGGCAAGCCGGCCGCGGCTGCTCTGCCTTGACGAGCCCCTGACCGGGCTGAACCAGACCGAAGTCAACGAGACCCTGGGCGCCATCAAGGCGCTGCGTGCCGAGTTCGGCACCTCGGTCCTCTTCGTCGAGCACAACATGCGGGCGGTGATGTCGCTCTGCGAGCGGATCGTCGTGCTGGACGCCGGCCGCAAGCTGGCCGAGGGCACGCCGGAGCAGGTCAGCCGCAATCCCGACGTCATCAAGGCCTACCTGGGCGAGGCGGCATGAGCACGGACCCGATTCTCGAGGTCGGCGGGCTGGAGGTCTCCTACGGCAAGGTGCGCGCCATTTCCGGCGCCGCCTTCCAGGTCCGCCGCGGCGCCATCACGGCCATCATCGGCTCCAACGGCGCCGGCAAGAGCACGATCATGAAGGCCATCGCCGGCCTGGTGCCGCCGGGCGGCGGCTCGATACGCTTCGACGGCGAGGAGATCGTCGGCCGTTCGGTCGACGACATCGTCAAGCGCGGCGTCGTCCTGGTGCCGGAGGGACGGCGCCTCTTCAAGTCGATGACGGTGCGCGAGAACCTGCTGATGGGCGCCTACCGGCGCACGGACTCCGCGGGCGTCGCCGCCGATCTGGAGAAGGCGCTCGGCTACTTCCCGGTGCTGCGCGAGCGCCTGGGGCAGCGCGCCCGCAATCTCAGCGGCGGGCAGCAGCAGATGCTGGCGGTGGCGCGCGCCCTGATGTCGTCGCCGCGCATGATGCTGCTGGACGAGCCTTCGATCGGCCTGGCCCCGGTCATCGTCCAGGTGATCGCCGACATCATCCGCGCCATCAGCCAGGCCGGCGTCGACATCCTGCTGGTGGAGCAGAACGCGCAGCTGGCGCTCAAGCTCTCGCAGCACGCCTACGTGATCGAGAACGGCGAGATCATGATGGAAGGCGCCTCCGCGGACCTCGCGGACAGCGATTTTGTCCGCCGCGCCTACCTAGGAATCTGAACGCGGGCGCGTCTGGCCGCTGGCGGCGGACACGTCCGCCGCAAGGCCAGGGGCGATGCTAGCGCCAGGGGCTGAAGTCCGGCTTCCGCTTCTCCAGGAAGGCCTTGGCGCCTTCCTCCAGCTCGCCGCTTTCGAAGAAGCCCGGACGCACCTCGTTCAGCACGTCCATCAACGGCGTCAGGTCGACCATGCGGTTGAAGGAGCGCTTGACCGTACGCAGCGAGGTCGGACTCATCGCCAGCAGTTCCTTGCACCAGCGCTCCACCTCGGCGTCGAGCTCTTCCTTCGGCACGACGGCATTCACCAGGCCCCACTCGAGCATCTGCTTCGCGCTGTAGCGGCGGCAGAGCATCCACATCTCCCGCGCCCGCTTGTGGCCGATGATGTTGGCGAGGTGCGAGACATAGTGGCCGGCGGCGGGCGAGGCGATCTTCGGCCCGTTCTGTCCGAAGATCGCGTGCTCGGCGGCGATGGTGAAGTCGCAGAAGTAGGCGATGTGGTTGCCGCTGGCGATGGCATAGCCGTTGACGCGCGCGATGACCGGCTTCAGCACGTTGAGAACGAGGCGGTTGACCCGCAGGTCGAGGTCCTTGAGCCCGCCTTCGAGTTCCCACTTGACGTCGCCGCCGGACGAGAAGGCCCTGTCGCCGACCCCGGTGAGCACCAGCACGCCGACCGAGCGGTCGGCTTCGGCCGCGGCGATCGCCTGTTCCATCTCGTCGATCGTGATTCCCCGCATCGCGTTCAGCGTCTGCGGCCGGTTGATCGCGATGGTCGCGACGCCGTCGCGCACGGAATACAGGATGTCCTGGTAGGCCACGTTGCTTCCCCTCTGCTTTCGTTCAGCGGCGCATTTAAATGACTTGCGGTTCATGGTTCAAGTTTACTATTTTTCCTTCACGCCAGAAGGCCGCCAACGGCCCGATCAATCATTACCACCGGGGGGGACGCGATGCGGTTGATAGGTTCCAAGGCACTGGTCTTCGGTGGCGGCCGGGGTGTCGGCCGGGCAACCGCCCTGCGCCTGGCCCAGGAGGGAGCGGACGTCGCCTTCGTCTATCGCGGCGACGAGGCCGCGGCGGCGGAGACCGCGAAGGCGATCGAGGCCGCTGGCCGCAAGGCCGTGCCGATCAAGGCGGACGTGGTCGATCCGGCCCAGGTGCAGGCGGCCGTCGCGCGCGCCGTCGAGGCGCTGGGCGGCTATTCCATCCTGGTGAACACCACCGGCGCGCCGGCGCCGACCAAGCCGATCCGCAGCCTCGAGCCGGCGGAGTGGAAGGCCTTCCTGGATGTCGACCTCAACGGCGCCTTCCATGTCGCACGCTATGGCATCGGCCCGCTGCGTGACGGCGGCGGCGGCGTCGTGGTGATGGTCTCCTCGATCGCCGTCAAGCTCATGCCGCCTCGCAACGCCAATGGCGCCGCCGCCAAGGCCGGCGTCGAGGCGTTGGTGAAGGTGCTGGCCAAGGAGGAGGCGCGCGCGGGGATCCGCGCCAACTGCGTGCGGATCGGCATCACCGATACCGACATGACGCGGCCGATCCTTGAGGCCTGGGGCGAGGAGACCACCAAGAAGGTGCTCTCCGGCATCCCGCTTGGCCGCATCGGCCGGCCCGAGGAAGTGGCGGCCATGATCGCGATGCTGGCGAGCGAGGAGGGTGCCTACATCACCGGCCAGGTGTTCAGCGTCGATGGCGGGCAGCACATCGGCGGCTAGCCGGAAGAGGGAGGTGAACGTGCCCAAGGTCGCCCGGAACAGCAGGCTGCCGCTCTACGTCAACTCGATCGACTGGGAGAGCTTCTTCGAGCAAACGCCGCCGCCGGACGTTTGGTACGAGACGAACTTTCGCTGGTCGCGCGACCAGTTGCGGGCCTACCAGAACCACCACTTCATGCAGCGCGTGGCGGAGGCCTGGGACAACGCCTTCTACAGCCGGCGCTGGCGGGCGGCCGGGCTCGAGCCCGGTGACATCCGCAGCCTCGACGACCTGCACAAGATCCCGATCTTCAATTCCGAGGACGTGAAGGATTCGATCGCGGCCAGGCCGCCCTTCGGCGAGGTCTGCGGCATCGATGCCGCGGCCTACAGCCGGCAGCATCCGCTGAAGATGCAGACCAGCAGCGGCACCACGGGGCTGCCGCGGCCCACGCTCTTCGGCTCGAAGGACTGGGAGTACAACGGGCTCTTCATCGCGCGCGAGCTCTATGCCCAGGGCGGACGACCAGGCGATCGGCTGCAGATCACCGGGACCCTCTCGCTCTCCAACATGGGCTGGGCCTACTACCAGGCGGCGCACCACTATCTCGGCATCGTGCCGATCACCACCGGAAGCGGCGTGGTCACGCCCAGCCGTCGCCAGCTCGAGTACGCGCTGCAGCTGGGTACCAACATCTGGACCTCCTTCCCTGAGTACATGACGCAGCTAGCCCATGTCTGCCAGAAGGAACTGGGCCGTAGCGTCCGCGAGCTGGGCACCAAGCTGATCACCACCTACCTCGGCCCCGATCTCGACAACTCGCTGCGCAACTATGTCGAGGAGCTGTGGGGCTGCCCGGTCTATGACAACTATGGGACGCACGAGACCGGCGGCGTGGCCTTCGAAGGCGAGGACAAGGACGGCCTCTACCTCATGGAGGACGCCGCGGTCTTCGAGTTCGTCGACACCGACACGCTGCAACCGGTGGCGACCGGCGAGGCCGGCGACCTGACCTTCACCCACCTGCACCGGCAGATCCCGCTGCTGATCCGCTACAACCTGCGCGACCTCGCGCGGATCAAGTACGAAGGGACCAGCCCGCTGGGCAGCAACTTCCGCCGCATGGACAAGTTCCTCGGGCGCAGCGACCAGATGGTCAAGATCCGCGGCACCAACGTCTATCCCATGGGCTGCCTCAGGGCCGTGCGCAGCGACAGCCGCACCACGGGCGAGTGGCTCTGCATCGCGCGCCGCTTCGAACAGAACGGCGTGCTGCGCGACGAGCTGGTGGTGCGGGTCGAGGTCAAGAGCGGCAGCGGCTCGTTGGAAGGCCTCGACGAGTTCCTGGCCGAGCGCCTGCGGGCCGATCTCGGGATCAAGCCCCTGATCGAGCTGGCGCCGGAAGGCGAGCTGGATACCAACGTCGGCCGCGAGGGCAAGCCGCGCCGCCTGATCGACGAGCGGCACATCGTGCGCTCGGTGCAACGGAGCTGACGCGGAGCCATGCGATGAACGTGACCCCGGAGCACGAGGCGCTGCGCGACTCCCTGCGACGCTTCATCGCGCAGGAGGTGAACCCCCACGTCGATGCCTGGGAAGCGGCCAACGAGTATCCGACGCGGACGGTGATGAAGAAGGCCGGCGACGCGGGCTTCCTCGGCATCTCCAAGCCGGTGGCCTATGGCGGCATGGGGCTCGACTACTCCTACTCGACGATCTGGGCCGAGGAGCTGGGGCACATCCGCTCGGGCTCGGTGGCCAGCTCGCTCGGCATCCAGACCGACATGGCGACGCCGGCCCTGGCCAAGCACGGCAGCCCGGAGCTCTGCCGCGAGTTCCTGGCGCCGGCGATCGCCGGCGAGGTGGTGACCTGCATCGGCGTCAGCGAGACGGGCGCCGGCTCGGACGTCGCCAGCATCAAGACCTTCGCCCGCAAGGACGGCGACGACTACGTCATCTCCGGCGGCAAGATGTGGACGACGAACGGCAACCAGGCGGACTGGATGTGCCTGCTGGCCAACACCAGCCAGGAGCGCGGCCCGCACAAGAACAAGTCGCTGATCATCCTGCCGTTGGATACCAAGGGCGTGCAGCGGGCGCCGAAGCTCAACAAGTTCGGCCTGCGCGCGGTCGATACCACGCAGCTCTTCTTCGACGAGGTGCGCGTACCGCAGCGCTTCCGCGTCGGCGAGGAAGGCATGGGCTTCATCTACCAGATGGAGCAGTTCATCGAGGAGCGCCTCTTCGCCGCCGCGCGCACCGTCTCGCAGATGCAGGACTGCATCGACGACACGGTCGCCTATACGCGCGACCGGGTGGCTTTCGGCAAGCCGCTGCTGGATAACCAGTGGATCCACTACACGCTGGCCGACCTCGCCACCGAGGTCGCGTCCCTGCGGGCGCTGACCCAGCTCGCCGTGGCGGGCTATGTCGAGGGGCGAGACGTCAGGCTGATGACGTCGATGGCCAAGCTCAAGGCCGGCAAGCTCGCGCGCTCGGTCCCCGACCAGTGCATGCAGTTCATGGGCGGGGCCGGCTATCTCTGGGAGAACCGCGTCACCCGCATGCTGCGCGACAGCCGGCTGGTCGCCATCGGCGGCGGCGCCAACGAGGTGATGATGGCTATCATCGCCAAGGAGATGGGGCTGACCGGGCGCCGCTGAGGCGGCGGTCCGCCCGGCCACCGACACAGCATGACAGTCTTCCGCTCAAGGATCGACGTGACGGGTGGGGAGTTCGCCGCCGAGCGCCAGGCGATGCTGGCGCTGGTGGCGGAGGTCGAGTCGCTGCACGGCCGCATCGAGCAGCGCACCGAGGCCGAGCGGCCGCGCTTCGAGAAGCGCGGCCAGCTGCTGCCGACCGAGCGCATGGAACGGCTGCTGGACCCCGGGGCGCCCTGGCTGGACCTGTCCCGGCTGGCCGGCCTCGGCATGCATGACGACGACGGGCGAGCAGAGGTGCTGGGCGGCGCCGTGCTGGCGCGCATCGGCTTCGTCCGCGGCCGGCGCGTCATGGCCATCGCCAACAACAGCGCGATCAAGGGCGGGGCCACCATGCCGATGGGCCTGCGCAAGTATCTCCGTGCCCAGGAGATCGCGCTCGCCAACCGCCTGCCGGTGATCATGCTGGTCGAGAGCGCGGGCGCCAACCTGGGCTACCAGTCCGAGATCTTCGTCGAGGGTGGCCGGCGCTTCTACAACATGGCCCGCCTGTCGGCCGCGGGGGTGCCGCAGATCGCCGTGGTCTGCGGCTCCTCGACCGCCGGCGGCGCCTATGTCCCCGGTCTGGCCGACTACACCATCATGGTGCGCGGCCGGGCCAAGGTCTTCCTGGCCGGGCCGCCCCTGCTCAAGGCCGCGACCGGCGAGGTCGCCGGCGACGAGGAACTCGGCGGTGCCGAGATGCATGCCACGGTCGCCGGCACGGCCGAGTTCATCGCCGAGGACGACGCCGGTGCCATTGCCATCGCCCGCGAGATCGTCGGCCGCTTCGCCCCGGCCGCGCCGCCGCCGGCAGGGACCTGGCACGAGCCGCTCCACCCGACCGAGGAACTGGCGGGTGCCGTCCCGGTCGACTATCGGCGGCCCTACGACATCCGCGAACTGGTCTGCCGCCTGACCGATGGCTCCGCGTTTCTTGACTTCAAGCCGGACTATGGCAGCCACATGCTCTGTGCCGTTGGTGAGGTCGAGGGGCGGCCCTGCGCCTTCATCGGCAACAACGGCCCGATCGAGGCGGACGACGCTGCCAAGACGGCCCAGTTCATCCAGCTCTGCACCCAAGCCCGCCATCCCATCGTGTTCCTGCAGAACACCACCGGCTTCATGGTCGGCAAGGAGGCCGAGCAGTCCGGCATCATCAAGCATGGCGCGAAGCTGATACAGGCGGTCTCCAACGCGCCGGTGCCGCGCATCACCTTCCTTGTGGGGGGGGCCTTCGGGGCCGGCAACTTCGGCATGTGCGGCCGGTCCTACCAGCCGGACTTCATCTTCGCCTGGCCGAACTCGCGCATCGCCGTCATGGGTGCCGAGCAGGCCGCGACCGTTATGCAGATCGTGACCGAGCAGAAGCTGCAGCGCAGCGGGAAGTCGCCCGACGCCGAGCGGCTGGCATCCATGCGGCGCGAGATCATCGAGCGCTTCGAGCGCGAATCGACCGCGCTCTATGCCACGGCGCGGCTGTGGGACGACGGCATCATCGACCCCCGCGACACGCGGCGCGTGCTGGCTTTCTGCCTGGCGACCTGCGCCGAGGGCGCCGTGCGCCCGGTGCAGCCCATCACCTTCGGCGTCGCCCGCTTCTGAACGGAGAGAGGATGGCCAGCGGCTCACCCCTGCCAGTCTGCGAGACGCTGCTGCTGAAGCGCGAGGGCTGGCGACTCGACGTGACGCTGAACCGCCCGGAGCTGCGCAACGCCTTAAGCGCCCGGATGTGGAGCGAGCTCGAAGCCGTCTTCACCGCCATCGCGGACGACCGCAGCCTGCGCGCCGTGGTGCTGCGCGGCGCCGGCGGCACCTTCTCGGCCGGCGGCGACCTGAAGGAGCGCGATACCATCCAGCACGCCGAGGACGGCGATCCGCTGGTCGCGCGCAACCGCCGCGCCGGGCGCATCCTGACCCTGATCGACCAGGCGCCGCAGGCCGTCATCGCCGTGGTGGAGGGCTTTGCCCTGGGCGGCGGCATGGGGCTGGTCTGCGTCGCCGACATCGCGATCGCGCGCGAGGACGCGACCTTCCGCATCCCGGAGGCCACGTTGGGCATCCCGATCGCCCAGATCGTGCCTTTCCTGGTCCGCCGTCTGGGCCCCTCCGAGACGCGCCGCCTGGCGCTGACCGCGGCGAGCCTGAGCGGGGCGGAGGCGGCGGGGGTCGGCCTGGTGCATCAATGCTGCGCCGATGGCGCCGCGCTGGAAGCGGCCCTGACGGCGGTGCTGCGCCGCATCGACCGCTGCGCCCCCGGCGCCATGGCCGCGAGCAAGCGGCTCATCGCCGAGGCGCAGGTGACTAGACACGAGGCTCTGCTCGACTTGGCCGCCGAGACCTTCGCCGCCGCCTACCGCGGCGCGGAAGGCACAGAGGGAGCGGCCGCGTTCCGCGAGAAGCGGGCGCCTTCCTGGAGCAGCAAGCGGTGAGCCGGACGCCCTTCTCGTCCGTCCTCGTCGCCAACCGCGGCGAGATCGCGCGCCGTGTCCTCCGCACGCTGCGCAACGAGGGTTACCTTGCCATCGCGGTCTTCTCCGAAGCCGACGCCGGCGCACCCTACCTGCGGGATGCCGACCTGGCTGTGCCCTTGGGTCCGGCGGCGGCCCGCGACTCCTATCTCTCCATCGATCGCCTCCTCGCCGCCGCGCGCAAGGCGGGTGCCGAGGCGATTCACCCGGGCTATGGCTTCCTGGCGGAGAACGCGGCTTTCGCCGCCGCCTGTCGCGAGGCCGGGCTGGTCTTCATCGGCCCGTCCGCAGAGGCCATCGCCACCATGGGCGACAAGACGGCGGCCAGGGCGCGCATGGCGGCGGCGGGTGTCCCCTGCGTGCCGGGCGCCACGCTGGAGGAGGGACTGCCGGACAGCGAACTGCTCGCCAGGGCGGCGGGCGTCGGCTATCCGGTGATGATCAAGGCGGCGGCCGGCGGCGGCGGGCGCGGCATGCGCCGCGTCGGCGGCCCGGCCGACTTCCTCGCCGCCTATCGCTCGGCGCGCTCGGAGGCCGCCAATGCCTTCGGCGACGGCCGTGTCTACCTGGAACGCGCGATCGAGCCGGCGCGTCACATCGAGGTGCAGATCCTGGGCGACCGCTACGGCGGCGTCGTGCATCTGGGCGAGCGCGACTGCTCGGTGCAGCGGCGCCACCAGAAGGTCGTCGAGGAGACGCCTTCGCCGGCCGTTGATCCTGAACTGCGCGCCCGGCTCGGGCAGGCCGCCGTCGCCGCCGCCGCCAGCGTCTCCTACGAAGGCGCCGGAACGGTCGAGTTCATCATGGGGCCGGACGGCGACTTCTACTTCATCGAGATGAACACCCGCCTGCAGGTCGAGCACCCGGTCACCGAGATGGTCTCCGGCCTCGACATCGTCGCGCTGCAGCTGCGGCTGGCCGCCGGCGAGCCGCTGCCCTTCCGGCAGGACGAGGTCACCCTCAAAGGTCACGCGATCGAGGTGCGGCTCTGCGCCGAGGACCCGGCGCAGGGCTTCCTGCCGCAGACCGGGCGCGTCCTTGCCTGGCGCGCGCCTGAGCGGGCCGGCGTTCGCGTCGATGCGGCGCTGGCTGCCGGCCAGGAGATCACCGCCCACTACGATTCGATGCTGGCGAAGCTCGTGGCGCACGGTCGCGACCGCGAAGAGGCGAGGCGTCGCCTGGCCGCCGCTCTGCGCGATACGGTGCTGCTGGGTGTGGCGACCAACAAAACCCTGCTGCAGCGTGTCCTCGCCGACGATACCTTCGTCGCCGGCGGCGCCACGACGGGTCTTCTAGACAGCTTCGCGCTTGCGGACGGTCCCGATCCGCTGCTCGCCGCGGTCGCCGCCCTGGTTGTCTGCTGGCCCGGAGGAGAGGCGCCGGAAGCCTGGCGGCGGGCCGGGCCGGGCCGCTGGACCGTGGCCTTCGAGAGCGGGCCGGTTCGCATACGGCGCCTGCGCGGCGGACGGGTGGAGGCGGAGGCCGGCGGGAGCGCCTTGCTGCTCGATGTCGAGGCCTTCGACGGCGCCACGCTGGTCTGCCTGGCGGATGGCGTGCTCAGGCGCTTCCAGGTGGCTTGCGACGAAGCCGGCGTGCATGTCGATGGCGGTACGGCGGCGCAGGGATTCCGGCATGCCATGGCGGGCCGCGAGCGGCCCGCCGACGACGGTGACGGGCGCGTCCTGGCGCCCTTGTCGGGCCGCCTGCTGAAGCTCGGCCTCGCCATCGGCGAACGGGTGGCGCGCGGCCAGGTTGCCTGCGTGATCGAGGCGATGAAGATGGAGATGCAGGTGCGTGCGGCCGTCGCGGGCGAGGTGCTGCGCATCGCGGTCGTGGAGGGGCAGCAGGTCTCCGCCCGGCAGCTCCTGGTCGAGATCAGGCCTGATGCGCCGCCGGCGGAGGGGGCGCCGTGAACGGTGACGTGATCCGCATCGGCTGCGCGGCGGGGTTCTGGGGTGATTCGCCCGCAGCGGCGGCGCAGCTCCTGGCCGGGCCGATCGACGTACTGGTGTTCGACTATCTTTCCGAAGTCACCATGTCGATCCTGGCGCGGGCACGGGCGCGCGATCCCCAGGCCGGCTACGCCAGGGACTTCGTGCGTCCGGTGATGGCCGAGGTCCTGCCGGATCTCGTCGAGCGCGGCGTGAAGGTCGTCTGCAACGCCGGCGGGGTCAATCCCGCGGCCTGCCGGGACGAGCTCCTGAAGCTGGCCGAGAGCCTCGGGCTGCGGCTCCGCGTGGCGGTGGTCGAAGGCGACGACCTGCTCGCCCGCGCCGGCGAGCTGCGGCAGATGGGCCTGCGCGCGATGGAGGACGGCGGCGCGCTGCCGCAGGATCTGTGGAGCGTGAACGCCTATCTTGGCGCGCAGCCGATCGCGGCGGCCCTGGCCGGCGGCGCGCAGGTGGTCATCACCGGCCGCTGTGTCGACAGCGCCCTGGTTCTGGGTCCGCTGCTGCATGCCTTCGGCTGGGCGCCGGACGACTATGACCGGCTTGCCGCCGGCAGTCTGGCCGGGCACGTCGTGGAGTGTGGCTGCCAGGCGACCGGCGGTCTCTTCACCGACTGGCGGGAGGTGCCGGGCTGGGACGACATGGGGTTCCCCATCGTTGAGTGCCGCCGCGACGGGAGCTTCGTGGTGACCAAGCCGGCAGGCACCGGCGGGCTGGTGACGCCGGCGACAGTGGCCGAGCAGATTCTCTACGAGGTGCACGACCCCGCGACCTATCTGCTGCCGGACGTCACCTGCGACTTCACCCAGGTACGCCTGTCCCCCGACGGGCCCGGCCGGGTCCTGGTCGAGGGTGCGCGCGGCCGGGCGCCGGGGCCGGACTACAAGGTCAGCGCGACCTTCGGCGACGGCTTCCGCGCGACGGCGATGTTCACGATCGTCGGCGCCGAGGCGGCCGCCAAGGCGCAGCGTGTCGGCGAATCGATCCTGGCCCGGACGCGGCGGCTCTTCGCGGCGCGCGGCCTTGGCGACTATCGGCGCAGCAGCATCAAGCTCATCGGCAGCGAGGAGGCCTTCGGCCCGCATGCCCGTCCGGAGGCCTGGGCGACCCGCGAGGTGATGCTGCGGATCGACGTGCACCATGACCGGCGCGAGGCGGTCGAGGTCTTCTCCCGCGAGATCGCGCCGGCGGGAACCGCGATGGCGCCGGGGCGCTGCAGTCTGGTTGGCGGTCGACCGGACGTGATGCCGGTGGTGCGGCTCTTCTCCTGCCTCGTGCCGAAGGCCATGATCTCGCCGCGGGTCGCGCTCGACGGCGAATCCCTGTCGGTCCCGCCGACGGCCGCCTCGCAGGTCGCGCCACCTGAGACGCCCTCGCCCGCGGCCAAGGGTGGGACGGAGCTGCCGATCGGCGGGAACAGCGTCCCGCTGATCGCGTTGGCGCATGGACGCAGCGGCGACAAGGGCAACACCGTCAATATCGGCATCATCGCGCGGCGACCTGACGACCTGCCGCTGCTGCGCCGCGTGCTGACGCCGGAGGCCGTGGGCCGATGGCTCGGCCATCTGGCCGGCGGACCGGTCCGCCGTTACGAGGTGCCTGGCCTCGGCGCGCTGAACTTCGTGCTCGAGAACGCGCTCGACGGCGGCGGCACCGCGTCCCTGCGCAACGATCCCCTGGGCAAGACCTTCGCCCAGATCCTGCTCACCATGCCGGTGCCGGGGCCCGCGCCATGAGCGGCCGCTTCGACCTGCACCCTCCGGCCCTGCCCCCGTCATGCGACGACCTGCGCCGGGAGGTGCGCGCCTTCCTGGCCGAAGAGGCGGCGGCCGGCCGCATTGCTGTGGGGCGCCAGACCTGGACCACCTGGGACCGCGGTTTCTCCGAACGCTGTGGGGCGCGCGGCTACATTGCCATGACCTGGCCGCGCGACTATGGCGGTCACGAGCGCAGCGCGCTGGAACGCTTCGTGGTGCTGGAAGAACTGCTGGCCGGCGGCGCGCCGCTGGGGGCGCATTGGATCAGCGATCGGCAGTCCGGTCCCCAGATCCTGCGCAATGGCAGCGCGGCGCTCAAGCAGCGCATCCTGCCGGCGATCGCGGCCGGCCGCTGCGGCTTCGCCATCGGGATGAGCGAGCCCGACTCGGGCTCGGATCTCTCGTCGATCCGCACGCGGGCGGAACGGCATGGGGCAGGCTGGCGGATCAACGGCCGCAAGCTGTGGAGCACCAACGCGCACCATGCCGACTACATGATCCTGCTGGCGCGGACCTCCCCCGCGGAGAAGAACCGCCATGCCGGGCTGTCGCAGTTCGTCGTCGACCTGCGGCTGCCGGGGCTCACGGTCCGGCCGATCCAGCTCACCAACGGCATCCATGAGTTCAACGAGGTCCTGCTCGAGGACGTGGAAGTCGACGCCGACGCGCTGCTCGGCGGCGAGGGCGAGGGCTGGCGCCTCGTCACCGAGGAGCTGGCCTTCGAGCGCAGCGGGCCGGACCGCTTTCTCAGCACCTTCGGCCTGCTGCGCCTGGCGGTCGACGCCCTGGCGGGCCAGGACGACGCCAACGCGACGCAGGAGATCGGCCGCCTGGTGGTGCGCCTCATGTCCGTGCGGCAGATGTCGCTGGCCATCGCCGGCCTGCTCGACCGCGGCCAGTCCCCGGCGGCGAGCGCGGCGCTGATGAAGGAGATCGGCACGACGCTGGAGCAGGAGATCCCGGAGGTCGTGCGCCGGCTGGTCGCCGTCGTGCCCCGGCTGGACGGCACGCCGCTGCAGCACGCCTTGGCCGACGCGATCCTCTTCTCGCCCGCCTTCAGCCTGCGTGGCGGCACGCGCGAGATCCTCAAGGGCATCGTCGCCCGGGAGCTGGGCCTCAGATGAGCGAATTGGCCCGTCTGCTGGAGGAGAGCGCCGAGCGGCTTCTGGCCCAGGCCGAGGATGCCGAGCGCCTGCATGCCGGCCTCGTGGAGTCGGGGCTGCTGCTTGCCCTGCTGCCGGAAACCGCTGGCGGCGCCGACTGCCAGCCGGCGGAGGTCGCCGTGCTGCCGCGCGCCTGGGGCCGCCTGGCTGCACCGCTGCCCCTGGTGGAGATGCTGCTGGCCGAGCTGGTGGCCGACGCTGCCGGCATGGGCCTGACGCCCGGCTCCGCGGTGCTGGCGCCGCCGGCCGGACACCGGCTGGATGGCGCCGGCCGTCTTTCCGGTCCGCTGCTCGATGCCGCTCTGGGGCCGGGGGCGACCTCTGTCCTGGTGATCGCCGGGGACGAAGAGGGTCGCGACCGGCTGGTCTCGATGCCGGTCGCGGCGGGAGAGGTCGTCACCGGCCTGGCCGGCGAGCAGCGTGTGCTCCTGGCCGTCGCGCAGGCCGGCGAGAGCCCCGCGCTTCCCGCGGGACTGCGCGCCGGGCGCGTGACGGCGCTGGGGGCCACCCTGACAGTCGCTGCGATGGCCGGCGCGATGGAGAGCGTGCTCGACATGGTGCTGACGCACGCCCGCGACCGCGTGCAGTTCGGCCAGGCGATCGGCCGCTTCCAGGCGGTGCAGCACCTGATCGCCGATGCCGCCGCCGAGACCGCGCTCACCGCTTCGGCCCTGGAGGCGGCGCTGCTGGAACTGCGACAGGAGGGGCCCGGTCTGGGCTGGCTGGCCGCCAAGGCGACGGCCGGCCGCGCCGCGACCCGGGTCGCCGCCGTCGCTCACCAGGTGCTCGGCGCCATCGGCCTGACGCTGGAGCACCCGCTGCATCGCTTCACCACGCGCCTCTGGAGCTGGCGCGACGCCTGGATCTCGCAGGGCCGCTGCGAGGCCCTGATCGGCACGGCCGCTCTCGCCGCCGGTGGCGACGGACTCTGGCCGATGATCGCCCCCCTGTCCCCCCATGCCGCTGACGAGGAAACGCGATGACCGCTCCCCTGCTGATCGAGCGCGACGGCCCGGTGACCGTGCTGACGCTGAACGACCCGGAGCAGCGCAACGCCCTGTCGCAGGCGATGGTCGACGCGCTCATCGCCGCGCTGGAAGAGGCCAGTCGCGACCTCGCCGTCGGCTGCGCCGTGCTGACCGGTGCCGGCAGTTCCTTCTGCTCCGGCGGCAACCTGAAGGACATGCGCGACGGGACGCATCCCATGTTCGCCGGCAGTCCGTCCGACATGCAGGAGGCCTATCGCCACAGCATCCAGCTTCTGCCGCGTGCCTTCCACGCGGCCGACGTGCCGCTCGTCGCCGCCGTGAATGGCCCGGCGATCGGCGCCGGCTGCGACATGGCGACGATGTGCGATGTCCGCATCGCCTCGGACCGGGCGCGCTTTGCCGAGAGCTTCCTGCGCGTCGGGCTGATCTCCGGCGACGGCGGCGCCTGGTTCCTGCCGCGTGTCGTCGGCTATTCGAAGGCGATGGAGATGGCGCTGACCTGCGACGAGGTCGGGGCGGAGGAGGCCCAGCGCATCGGCCTGGTTTCTCGTGTCGTGGCGCCCGACGCCCTCCTGCCGGCCGCGCTGGACCTGGCGCGGCGGATCGCCGCCCAGCCGCGCCGCGCGACGCGGCTGACCAAGCGCCTGGTGCGGGATTCGCAGGGCGTCGACCTGTCCCGCAGCCTGGAGATGGCGGCGGCCTTCCAGTCGATCGTGCAGCACACGCGCGACCATCGCGAGGCGCTCGACGCCATCTTCGCCCGCCGCAAGCCGTCCTACAGCGGCGACTGAGCGGCCTAGCCCGCCGGGCCGGCGCCCAGCCCCGCGAGGAAGTCGAGCACCGCGCCGCTGAAGCTATCGTTCTCGTCGCCTGCGACCATGTGGCCGGCATTGCGGATGTCGACATGCTTCGCCGTGGGCATGAGGGCGAGAAACTCGCGCACGCCCTCGTCGCTGACCACCTCGCTGCGAGCGCCGCGCACCAGCAGGGTCGGGACCGCGATCGCTTCGGCCGCGCGCTTCAGCCGCTCGCTGTAGGTGCGCATGAAGTCGCCGACGGGGCGGCCGCGGACGAAGCTCGGATCCCAGTGCCAGCGATAGCGCCCGTCCTTGCCGAGACGCAGGTTCTTGCGCAGGCCCTCGAGGCTGCGCGGCGCCGGCCGATGCGGCAGGTAGGTCGCGATGGCCTCCGCGGCCTCTTCGAGGCTGGCGAAGCCTTGCTCCATGTAGGCCGTCATGAAACCGCGGATGCGCTCGACCCCGTCCCGCTCCACCGTCGGTGTCACGTCGACCAGCACGAGAGCCGAGAAGCCGCGGCGGCCGGCCGGCACCATTTCGCCCTGGGCCAGCAGGCCGGCAAGGCCGCCGAGCGAGGCACCGACGAGTACGGGTGGCACAGCCTGGCTGTCGGCGATGGTCAGCAGATCGCCGGCGAAGAGCTCCAGCGAATAGTCGCCGTCGCTCGACCAGCCGCTGTCGCCGTGTCCGCGCTGGTCGATCGCCAGCGCGTGCCAGCCGCGCTTGGCCAGGCTGCGCGCCGTCGCGCCCCAGGCATGCCGCGTCTGCCCGCCGCCGTGCGCAAGCAGGGCAGTTCTCTCGGATGGCGTACCGAAGCTCTCGGCCACGATCGAGATGCCGCCACTGGATGCGAACCGGAGGATCTCTCCCAAGGCGACACCTCTCCCGGTTCTGCGTGGACCTTGAAACCCTGACGTTCCCGACGCTGGTCAGTGGCCAGGCAAGTTTACAGTCACCCGCGTCGATGGCAGCCGCGATTAGCGCATGTCACACCCTCGCGCACAGGCTCTCGGCGGATCATCGGCTGCTCGAGGTCCGGTCAGGACTTCGAGGACGCGGCGGCAACGCGGGTCGCGGCCGCCCGCCGACCTGCCGAGAGCGGTGCGCCGTCGCCGGGCCGGCTGGTCACTTCGCGGAGCGCGCAGTCGGCCAGGCTCGCGCGGTCGAGCGCGGCATAGAAGGCTTCCTCCGCGATGGCCAGATGCCCCTTCAGCCGGCAGCGTGGCGTCAGGTTGCAGGCGCCGCCATCGGCGCGGAAGCACTCGACCATGGCCTGGCGCGCCTCCAGCAGGCGCGTAACCTCGCCCAGGCGGATCTCCGCCGCCGGGCGCGCCAGACGCAGGCCGCCGCCGCGTCCCCGCTGCGTCGCCACCACACCCGCGGCCGCCAGCTCCAGCATGATCTTGGCCAGATGGTCATGCGACAGCGCGAGTTCGCGGGCCAGGTCGGCGATGCGGAGGCTTTGATCCGGCCTGGCCGCGAGCAGCATCAGCGCGCGCAGTCCGTAGTCGGTGAAACTGGTGAGGCGCATTGACGCTCCTGCTTAATAGGTATTCTCGGTACATCTTATCTGAGTTAAAGAGGTATTGGAAATGCATATTCATGCCATGAAGGAGCGAGACATGAGCGCGACCGACAGCAACCGTGGCTCCAGGACCCTTGGTGAGATCGCCGCCACCCTGCCGGGGGCTACGGCGGTCTTCCGCAGGTTCAAGCTGGATTTCTGCTGCGGCGGCGACCGGCCGCTGGCCGAAGCGGCGGCAAGCCGCGGCGTCGATCCGGCCGCGGTCGAGGCTCAGCTGGCCGCGCTCCAGGCCGCCGGAGAGGCGGCCGCCCCCGACACGACCGCGGACCTCGTCGCGCACATCCTGAGCCGCTATCACGAGACCCACCGGCGCGAGCTGCCGGAGCTGATCCGGTTGGCGAAGAAGGTCGAGCGCGTGCATGGCGAGCATCCCAAGGCACCACGCGGTCTTGCCGGGCATCTGGAGGAGATGCAGGCGGAGCTGGAGGCGCACATGGCGAAGGAGGAGCAGGTGCTCTTCCCGCTGCTGCTGCGCGGCGGCCATCCGATGATCGCGCAGCCGATCGGCATGATGCGGCAGGAGCATCTGCACCACGGGGAGCAGCTGCAGCGCCTGGCGGAGTTGACCGACGAGTTCCGCGTGCCGGAGGAAGCCTGCCGCTCCTGGCAGGCGCTCTACACCGGGGTCGCCAAGCTCAGCGACGACCTGATGCAGCACATCCACCTGGAGAACAACCTGCTGTTCCCGCGGTTTGCCGTGGCGCCAGCGGCCTAGACTCGCCGCCCCGCTAGCGGGTCCCGGGATCTACCAGCGGACTTGGCTTGGCGAGGCGGCGAAGGTCGTCCGGCTTGGTCAGGCGGATGGAGCCGCCATTGACCTCGACCCCATAGGGCCGGAGCGTGGCGAAGCCGCGCGACAGGTTCTCCGGCGTCATGCCGAGCAGCGAAGCCAGCGTGCGCTTGTCGTAGGGCAGCTCGACAACGCTGTGCCCGCCCTGCTCGGCGTCGAGCCGCAGCAGGTGGTTGGCCAGCCGCTCGACCGCGGTGCGCAGCTTCTGGTTCTTCAGCTCCCGCACCAGCGCGCGAAAACCGCCGGCCAGCTCGCGCAGGATGGCGGCGCTGAAGGCCGCGTCGCGGGCGACCAGGTCGCGGATATCCTGCGCCGGGATCATCAGCACGCGGGACTTCTCGGTGGTGCGCGCCGACATGAGGTGCACCGCCTCCTCGACCACGGCCGCCAGTATGAAGGTCGACACCGGCCGAAGCAGCGCCAGCGTCGTCTCGCGCCCGTTGTGCCGGGCGAAGAGTTCGACGCAGCCCTCGACCACGACATGCAGGAAGTCCGCGTGGTCGCCCTCGGTGATCAACTGCATCTGCGGCGGAAAGGCCTGCAGATAGGAGGCAGGCGTCAGCGCGGCGAAGTTCTCCTCGCGCATCGTCGCGAAAAGCGGAAGACGCCGGATCGAGGCCAGATCGTCAGAGCGCATGTCCGCCAGCCGGCCTCTTGATATTCATCAAGCTCATAGAGTGCATTGGTCAAGTTCCGGTCACGGAGGAGTCAATCGATGATGCCGCCATCTGCGGTCATCACCTTGTTTCTCCGACGCTAGCGCGCGTATTTGACCTGAATCAAATCAGCTTGGCGATACTTCTCCAAATCCTTCTCCGTGACCGGCGAGCAGGCTCGCCACTACTGCGAGGAGGGGACATGACCGAGCCGTCCACGCTGACTACTCCGGGTGATGGCAATCGCGCCCTGGGAATCAGCACAGTCGCCTTCACCGTCTGCTTCGCCGTCTGGACCATCTTCTCCATCATCGGCGTCAGGATCAAAGCGGACCTGGGCCTCAGCGATGCGCAGTTCGGCCTGCTGGTCGGCACGCCGATTCTCACCGGGTCGCTGTCGCGCCTGGCCCTGGGCATCTGGGCCGACCAGTACGGCGGCCGGCGCGTCTTCGCGCTGGTCATGCTGGCCGGCGCGCTGGCGACCTTCCTGCTCTCCTGGGCCTCGACCTATGGCCAGTTCCTGCTCGCCGCGCTCGGCGTCGGTATCGCCGGCGGCTCCTTCGCGGTCGGCATCGCCTATGTCTCCAAGTGGTACCCGAAGGAGAAGCAGGGCACGGCGCTCGGCATCTTCGGCATGGGCAACGTCGGCGCCGCCGTCACCAAGTTCGTTGCCCCCTTCGTCATGGTGGCCTATGGCTGGGAAATGGTGGCGCAGGCCTGGGCGGTCGCGTTGGCCATCACGGCGGTGCTGTTCTTCGTCACCACCAAGGACGATCCCGACCTGGCGCGCCGCCGGCGGGAGGCACGCAAGCCCGAGCCCTTCCTCAAGCAGCTCGCGCCGCTCGGCAAGCTGCAGGTCTGGCGCTTCTCGCTCTACTACTTCTTCGTGTTTGGCGCCTTCGTCGCCCTGGCGTTGTGGCTACCGCGCTACCTGGTCGGCGTCTACGGGCTCGACATCGAGACGGCGGGCATGCTGGCGGCGCTGTACTCCATCCCGGCGAGCCTCTTCCGAGCCTATGGCGGCTATCTCTCGGACCGCTATGGCGCGCGCCGGATCATGTACGCGACCTTCCTGGTCTCGGTGGTCTGCACCTTCCTGCTGTCCTATCCGAACACCGACTACGTGATCCACGGCATCGAGGGGCCCATCGCCTTCTCGACCCGCGTCGGCGTCGTGCCCTTCGTGGTCCTGATCTTCGTCCTCGGCTTCTTCATGTCGCTGGGCAAGGCCGCTGTCTACAAGCACATCCCGGTCTACTACCCGGGGCATGTCGGGTCGGTCGGCGGCCTGGTCGGCATGATCGGCGGCCTGGGCGGCTTCGTGCTGCCCATCGCCTTCGGCGTGATGAACGACCTGACCGGCGTCGCGACGAGCTGCTTCATGCTGCTCTTCGGCCTGGTCGCCGTCGCCCTGGTCTGGATGCACTTCGCCATCCGCCGCATGGAACGCGGCGTGCCGCAAGAGAAGCTGGCCGAGCTGCCCGAACTGCCGGAGATGGAAGAGGTCCATCCCCCGGTCGTGAAGGCCCGGCCCGCGACCATCGCCGACTGGCGCCCCGAGGATCCGGCCTTCTGGGAGAGCACCGGGCGCCGTATCGCACGGCGCAATCTCTGGATCTCGGTACCGAACCTGCTGCTCGCCTTCGCGGTCTGGATGGTGTGGAGCGTGGTGGTGGCCAAGCTGCCGGCCATCGGCTTCAACTTCACGACCGACCAGCTCTTCTGGCTGGCGGCGGTGCCGGGCCTCTCGGGCGCGACGCTGCGCATCTTCTACTCCTTCATGGTGCCGATCTTCGGTGGCCGGCTGTGGACCACCATGACCAGTGCCTCGCTGCTGATCCCGGCCTTCGGCATCGGCTACGCGGTGCAGACCCCCGGCACGCCCTACCTCATCTTCCTGGTGCTGGCGCTGCTCTGCGGCCTGGGCGGCGGCAACTTCGCCTCCTCGATGGCCAACATCAGCTTCTTCTTCCCCAAGTCGAAGAAGGGCAACGCCCTCGCGCTCAACGCGGGCCTGGGCAATGCCGGCGTCAGCATCATGCAGTTCACCATCCCGCTGGTGATCACCGGCGGCGTGTTCGGCGCCCTGGGCGGCGAGCCGCAGAGCGTCAGCGCGGGCGGGCAGCTGTGGCTGCAGAACGCGGGCTTCATCTGGGTGCCCTTCCTGATCCTCGGCACCCTGGCGGCCTGGTTCGGCATGAACGACCTCGCCACGGCGAAGGCCTCGTTCAAGGAGCAGTCGGTCATCTTCAAGCGCAAGCACAACTGGATCATGTGCTGGCTCTACACCGGGACCTTCGGCTCCTTCATCGGCTACTCCGCGGGCTTCCCGCTGCTGGCCAAGACCCAGTTCCCCGCGGTCGACTCGCTGCAGTACGTGTTCCTCGGCCCGCTGGTGGGGGCGCTGTCGCGCGCCGCCACCGGATGGATCTCGGACCGCTTCGGCGGCGGGCGCGTCACCTTCTGGGTCTTCGTGGTGATGATCGCCGCGGTCGGCGGCGTGCTCTACTTCCTGTCGATCAAGGAGCAGCCCGGCGCCTTCTGGGGCTTCTTCGCCATGTTCATGGTGCTGTTCCTCGCCACCGGCGTGGGCAATGCCTCCACCTTCCAGATGATCCCGGTGATCATGCGCCAGGAGATCGGCCGCCTCATGCCGGCGATGGAGGCCGCCCAGCGGCTGCGTCAGTCCGAGAAGGAATCGGCCGCGATCATCGGCTTCACTTCGGCGCTGGCGGCCTATGGGGCCTTCTTCATCCCCAAGGCCTACGGCTCCTCCATCGCGCTGACCGGCGGGCCGAATGCCGCGCTCTGGGCCTTCCTCGCCTTCTACGTCACCTGCGCCCTGGTCACCTGGTTCGTCTACACCCGCCGTGGCGGCCTGCTGCACGCCATCGAGCGGGGCCGTGCCACCACCCTGCAGGGAGTCATGCCATGAGCCTGCTGCTGGATCGTCTCGCCTTCTTCAGCCGGGTCAAGGCGGAGCCCTTCGCCGGGGGCCACGGCGTCACCACCAACGAGGATCGCGGCTGGGAGGAGGGTTACCGCAAGCGCTGGCAGCACGACAAGATCGTGCGCTCCACGCACGGTGCGAACTGTACCGGCTCCTGCTCCTGGAAGATCTACGTCAAGGGCGGGATCATCACCTGGGAGACCCAGCAGACCGACTATCCGCGGACCCGGCCGGACCTGCCGAACCACGAGCCGCGCGGCTGCTCGCGCGGGGCGAGCTACAGCTGGTATCTCTACAGCGGCAACCGCGTGAAGTACCCGCTGGTCCGCGCCAGGCTGCTGAAGGCCTGGCGCGAGGCGCGTCTCACACGCTCGGCGGTCGCCGCCTGGGCCTCCATCGTCGAGACGCCGAAGCTGCGCGACGGCTATGTCAAGCAGCGTGGCCTCGGCGGCTTCGTGCGCGCCGGCTGGGACGAGGTCAACGAGATCATCGCCGCGGCCAACGCCTATACGGTCAAGACCTATGGGCCCGATCGGGTCATCGGCTTCTCGCCGATCCCGGCGATGTCGATGGTCTCCTATGCGGCGGGCTCGCGCTACCTCTCGCTGATGGGCGGCGTCTGCATGTCGTTCTACGACTGGTACTGCGACCTGCCGCCCTCCTCGCCGCAGACCTGGGGCGAGCAGACCGACGTGCCGGAATCGGCCGACTGGTACAATTCGGGCTTCCTCATTCTCTGGGGCTCGAACGTGCCGCAGACGCGCACGCCCGATGCCCACTTCTATACCGAGGTGCGCTACAAGGGCGCCAAGTCGGTTGTGGTGTCGCCCGACTATTCCGAGGCGGCCAAGTTCGCCGACCTCTGGCTGCATCCCAAGCAGGGCACGGACTCGGCGCTGGCGATGGCCATGGGTCACGTGATCCTGCGCGAGTTCCACCTCGACCGGCAGGCGGCCTACTTCGAGGACTACTGCCGCCGCTACACCGACATGCCGATGCTGGTGAAGCTGGTGCAGAAGGACGGCTACCTGGTGCCGGATCGCCTGTTGCGCGCCTCTGACTTCGCCGGCGCGCTGGGCGAGACGAACAATCCCGACTGGAAGACCGTCGCGATCGACCGCCGCAGCGGCCAGCCGGTGGTGCCGCTGGGTTCGGTCGGCTTCCGCTGGGGCGAGCAGGGCAAGTGGAACCTGGAGGCGAAGGATTCGCGCCGGCAGGAGGTCGAGCTCGAGCTCAGCTTCATCCAGGACGCCGACGGACAGGGCTATGCCGAGGTCGGCTTTCCCTACTTCGGCAACCGCAAGCACGACCACTTCGCCGGCACCGAGCATCCCGACGTGCTGGTGCGCCGCGTGCCGGCGCGCAGCCTGGCGCTCGCCGAGGGCGAGTGCATGGTGGCGACGGTCTTCGACCTGTTCGTCGCCAACTACGGCCTCGATCGCGGCCTCGGCGGCGAGTTCGCGGCCAAGAGCTATGACGAGGACCTGCCCTACACGCCGGCCTGGGCGGAGCGCATCACCGGCGTGCCGGCGGCGAGCATCGTCACCGTGGCGCGCGAGTTCGCCAGCAACGCGGAAAAGACCAAGGGCCGCTCGATGGTGATCCTCGGCGCCGGCCTCAATCACTGGTACCACATGGACATGCACTACCGGGGGATCATCAACCTCCTGGTCATGTGCGGCTGCGTGGGCCAGTCCGGCGGCGGCTGGTCGCACTACGTCGGCCAGGAGAAGCTGCGCCCGCAGACCGGCTGGCTGCCGCTGGCCTTCGCCCTCGACTGGGGCCGGCCGCCCCGGCAGATGAACTCCACCTCCTTCTGGTACGCGCACACCGACCAGTGGCGCTACGAGACCCTGGGGATGGAGGACATCGTCTCGCCGACGGCGCCGGGCGGGCCGTGGGACGGCGCGCTGATCGACTACAACGTGCGCGCCGAGCGCATGGGCTGGCTGCCGTCGGCACCGCAGCTCAGGACCAATCCGCTGCAAGTGGCGAAGGACGCCAAGGCGGCCGGGCTGGAGGCCAAGGACTACGTGGCGCGCGGTCTCAAGGACGGCAGCCTCATGATGTCCTGCGAGGATCCGGACGATCCGCGCAACTGGCCGCGCAACCTCTTCGTCTGGCGCTCCAACCTGCTGGGCTCGTCGGGCAAGGGCCACGAGTACTTCCTGAAGCACCTGCTGGGCACCAGCCACGGCGTGCAGGGCAAGGACCTGGGCGACGATGCCGCGCGTCATCCGCGCGAGGTCGCATGGCACGCCGCGGCGCCGGAGGGGAAGCTCGACCTGCTGGTCACGCTGGACTTCCGCATGTCCACGACCTGCGTCTACTCCGACATCGTGCTGCCGACGGCCACCTGGTACGAGAAGAACGACCTCAACACCTCGGACATGCACCCCTTCATCCATCCGCTGACCGCCGCGGCCGACCCGGCCTGGGAGGCGCGCAGCGACTGGGAGATCTACAAGGGCATCGCCAAGGCCTTCTCGGCCGTGGCGCCCGAGGTGCTGGGCGTCGAGCAGGACGTCGTCCTGACGCCGATCCAGCACGACACGCCGGCCGAGCTGGCGCAGCCCCTGACGGTGAAGGACTGGAAGCGCGGCGAGACCGAACCGGTGCCAGGGCGCACCATGCCGCAGGTCGCCGTGGTCGAGCGCGACTATCCGAACCTCTATCGCCGCTTCACCGCGCTCGGGCCGCTGATGGACAAGCTCGGCAACGGCGGCAAAGGCATCACCTGGAACACCCGGCACGAGGTGGAGAACCTGCGGGCCCTGAACGGCACGGTCGCCGACGAGGGCCCGACCAAGGGCATGGCGCGGATCGACAGCGACATCGACGCCACCGAGGTGATCCTGATGCTGGCGCCGGAGACCAACGGCGAGGTCGCGGTCAAGGCCTGGCAGGCGCTCGGCGCCAACACCGGGCGCGACCACAGCCACCTGGCGGTGCCGAAGGAGGACGAGAAGATCCGCTTCCGCGACGTGGTCGCCCAGCCGCGCAAGATCATCTCCTCGCCGACCTGGTCCGGCATCGAGTCCGAGAAGGTCTGCTACAACGCCGGCTACACCAACGTGCACGAGCTGATTCCCTGGCGCACGCTGACCGGCCGGCAGCAGCTCTACCAGGATCACCTCTGGATGCGCGCCTTCGGCGAGGCGCTCTGTGTCTATCGCCCGCCGATCGACACCCGGTCGGTGGCGCCGGTGATCGAGAGCAAGGGCAACGGCAACCCGCAGGTGGTGCTGAACTTCATCACGCCGCACCAGAAGTGGGGCATCCACTCCACCTACACCGACAACCTGATGATGCTGACGCTGTCGCGCGGCGGGCCGATCGTCTGGCTGTCGGAGGTCGACGCCCGGCGTGCCGGCATCGCCGACAACGACTGGGTCGAGGCCTACAACGCCAACGGCGCGCTGGTCGCCCGTGCCGTCGTCTCCCAGCGCATCAAGGAGGGCACGCTCTTCATGTACCACGCGCAGGAGAAGATCGTGAACGTCCCCGGCGCCGAGACCACCGGGCAGCGCGGCGGCATCCACAACTCGGTGACCCGCGCGGTGCTGAAGCCGACGCACATGATCGGCGGCTATGCGCAGCTCGCCTACGGCTTCAACTACTACGGCACGGTCGGCTCCAACCGCGACGAGTTCGTCGTGGTGCGCAAGATGAACAAGGTCGACTGGCTCGAGGGACCGGCAAAGGAGGCGGCAGAATGAAGATCCGCGCGCAGATCGGCATGGTGCTGAACCTGGACAAGTGCATCGGCTGTCACACCTGTTCGGTCACCTGCAAGAACGTCTGGACCAACCGCGAGGGCATGGAATACGCCTGGTTCAACAACGTCGAGACCAAGCCGGGCATCGGCTATCCCAAGGACTGGGAGAACCAGCGGCGCTGGAACGGCGGCTGGGTGCGGACCCGGAGCGGCCGGATCCGGCCGAAGATGGGCCCGAAGTGGCGCATCCAGGCGAAGATCTTCGCCAACCCCGACCTGCCCGAGATCGACGACTACAACGAGCCCGTCACCATCGACTACGAGCACCAGCAGACGGCGCCGGAATCGAAGGCGGCGCCGACGGCGCGGCCGCGCTCGCTGCTGACCGGCGAGCGCATGGAGAAGATCGAATGGGGGCCGAACTGGGAGGAGATCCTGGGCGGCGAGTTCGCCAAGCGCTCGCAGGACGCGAACTTCGCCGGCATCGAGAAGGAGATCTACGGCCAGTTCGAGAACACCTTCATGATGTACCTGCCGCGGCTCTGCGAGCATTGCCTGAACCCGACCTGCGTGGCGGCCTGTCCCTCGGGCGCGATCTACAAGCGCGAGGAGGACGGCATCGTGCTGATCGACCAGGAACGCTGCCGCGGCTGGCGCATGTGCGTCTCGGGCTGTCCCTACAAGAAGATCTACTACAACTGGTCGTCGGGTAAGTCGGAGAAGTGCATCTTCTGCTACCCGCGCATCGAGGCGGGCCAGCCCACCGTCTGTTCCGAGACCTGCGTCGGCCGCATCCGCTACCTCGGCGTCCTGCTCTATGACGCCGACCGCATCGAGGCGGCGGCCTCGGTCGCCGACCCGCAGGACCTCTACCAGGCGCAGCTCGACATCTTCCTCGACCCGAACGATCCGGCGGTCGTCGAGCAGGCCCGCCGCGACGGCGTGCCGGAAGCCTGGCTGGAGGCGGCGCGAAGCTCGCCGGTCTATCGCATGGCGATGGAGTGGAAGGTCGCCTTCCCGCTGCATCCCGAGTACCGCACGCTGCCGATGGTCTGGTACGTGCCGCCGCTCTCGCCGATCCAGTCGGCGGCGGCGGCCGGGCGCATCGGCAGCGATGGCGAGATGCCCGACGTGCGCAGCCTGCGCATCCCGGTCCGCTATCTCGCCAACCTGCTGACCGCCGGCAAGGACGAACCCATCGTCCAGGCGCTGGAGCGCATGCTGGCCATGCGCGGCTACATGCGCGCCAAGAGCATCGACGGCGTCCTGGACGAGGAGCTTGCCTCCCGCGTCGGCCTGACCGGCCGGCAGATCGAGGAGATGTATCACGTGATGGCGATCGCCAACTACGAGGACCGCTTCGTCATCCCGACCTCGCATCGCGAGGTAGGCGAGGACGCCTACGACGTGCGCGGCTCCTGCGGCTTCTCGTTCGGCAACGGCTGCTCCGGCGGCAGCAGCGGCGTCGACCTGTTCGGCGGCAAGCGCAAGAAGACGGTGCAGACACCGACGGAGGTCTTCTGATGACCGCCAGCTTCAAGGCCCTTTCGGCCCTGCTGACCTATCCGTCCGAGGAGCTGCAGGCGGCGCTGCCCGAGATCGGTCGCGTGCTGCGGCGGGAGGGGCTGGTCGAGCCCTCGACATGGCCGGCACTGGCGGACTTCCTGGAGTCCCTCATCGCCGAGGACCTGCTGGAGCTGCAGCAGCGCTATGTCTTCCTGTTCGATCGCACGCGCTCGCTGTCGCTGCATCTCTTCGAGCACGTGCACGGCGAAAGCCGCGAGCGGGGCCAGGCGATGGTCGACCTGCTGGCGCTCTACGAGGAGCGGGGGCTGCGGATCGCGGCGCGCGAGCTGCCCGACTTCCTGCCGCTGTTCCTGGAGTTCCTGTCGCTGCTGCCCCTGGCCGAGGCACGCGAGCTGCTGCAGCAGCCGCTGCACATCGTCACCGCCCTGCGCGAACGGCTGGAGAAGCGCGGCAGCGGCTATGCCACGGTGCTGCGCGCGGTGGAATCGCTTGCCACGGAACGGCCGCAGCAGGCCGCCGTCGCGGCGCTGATGCAGCAGCCCGACGACGATCCCGCCGACCTCGCCGCCCTCGACCGCATCTGGGAGGAGGAGGCGGTGACCTTCGGCGCCCACGGGCAGGGCGAGGGCGACTGCGGCCCCGACCGCATTCGCCGGCAGCTCCGCGCCGCGCAGCGGCCGGCCGATCGGCCGGCACCCGCCACGAGGGGAGGATGAGGCATGGCACAGTTCCTCAATACGCTCTTCTTCGGCATCTATCCCTACATCGCGCTCGCCGTGCTGGCGATCGGCACGCTGCTGCGCTATGAGCGCGAGCCCTATGGCTGGCGTTCGGGGTCCAGCCAGCTGCTGCGCCGCAGGCAGCTCATCTGGGGCTCGGTGCTGTTCCACGCCGGCGTGCTGGTGATCTTCTTCGGTCACCTGGTCGGGCTGCTGACGCCGATCGCGGTGTTCGACGCGCTGGGTATCAGCCACGGGTCGAAGCAGCTGCTGGCCATCGTCGCCGGCGGCGTCGCCGGGGTGCTGGCGCTGGCCGGCGCCGGGCTGCTGCTGCATCGCCGGCTGCTCGACCCGCGGATCCGCCGGACCTCCAGCTTCGCCGACATTGCCATCCTGGTGCTGCTGTTCGTCCAGCTCCTGCTCGGCGTCGCCACCATCCCGGTCTCGCTCAACCATCTGGACGGCGGCGAGATGGTGCGTTTCATGACCTGGGCACAGGGCATCTTCACCTTCCAGGGCGGTGTCGCCGACCTGGTCGCCGAGGCCAACCCGATCTTCAAGCTGCACCTCTTCCTCGGCCTCACCATCCTGCTGGTCTTCCCCTACACCCGTCTGGTGCACATGCTGTCGGCGCCACTGCGCTACCTCTGGCGGCCCGGCTATCAGGTGGCACGCAGCCGGAGGCCGGCCCGATGAGCGCGCCCTTGCCGGAGATCTCGGTCAATGGCGTGCCGCTGCCGCCGCAGGCCCTGCTGCGCGAGGCGCAGAACCACCCGGCGGGCGACCCGTCGGAAGCCTTGCGCGGCGCCGCGCGGGCCCTCGTGCTGCGCGAGCTGCTGCTCCAGGAAGCCCGGCGCGAGGGCATCGACAGCCCGCCGGAAGCGGACGACCAGGGACGCCTCGAGACCGAGGAGGACGCGCTGGTGCGCGGCCTGCTGGAGGAGAAGGTGAGGGTGGAGCCGCCGGACGAGGCCAGCTGCCGCCGCTACTTCGACAAGAACCGCGGGCGATTCCGCGGCGCGGACATCTTCGAGGCGCGGCACATCCTGCTGCCGGCGGCGGCCGAGGATGTCGAGGCGCGGCTCGCCGCCGAGACGCTGGCGAAGTCGCTGATCGCCGAGCTGGAGCGCAGGCCCGGGAGCTTCGCCGCCCTGGCCGAGGCGCACTCGGCCTGTCCGTCACGGGCGCAGGGAGGGCACCTCGGCCAGCTCACCCGCGGCCAGACGGTGCCTGAGTTCGAGACCTTCCTCTGCAATCTCGAGGAAGGTCAGCTTTGCCCCGTCCCTGTCAGCACGCGCTATGGCATCCATGTCCTGCGCCTGGAGCGCAAGCACCTGGGGGCCGAACTGCCCTTCGAGGCCGTGCGCGAGCGCGTCGCCGCCTACCTGGAGGCAGTGCTCTGGAACAAGGCGGTGGCGCATTACCTCCGCCAGCTCGCCGCCAGGTCGCGGGTCGAGGGCATCGATCTGGAGGGCCTGGAGCGGCCGTGAAACGCCCCGCCCCGGCCGCCGCGCGGCCGATCCGCGCCTGACGGGAAGCGGCGAAGGCGCGCTCGCCTCAACGGAAGTAGAGCGCGTCCGGGTTGTCGGCCAGGATGGCGCGCCGCGCCGCCGGGTCGGGGAACCACTCGGCCAGGCGTGCCAGCAGCTGGCCCTCGTCCGGCACCTCGGGGTCCATCTCGGCCATGTGCGGCCAGTCGCTGCCCCAGAGGCAGCGCGACGGGTTGGCGGCGAAGAGCGCGCGGGCGCGCGCCGGCCGCGGCACGTAGAAGGAGTTGCTGAGCTTCACCCAGGCGAGGCCCTCGCGCAGCAGGTCCAGCAGCGCGGCGAAGCCGGGCTCGTCCTCGCCGCTCTCGCTGTCGATCTGCGCCATGTGGTCGAAGACCAGCGGCACGCCGAGGCCGCGCAGCAGCGGCAGGATCGGCGGCAGCGAGCGGGCGTCGACATAGAGCTGCAGGTGCCAGCCGAGCGGTCGGATGCGCCGCGCCACCGCCTCGTAGAGGTCGGGGCTCTGCCCGCCGGCGGCGATCGACTGCAGCCGCACGCCGCGCACGCCCGCGGCTTGCAGCGCGGCCAGCTCGGCGTCGGCGATGTCCGGCTCGATCACCGCCACCGCGCGGGCGCCGGCGCCCAGGATGGACACGGCCTCGAGCGTGCAGCGGTTGTCGGTGGCATAGACGCTGGGCTGCACCACGATGGCGCGCTGGATGCCCAGCGGCATGATGGTGTCGCGGAAATCCTCGGCCGTGGCCGGCGGTGGCTCCAGCATGCGCGTCACCAGAAGCGGGTGGCGGTCATAGGGACCCAGCACGTGGATGTGCGTGTCGCAGGCGCCAGGGGGCAGGGTGAAGCCATGCGTGCGCGGCTGACGCGCGGGACCGGCGTGGTTGGTGCGGATGACAGGCGGTGCCATGGGCCGCAGCCTAGCCGCTGGCCGATCCGTGCTGCCGCCGCAGTTCCGCATGGCGGCATGCGGCGAAGGTGACTGGCGGTGCCTAGCGTCGGCGGCGCGGCGCCTCCCTGCGGTCCTGGGCGCGGCGGTAGCGCGCGTCCTCGTCGCCCATCCAGGCATAGACCTGGTCGGTCAGGCGGTCGAGGAAGCCGCGCTCGTCGCCGAGGACATCGCGGTCGCGAACGGTCCTGGCGCCGCGCGGCTCATCGTCGCCGTCGCAGAGCATGCCGCTCGACAAGGTGTCGTCGCCCAGGTAGCGCACCTCCTCTTCGCGTCTGTCGTCATCGCCCTGCCGGGGCATGGCCAGGTCTCCTTGCGAAACCGCCTCTCGGAGAGAGAATGCGGCTGCCTGCCCGGGTGTTCCCGGCCGCCGTGCGGATACCCAGACGCAAGAAAACTTCGCCTCAGAGGCTCTTTCCTTCGTTTGCCAGCCCCCTCGGCGACCTTCGATACTCCGCCCGGCAGCCTGGAGGGGCCGTCTTGGAAGCGGATTTCGTCATCGTCGGTGCCGGCTCGTCCGGTTGCGTCCTGGCCGAGCGGCTCAGCGCCGGCGGCCGGCACAGCGTGCTGCTGCTCGAGGCCGGGGGCAGCGACCGCAACTTCTGGATCTCCACGCCGCTCGGTTACGGCAAGATCTTCTATGACCGGCGGGTCAACTGGGCCTATCGCACCGAGGCCGATCCGGGCCTGGCGGGCCGCCAGGACTACTGGCCGCGTGGCAAGGTGCTGGGCGGCTCCAGCTCGATCAACGCCATGGTCTGGATCCGCGGCAACCCGGCCGACTTCGACGACTGGGCAGCGGCGACCGGCGATGCCGGCTGGAGCTACGCCTCGGTGCTGCCGGCCTTCAAGGCGCTGGAGGACAACGAGGCCGGCGCCGATGCCTGGCGCGGCACGGGGGGCCCGCTGCCGATCCACGACGTCAGCCGCGAGGCGCACCCACTGGTCGGTGCCTACCTGGCGGGTTGCGCCGAGCTGCAGCTTCCCACCAATCCCGACTTCAACGGTGCCCGGCAGGAAGGCGCCGGCTTCTATCAGATCACCGCGCGCGGCGGGCGCCGCGCCTCGACCGCCGTGGCCTTCCTCAGGCCCGCCAAGGGACGCGCGAACCTCGAGGTCGTTACCGGCGCGCAGGCGACGCGCCTGCTGCTGGACGAGGGGCGCTGCACCGGGGTCGAGGTGATCCTGGGTGGCGAGCGGCGCCAGGTGACGGCGCGGCGCGAGGTGATCCTGTCGGCCGGCGCGGTGAACACGCCGCAGCTGCTGCAGCTGTCCGGCATCGGGCCGGGGCAGCTTCTGCAAGGCCACGGCATCGCGGTCGCGCTGGAGAACGCCAACGTCGGGCGCAACCTGCAGGATCACGTCGGCATCAACTACTACTACGCCACGCGCGGACCGACCCTGAACCAGGAGCTGGCGAGCCTTACCCGCCGCCTCTGGTCGGGCGCGCGCTACCTGCTGACTCGGCGCGGGCCGCTGGCCATGTCGGTGAACCAGGCCGGCGGCTTCTTCCGCACCGCGCCGGAGCAGCCGCGACCCAACATGCAGCTCTACCTGCAGCTCCTGACCACCCTGCGGGCGAAGAGCGGCAGCCGGCCGCTGCTGGCGCCGGACCCCTATCCGGCGCTGGCTCTCGGCCTCTCCAACACGCGGCCGGAGAGCCGCGGGCAGGTCGAGATCGCCGGGCCGGACCCGCTGGCGCCGCCACGCATCGCATCGCGCGCCTACGCGACCGAGAACGACATGACCGAGATGCTGCAGGCGGTGCGCTTCCTGCGCCGCCTGGCGGCGACGCCGGCCATGGGGAAGGTGATCGAACGCGAGATCAAGCCCGGCCCCGACGTGGTCGCCGAGGCCGACCTGATCGCCGACATCCGCCAGCGCAGCGGCACGGTCTTCCATGCCTCCTGCACCTGCCGCATGGGCCGGAACGCGGCGGACTCGGTGCTGGATTCCCGCCTCAGGCTGCGCGGTCTCGGCGGCCTGCGCGTGGTCGACGCTTCTGCCTTTCCCAATATCACCAGCGGCAACACCAACGCCCCGGTCATCATGCTGGCCTGGCGCGCCGCAGAGCTGATCCTGGCGGACGCCGGCTAGAGCGGTTTCGCTTCTGATTGAATCGAACCGCTCCAGCTACCTATTGATTTCACGCTTTGTCTTCACGCGAAACGGTGCCCACTTCGCGAGAGATTGCCCTCGGTCACGGTGCGGATCGCGGCGGCGCGCCGCCCCGCAAACGAGAACGGCGCCGGCCCGGGGGCCGGCGCCGTCGGCGCGGGTGAAGCTCGCCGGGCCGGCTATTCGGCCGGCTGGGTCATGCCGCCCTTGGCGGCCTGGCCATGCTTCTTCTCGACCCAGAGGCTGTGGTGCTCCTTGGCCCAGTTCTCGTCCACCTGGCCGGTACCCATGGCGTCGAAGGCGCCCTCCATGCCGATGGTGCCGATGTAGATGTGCGCCAGGATCACGCCGATCATCACCAGGCCGATCAGGCCGTGCACGATGGCGGCGGTCTGCTGGCCGTCGATGTCGGTCGCGGTGAAGGGGAAGAGCAGCAGATAGCCGGTGATGGCCATGCCGGCGCCGCCCAGGATGACGGTCCAGAACACCAGCTTCTGGCCGGCATTGAACTTCTTCGCCGGCGGGTGCCTGTCGCCGAGGATGCCGCCGCCCTGCTTCAGCCAGACGAGGTCGAGGCGGGTCGGCAGGTTGTCCTTCACCCAGATCACCAGCATCAGCACCAGGCCGATGACGAAGGGCAGGGCGAGATAGTCGTGCGCATACTTGCCCCACTGCGTCAGGGTCGAGAATGCGCTGTCGCCGATGATCGGCTGGATGATCGAGCGGCCGAAGGAGATGTTGAGGCCGGTCAGCCCCAGGACGATGAAGCAGCTCGCCGTCAGCCAGTGAACGAAGCGCTCGAAGGCATGGAAGCGCAGGATCTTGCGGCCCGAGGGGCCGGCCTTGATCCTGACCTTGCCGCGGATCAGGTAGAAGGCGGCCAGCAACACGATCATGCCGACCACCGCGATCCAGCCGACGAGCGGCAGGGTATCGCGCTGGAAGTCGCGCCAGGACACGCCTTCGGGCTGGATCAGCACGCCGGACTTGGCATCTGGAATGGTAACCCGGCCCTGCACCTTCTGCAGTTCCTCCAGCAGCTGCTGCTCGCTGGTCTGGGCCGCCGCGGGCTGCGGCACCGACAGGGCCAGGACCAGCAGCACGGCCAGCCAGCCGAAGAATCGCATCGCCCGGGTCATGCTTGCGGTGATTGTCATGGCTTCACCCTTTCCTCCCGTCTGCTCTTCCAGGCGGAGCGTCGCCCCGCCGGCCGGCATCACGTCGCGATGGTTTCCTGATAGGCCGTCTGCCAGCCCCAGGCACCCGAGCCGTAGCCGCGGGTCACCACGCGTTCCTTGTAGATCTTGGCGATGACCTCGCCATCGCCGGCCAGCAGCGACTTGGTCGAGCACATCTCGGCGCAGAGCGGCAGCTTGCCCTCGGCCAGACGGTTGGCACCGTACTTGGCGTACTCCTCGGGCGAGTTGTCGGCCTCCGGTCCGCCGGCGCAGTAGGTGCACTTGTCCATCTTGCCGCGCGATCCGAAGTTGCCGACCTGCGGGTACTGCGGCGCGCCGAAGGGGCAGGCATAGAAGCAGTAGCCGCAGCCGATGCAGATGTCCTTGGAGTGCAGCACCACGCCGTCGGCGGTGGTGAAGAAGCAGTCCACCGGGCAGACCGCCGCGCAGGGCGCGTCGTTGCAGTGCATGCAGGCCATGGAGACCGAGCGCTCACCGGGCTTGCCGTCGTTGATGGTGACGACGCGCCGGCGGTTGATGCCCCAGGGCACCTCGTTCTCGTTCTTGCAGGCCGTCACGCAGGCGTTGCATTCGATGCAGCGATCGCCGTCGCAGAGGAATTTGACGCGTGCCATCGGTTGGTCTCCTTACGCCGCCGCGATCTGACAGAGCGTGGCCTTGGGTTCCTGCATGCCCGTCACCGGATCGAAGCCGTAGGTCGTGAGCGTATTCACGCTCTCGCCCAGCACGATCGGATCGGCGCCTTCAGGGTACTTGCTGCGCTGGTCCACGCCCTGGAACCAGCCGGCGAAGTGGAAGGGCATCCAGGCGACGCCCTTGCCGACGCGCTCGGTGACCAGCGCCTTGACCTTGGTCTTGGAGCCGTTCTCGGCGCCGGTGACCCAGACCCACTGGCCGTCGACGATGCCGCGGGCCGAGGCGTCGGCCGGGTTGATCTCGACGAACATCTGCTGCTGCAACTCGGCCAGCCAGACGTTGGAGCGGGTCTCCTCGCCGCCGCCCTCGTACTCGACCAGGCGGCCGGAGGTGAGGATCAGCGGGAAGTCCTTGGCGACGCCGCGCTCGACGGCCGAGGCCTGCACCGTGAAGCCGATGTTCGGCACGCGGAACTGCACGGCATCCGGCAGCGTCGGATAGGTCGCCACCAGCTCCGGCCGCGGGGTGTAGATCGGCTCGCGGTGGACCGGGATCGGGTCCGGCAGGTTCCAGGCGTTGGCCCGGGCCTTGCCGTTGCCGAAGGGGATGCAGCCATGCATCAGCGCGACGCGCTGGATGCCGCCCGACAGGTCGGTCGACCAGGAGACGTCGTCGGCCTTCTCGCCGCCGACCCTCATGATCGTCGCCAGCTCGTCGGCCGTCAGGTCGGTATCCCAGCCCAGCTTCTTCAGCACGCCGAGGGTGAACTGCGGGTAGCCGTCGGTGATTTCGGACCCCTTGGAATAGGAGCCCTCGGCCAGCAGGTTCGACTTCGAGACCACGTTGCCGTTGGCGTCCTTCTCCTCCCGCTCCACGCCGAAGCGGGCGCGGAAGGTGCCGCCACCGTCCATCACGTGCAGGTTGGTGTTGTAGAGCTGGTGGGTGCCGGGATGGCGCAGCGCCGGCGTGCCCCAGCAGGGCCAGGGCAGGCCGTAGTAGTCGCCGCCCACCTCGGGCACGTCGGCCGGCGCGCGCAGCGTGACGATGTCGAACTTGTCCTGGTTAGCCATGTGCGCCTTCAGCCGCTCGGGCGACTGGCCGCAGTAGCCGGTCGACCAGCCGCCGCGGTTGATCTCGCGCAGGATGTCCTCCGCCAAGGGCTGGTTGTTCTCCACCTTGATGTTCTTGAACATCTTGTCGGCGAAGCCGAGCTTCTGCGCGATGAGGTACATGACCTCGTAGTCGTTCTTCGACTCGAAGATCGGCTCGACCACCTTCTCGCCCCATTGGATGGAGCGGTTGGAGGCCGTGCGCGAGCCGTCGCATTCGAACTGCGTGCAGATCGGCAGCAGGTAGGTGTTGTCCTTGCGCTCCGACACCACGGCGAAAGTGGTGGGGTGCGGGTCGGCCACGACCATCAGGTCCAGCTTCTCCAGACCCTTCACCATCTCGGGCATGCGCACGATGGTGTTGCCGCCGTGGCCGAAGACCATCATGGCGCGCACGTTGTCGGCCTGCTGCACCTGGTCCTTGGGCAGCAGCACCGCGTCGAACCAGCGGGTCGAGGGGATGCCGGACTTCTCCATCATCTCCTTGCTGGCGAAGCGGCCCTGCATCCAGTCGTAGTCGACCTCCCAGACGCGGCACCAGTGCTTCCAGGCGCCCTCGGCGAGGCCGTAGTAGAGCGGCAGGGTGACGACGTCGAGGCCGAGGTCCGTGGCGCCCTGCACGTTGCAGTGGCCGCGGAAGATGTTGGCGCCGTTGCCGAAGCCGCCGACATTGCCGGTTGCCAGCAGCAGGATGCAGAAGGCGCGCACGTTGGCGGTGCCGACGGTGTGCTGGGTCGCGCCCATGCACCAGATCAGCGTCGCCGGCTTCTCCTTGGCGAACTTCTCGGCGACACGCTTCAGCTGCTCGCCGGGCACGCCGGTGACCTTCTCGACCTCCTCAGGCGTCCACTTCTTGACCTCTTCGCGCACCTTGTCCATGCCGTAGACGCGCTGGGCGATGAAGGTCTTGTCCTCCCAGCCGTTCTCGAAGATGTGCCACAGCAGGCCATAGATCACCGCGATGTCGGTGCCCGAGCGGATGCGCACGTACTCGGTGGCGTGCGCCGCGGTGCGGGTGAAGCGCGGGTCGATGACGATGAAGTTGGCCTTGTTCAGCTCCTTGCCGGCCAGCAGGTGCTGCAGCGACACCGGGTGCGCCTCGGCCGGATTGCCGCCCATGATGATCATGGTCTTGGCGTTGCGGATGTCGTTGTAGCTGTTGGTCATGGCGCCGTAGCCCCAGGTATTGGCGACGCCGGCGACGGTGGTGGAGTGGCAGATGCGGGCCTGATGGTCGACCGAGTTGGTGCCCCAGAAGGCGGCCAGCTTGCGGTTGAGGTAGGAGCCCTCGTTGGAGAACTTGGCCGAGCCGAGCCAGTAGACCGAGTCCGGCCCCGACTGCTCGCGGATCTGCATCAGCTTGTCGCCGATCTCGTCGATCGCCTGCTCCCACGAGATCTTCTGCCACTCGCCGCCGACCAGCTTCATCGGATACTTCAGGCGGCGATCGCCGTGCACCAGCTCGCGCACCGAGGCGCCCTTGGCGCAGTGCGAGCCACGGTTGATCGGACTGAGCCAGCCGGGCTCCTGGCCGGTCCACACGCCGTTCTGCACCTCGGCGATGACCGTGCAGCCGACCGAGCAGTGGGTGCAGATGTTCTTCTTGCGGATGATCTCCACACCCGGCGTCATGGCGCCGGCCTCGGCCTTGCGCACGGCGCCGAAGCCGAGCGTGCCGATCGCGGCGACACCGCCGGCGCCGAGGCCGGCCTGCTTCAGGAAGCTGCGGCGGTCGAGCGCGCCGCCCGACAGCGAGGCGACGGCCTGACTCAGCCGGCTGTGGGTCTGGAAGGCCTGCTTGCGCTTGATCAGCATGGCTGTTGGCTCCTCAGCTCTCGTAGCCGCAGACGCGGTAGAAGGTCTTGACCTCGTCGCTCTCCTGGTAGCGGGCGCGGGCCTCTTCCTCGCTGACGGTCAGGGCCTGCGCGCCGCCCGCGGCCAGCGGCACCGCCGCCACCGCACCGGCACCCGCACCCAGCGTCTTCAGGAAGCCACGGCGACCGACCGGCTTCTTCTGCTTGGCTTCGGACATGGCGCTCACTCCCCTTCCGCTATGGCCACGACGCTCAACGGGCGAGCTCGTAGGCCTGGCTTTCGATATCCATCAGCAGGCGGCCGATCACCCCGACCGGACGATAGAAGGTCGCCGCCTTGGCGACACTGAGATCGGCGAAGAAGCGCGGCGCCCAGGTCTTCAGGTGCCGCGTGAAGAAAGTCTGCTCGTCCAGTTCTTCGGCGGCGAAATCGCCGCGGATCATGCCGGCCATCACCTCGCAGAGCACCGCGATGTGGTCTTCCGGCTCGCGGGCGTTCTCCACCCGTTCGACGCCGAGCTGCAGCAGGTCCTCGCGCACCTTGGCCAGCGGGCGCTCGTGCAGGAAACCGGTGAGGTAGTAGGAGGCGAAGGGCAGCAGCTCGCCGCGCCCCAGGCCGATGAAAAGCTGGAAGAACTCCCGCTGCACCTGATCCAGCGTCGCAGCCCGCGCCGCCTCGGCCAGGGCGAGGTGCGCCATGCCGAGTTCGCTGGGGTCGCCCGGCAGGTCCGCCAGCATCTCGAGCAGCGCCGCGTCGGGCTGGCGCCACAGCAGCCTGCCGAGCAGCAGGTACTCGTCCGCCCGCGCGGCATCCACCGCGTCGAGGGCAGCAGCGTCCGCGGCAGGCTCGGCCGGATAGAGATCGGGGCGCAGCTCGTTGCGCGACACCTTGGTCAGGCTCTCGACTGTGAGGACGCGATCGGCCGGCACCCGCGTCCAGTTGGACACGGCCGGCTGGGACACGCCGACGAGCCGGGCCAGGGCCCGTACGCCGCCTGCTGCATTGATGGCTCTCTCCAGTCCCTGATCGCGCATGAGTTCGTTGCCCATTCGCGTTGTTCTGGGACTGATAATGAATGGCTATCGGGAAGGTCGGCAACAAGTAATGGCAAGTCGGGCAAAGCTTTATCGAGGCGTCGCCGAGCCTCCGCGCCGTCTTTGCCGGGGTTTTACTTCATCTTCTTTGTCATTTTGAGCAGTGGTAGGCAATCTTAGGTCATTTTGCACTGCAACGTCCGCGGGTGGTTCACCATTTTGTGCGCCAGGGGGCGGTTCGGCCGCCGGCGAGGCCGGATCCGGGGTGGCTGCGGAGCGCGGCGCTTCCGGGCGCTCGGCCGGCTCGGGCGCGGCCGTGCCGAGCATCCGCGCCAGCAGCAGCCTGGCATCTGCGGGAGAGCGCAGCGGGCAGAAGCCCGGCGCGTCGCCGCCGATGGTGAAGTCCCAGTCGTACTCGGCCAGGCCCTTGAAGCCGCGGATAGCGGGGTCGGCGGCCCAGACCCGCCGCAAGGCGGCCTGGCGCCAGGCCGGCGGCAGGCGGCGCTTCAGCAGGGGCCGCAGGTCGGTGTTGGCGTCGATCGACTCGAGCGGCGGCAGCTCCTCGAGCGGCACCTCTGGCTCATCTTCCACAGTGGGCGGCGGGGCGGGGGGCGGTTCCGCTGCCGTTGCCCGCTCCGGCACCTCGGTGCTCTCCTGCTTGCGCCGCGACCAGCGCGCCAGGAAGCCGCCCTCCTTGCCGTCCGGTGCCGGCGGCTTCGCGCTCACGACTCGTCGTCCTCGGTCGACCGGCGCCTGCGCTGCGCCAGGCTCTCGGGGTCGGCCCGATCGCGCCTGCGCTTGAAGAAGGGGCGCTCGACGTGATTGGCCGCGACGAAGGCGGCTACCCGGTCGACCAGCGCCGGCGGCATCGGCAGGGTCTCTACCAGGTCGCCGGGCACCTCGCTGAAGCTCTCGCCCTCCGCCGGATCGGCGGCGATGCCGATCAGCTTCAGGCCAGGCGGCGAGTCGGTCGGGCGCAGGGCGATCCAGACCCGCGGCTGGCCGGTCTCCAGGTTCTCGCGCAGGTTCGCCGTGTCGCTGGGAAAGAGGCCGATTTCGCCGCTGCCGAGGTAGTAGCGCTGTCGTCCCTGCTCTTCGCCCAGCAGCGTCCCCGGCGCCGCGGCGGGCAGGCCCGGCAGCAGCGCGACCGGCGCCCAGCTGTGGTCGACCCAGCGGTTGTCCGAGGGCCGGCGCTCGGCCACGACGCCCAGGGTGATGGTTTCGATCGCCATGCGCGCGCCCCTCAGTTCGCCATGACGTTGGCCAGCAGCGGCAGGCCGGTGACCAGGTTCTGCGGCTTCAGGCGCAGGCGATGCTCGGGCGTGCTGGCCAGCAGCAGGTAGATCGGCCGGCCCTCGACCTGCGGCACCAGCGGCGCGCCGGGCGCGAAGTCGGCGCGGAACAGGGCCAGCACCTGGTCCTGCCGCTCGGCGGGCAGGCGCTCGCCGGACCAGAGCGCGTTGCCGATGGCGGTGGCCTCGCTGTCCAGGCCGACGAACCAGCGCCAGTCGGCGTCCTCGATCCGCGGCAGCGGCTGGATCGTCGCCTCCAGGCCATGGATCTGGCGGATCCAGCGCACCAGGGCGGTGGCCAGGGCGGCCCGGCCACTCGGCTCGCCGTTCAGGTCCAGCACCATGTCGAAGGCGTCGCTGCGCGCCCAGTAGCCGGCGGCGTTCTCCGGCCGCAGCACCGTCAGCTCGCTCACCGCCGGCCCGCCCAGCAACCCCAGCAGGGGCGAAGCATGGCGGTCGCGCTCGTGCTGTTCGATCAGCTCGGCATCGGCCAGCAGGACCGTGCCCTCGTGGAAGGTCACCTTCTGCGGCCGGAAAAAGCACTCGCCGGCACGCGCGACGAAGGGATCCTCCAGGCCGTCCAGTGCCCGGCGCAGGATCACGTGCACGAGCTGGTCGAGGAACAGCGGCGGGGTGCGCCCGATGCCCTCGCGGATCAGCCGGACATAGGCGGCCTCCAGGCTCGACGCCGCCAGCAGGCGGTCGCGGAAGGCCAGCATGAGCGCCCAGTTCTCCCGCGCGTCGGGATCGGCCAGGGCGGCCAGCTGCCCGGCGCTCACCGGATCGCGGGGGCGCTCCAGCAGACGCGCGTGCAGCGCGCGCTCGGCTTCGCAGGCCTCGGGCGGTGGCATCAGCTCCGGCCGCGCCAGATAGGCGCGCAGGAAATCGTCGCTGAGCAGCAGCCCGCCGCCCGGCGTCAGGTCCAGCAGCTGATGGCCGGAGGAGATCCAGAACTCGTTCATGACGGTGCCTTCCGCTCCAGTCCCAGCAGGTCGACCTGCTCGGCCGGCGCCTCGTCCTCGTCGCTCTGGAAGAACTCGAAGGCGCGGAAGCTGGTGTCGCCGCGGTCGGCGCGCGGCGTCAGCGTGCGGAAGCGCTCGCGGATCTCGCCCTGCTCGAAGAGGCGCTGCACCGCCACCAGGGTCTGCGCCGGGTGATCGCAGAGCGAGGCGGCGAAGGCGACCTCCTCCTCGGCGGCGAGGCGGGCGACGGCCAGATCGGGCGCGCCGAATCGGGCGACCAGTCCTTGCGCCAGCGCCTCCACGGCCCCGGCGCGCTCGGCGTCGCTGGCCTCCTGCACCACCACCAGGGTCGACCAGCCGAGGCTTTCGACGCCGAGGAAGCCGGAACGGAAAGCCGTGCGTGCCTTGGACGAAAGCTGCTCGGGGACGGCGCCGTGGAAGGCGAAGGCGCCCGACACCGCCCATTCGCCGGGCTCCGCCGCCTGGGCGAAGACGAAGCGGTCCGAGGGATCGAGACGGATGGTGCGCGGCAGCTTCAGAGCCATGGCTCGCCCCGCTCGGGATCCAGCCAGCCCGGCGTCGCCAGCGCCGCGCCGAGGCTCTGCCGCTCGGTCTTGCCGCCGCGATGGCGCAGCAGGTCGCCCTCGGGGCCGATGCCCTGGCTGACCTCCGGTATCGCCGGCAGACGCTCCAGCCAGTGCTCGACGACGGCGCGCGGGCCGAGGTCGGTCCAGTCGTTGACCGCGGTCATGAAGTGGCGGCAGAAGCTGCCGATCAGCTCGGGGAAGGCGACCTCGGCCAACCCCTCGTCGTCCAGCGCGATGCCGCGGCTGTGCAGGCCCGCGGCGTCCGGCGTCATGGCCGAGAAGCGCAGCATAGCGCCGAACACCAGGAAGTCGGGCACGGCGTCCTCCGCCGTGCCGGCCGGCCAGCCCAGCCGCCCGCCGCCCAGCAGGCCGCCGTCCAGCAGCAGGCCGTCGGGCCAGTCGAATGCGATTGAGCGTTCGGGCGGGGCGTGGAAGGACAGCATGTCGGCCAGCGCGTTCATGCCGGCGTACTGCGCCAGGCGCGCGGTGGCGAGCGGCTCCTCCGGCTCCAGCACCACGGCGAACTCCACCAGGTCGAAGCGGCGCACCCAGACCAGCGTGCCGGCGCCGTGGCGCGGGGCGACCTCCATGGCATGGGCGAAGGCGTCGCCCAGCTCGCGCAGCGCGATCAGCGTGAAGCCCGGCGGCAGGTCGATCTCCTGCAGCGCGGCGAAGGCGTCCGGCGCGGTCCGCGATGACCCGGCCATGCAGTTCTCCCCGTGGCGACCCTGCCGCCGGTGGGGCGATGCGGGCTGCCTGTTGGTTTGCTTCACTCTAGTTTCATATAAGCTGCCCAAGTCAACGAGAAGCGAGTGCCCGCCAAGAGGGCGCCGACAGGGAGAGATGGATGGCGTTGGATCGCAAGACGGTCCTGGTCTGCTCCTGCGAAAGCAGCATGCCGCTGGACGAGGGCGCGCTGGCACGCGCCTGCCAGGGCGCGGCGCTGAGCAGCCATCGCCAGCTCTGCCGCGCCGAGCTGGGCCGCTTCCAGAAGGCCCTGGGCGATGCCGGCGAGGCCGGCCTGCTGGTCGGCTGCACGCAGGAGGCGCCGCTGTTCGGCGACCTGGCGGCGGAGGCTGGCTTCGAGAGGCCGCTGGCTTTCGCCAACCTGCGCGAGACTGCCGGCTGGTCGGACGAGGCCGGCGCGGCCGGGCCGAAGATGGCGGCGCTGCTGGCCGCCGCCGCCGAGCCGCTGCCGGAGACCCCCTTCGTCACCCTGGAAAGCCAGGGCGTGCTGCTGATCTATGGCCGCGACGAGGTGGCGGTGGCGGCCGGTCGGCGCCTGGCGCCGCACCTCGACGTCACGGTGCTGCTGCGCCGGGCCGAGGAGATAGCGCCGCCCGCGGTGGCCGAGTTCCCGGTGCTGCGCGGGCGGGTGCGCAAGGCCAGCGGCTACCTCGGCGCCTTCACGCTGACGGTGGACGACTACGCGCAACCGGCGCCCTCCTCGCGCGGTGCGCTCAGCTTCGGCGCGCCGCGCGACGGTGCGACCTCCGAATGCGACATCCTGCTGGACCTGTCGGGTGGCGAGGCGCTGTTTCCCGCCGCCGATCTGCGCCCGGGCTACCTCAGGGCCGATCCCGGCGACCCGCTGGCGGTGGAGCGCGCGATCTTCGAGGCGGCGCAGCTCACCGGCACCTTCGACCGGCCGCGCTACGTCACCTTCACCGAGTCGCTCTGCGCGCATGGCCGCAACAAGAAGACCGGCTGCACGCGCTGCCTCGAGCTCTGTCCCACCGGCGCGATCACGCCGGCCGGGAACCAGGTGTCGATCGATCCCAACATCTGCGCCGGCTGCGGCGCCTGCGCGGCGGTCTGTCCGACCGGCGCGGCGGTCTATGCCATGCCGCCGCCCGACGCGCTGCTGCGCCGCATTCGAGCGCTGCTGCTGACCTTTGCCGCAACCGGCGGCGCGGCGCCGGTCCTGCTGCTGCACGACGGCGAGCATGGCCAGCCGCTGATCGATGCCCTGGCGCGCCAGGGCAATGGCCTGCCGGCGCGCGTCCTGCCCCTGATGGTGAACGAGGTGACGCAGGTCGGGCTGGAGATCCTGGCCGGCGCCGTGGCCTACGGCGCCGTCGCGGTGGCGCTGCTCACCCGCGCCCGTCCGCGCCACGACGACAGCGGCCTGCAGCGCACGCTGGATTTCGCCAACCGCATCCTGGCGGCCCAGGGCCTCGGCGGCGAGCTCTGCCGCCAGCTTGCCTTCGACGATCCCGACCAGATGGCCGCGGCGCTGAGGTCGCTGCCGCGCGGTCCCGGCGTGGCGCGGCCCTCCAGCTTCCTGCCGCTGGACAGCGGGCGCGGCCTGCTGCGCCTGGTGCTGACGGTGCTGCAGGACCTGGCGCCGCGCCAGCCGGAGGTGATCGAGCTGCCGGCCAAGGCGCCCTTCGGCCGGGTGCTGGTGGACACGGCGGGCTGCACGCTCTGCCTCGCGTGCGTCGCGACCTGTCCGACGCACGCGCTGGGCGACCAGGCGGAGAAGCCGACGCTGACCTTCGAAGAGGCGCTCTGCGTGCAGTGCGGACTCTGCCAGGCGACCTGCCCCGAGCGGGTCATCACGCTGGAGCCGCGGCTGGCCCCGGCGGCCTGGGCGGCGCCGGCGGTGGTGCTGAAGCAGGAGGAGCCCTTCCACTGCATCACCTGCGGCAAGCCCTTCGGCACGCGCAGCACGATCGAGCGCATCGCCGCCAAGCTGGAGGGCCAGCACTGGATGTACAGCGGCGGGAATGCCAAGCGCATCGCCGTGGTGAAGATGTGTCCCGACTGCCGCGTCGAGGCGGTGATGAACGAGGACTTCGACCCGCACGGCGCCCCGGCCCGCCCCAAGCCGCGCACCACCGAGGACTATCTGCGCGAGCGCGCCGAGCGCGGCGACGAGGACCCGCTCAACTAGTCCGCCGTCGCCCGCCTCAGGAACTCGATCAAGGCCGCCAGGTCCTCGGCCGTGCCGATGGTCTGCTCGGGCATCTTGGTGCCGGGGGTGTAGCGCATCGGCCCCAGCGTGAAGAGCTGCGTCAGGGTCTCGGCGTTCCAGACGATGTCGAGCTCCTTCAGGCCGGGCGAGTAGGGGTAGTCCGGCACGCTGGCGATGCGCCGGCCGAAGAGGCCGTGCAGCGTCGGGCCGGCGCGGTTGCCGCCGTCGGCGGTCAGGGTGTGGCAGGCGGCGCAGGCGCGGAAGACCTCGGCCCCGCGTTCGCCGGCGAAGGCGGCCAGCGGGTCCTCGCCGACCGGCGGCGGGTTGGGTCCGATCGGCGCGCCGCTGGCCGCGTCCCAGCGGCGCACCAGGCGGTCGGCGCCGCCGGTCAGGATCTCCTTGCCGTCGGGCGTGAAGGCGAGCGACCAGACCGGCACGCCGGGCCCGACCAGACTGGCCGTGATCCGCCGCGTCGCCAGCTCGACCAGCGAGACGCTGCCGCGCACGCCGCCGGCCGCGAGGCGGCTGCCGTCGGGCGCGAGCGCCAGCGCGATCACCGGGGTCGGCGCCACCTCAAGCCGACCCTGCTCCTGCCCCGCGGCGTCGAGGAAGCGCAGGGTGCCGTCGGCGCCGGCCACCACCATCTGCCCGTCCGGCGCCACCCTGACGTGGTGCAGCGGCGTGTCGAACCGCAGCACGGTCGGCGCACTCCCGTCGCTCGGCCAGAGCCGCAGCGTGGCATCGGCGCCGGTGGAGGCCAGTGTGCCATCGGGCCGGAAGGCGACGTCGCTGACCGGGCCCTGGTGGCCCAGCCGCTCGCCTCGGGCGGCGCCGTCCATCGACCAGAGCCGGATGCTGCCATCCCAGCCGGCCGCTGCCAGCAGCGTGCCGTCGGGCGCCAGCGCCAGGGCGGCGATCGGCGCCGCCCCGGCCTGGATGGCCAGGGCAGGGGCACGGCTGCCGGGCGGCCAGAGGAGGATGCGGCCATCGTCGCCGGCGGTGGCGAAGCCGCCGTCGGGCAGCGCGACGACCGCGTTCACCGCACCCTCGTGGCCACGCAGCACGGCCTCGGCCGTGGCGGTGGCGAGGGTCCAGCGGATCGCCGACTGGTCGAAGGAAACCGTCATGGCCGTCGCGCCATCGGGCGAGACGGCGATGCCGCGCACCGGTCCGCCGTGGCCGCGCAACTCCTGCCCCGCCGCCGCGGCGGCGAGACAGCAGAGCAGCAGCGCGGCCAGCAGGGATCGCAGCGGCGCGCCTAGTTGGTGGCGCTGTCCAGGCGGACGGAATCGGTGGCGTAGGCCATGCGGGACGATTCCTGCATGCCCGACAGCACGAAGTAGGTCCCGATCGCCAGGACGATGGCGACGAGCGCAGACAGCGCGAAGACTTTCATGGCCGTTTCCCCTGGTTGATGATCGCTCAAGCGGCTTTTCATGCCTTGGTCGGTCACGATATAGAGGCTTGCCGCCGCAGGGCAAGCGGGCGATCCCGCCGGGTCCTGCCGCCGCGGCGCTCCGTCGGCCAGCGAGGTCGGATCGATGGCGAGTGCGGGTGTACGGCGGGCGGGAAGGGCCCTTCTGCTGGCGGTGCTTTGCGCCGGCTGCGCGCAGGTTGGCCAGCATCAGCCCGGCACCCCGGCCCATCATCGCGTGGCCGGCTTTGCCAATGAGACCGGCGTCACCGGCGAGGCTCCGCTGCCCTTCCTGCTCGATCGCCTGCGCCTGGCGTTCGCGGACGACACGGCCGGCGTGGCGCCGGCGCTGACAGGGGACGAGGCGCGCGCCGCCTGGGCGGCGAGCGGGGAAGCGGACGCCGTGCAGTGGCTGGGCCACGGCACGGTGCGCCTGCGTCTGGCCGGCACGGTGGTGCTCCTCGATCCCGTGTTCGGCGCCGAGCTGACGCCCATCCCGCCGCTTGGCCCGCCGCGCCTCAGCGCGCCGCCGGTGACGCCTGCGGACCTCGCTGACGTTGCGGCGATCCTGCTGACCCACGACCACTACGACCACTTCGAGCCGGACACGGTGAACGCGGTCGCCGCGGCGGGCGCCGCCTGCCTGGTGCCTCTGGGACTCGACGACGGCGAGGGCCTGGACTGTGCGACCAGGGCGCTCGACTGGGGCGACAGTGTCCGGCTGGGTGGCGTCACCGCCACGCTGCTGCCGTCCCAGCACGAATCGGGTCGCGGCCTGTTCGACCGCGATCGCTCCCTCTGGGGCTCCTGGATGCTCGAGGCGGGCGGGCGCCGCGTCTATCTGGCGGGCGACAGCGGATACGGCCCCCATTTCACCAGCATCGGCCGCGGCGGGCCGGGCATCGACCTGGTGGTCTTCAATCTCGGCGGCTACGAGCCGAGCGGTTCCGACGCGGGTATGCACATGGCGCCGCCACAGGTGGTGCGGGCCTTCCTCGACCTGGGGGCGAGGCGTGCCCTGATGGTGCACTGGGGAACCTATCCGCTGGGCGGCGAAGACCCCGGCGAGATGCGTGCCATGCTGGCGCGAGTGGCGGCGAGCCAGGGCATCGCGCCGGACCGGATCGTCTTCCTGGCGATCGGCGGGGTCTTGCGGCTCTGACCACGTCGGCTGGCAGAGCGGCGTTGTGGACCCTGTCGGCGCCGGGCTAGGCTCGCTGCCTTCAATGCGACAACGAAGCGCTCTGAACAAGGAGGTCCCTGGAATGATCTTGAGCAGGATTCTCGCGGCCGCCGCCGTCACGGCCAGCCTCGGCTACGCCTCCGCCGCCCTGGCGGACAGCTGGGACATGCCGACGCCCTACGCCGAAGGCAATTTCCACACCCGCAACATCATCACCTTCGCCGAAGAGCTGAAGGCGGCGACCAATGGTGGCATCGACATCACGGTGCATCCCAACGGCTCGCTGGTGAAGCACCCCGAGATCAAGAACGCTGTGCGCAGCGGCCAGGTGCAGATCGGCGAGTTCCTGCTCTCCTCGATCTCGAACGAGAACCCGGTCTTCGGCGTCGACTCGGTGCCCTTCCTGGCCACCGGCTACGAGGACGCCTGGAAGCTCTACCAGGCCTCGCGCGAGCAGGTCGCCGCGCTGCTGGCCGAGCAGAACCTGGTGCTGCTCTATGCCGTGGCCTGGCCGCCGCAGGGCATCTACGCCAACAAGGAGATCACCAAGGTCGAGGACCTGGCCGGCCTGAAGTTCCGCAGCTACAACGCCGCCACCGAGCGGCTGGCGCAGCTCGCCGGCGCGGTGCCGACGCAGATCGAGGCGGCTGACATCGCCCAGGCCTTCGCCACCGGGCGGGTCGAAGCCATGATCACCTCCTCCTCCACCGGCGTGAACTCGAAGGTCTGGGACTTCCTGAAGTACTACTACGACACCCAGGCCTGGCTGCCGAAGAACGTGGTGGTGATGAACAAGGAGGTCTTCGACGCCCTGGACCAGGGCCAGCGCGACGCCCTGCTGGCCACCGCCAAGGCGGCCGAGGAGCGCGGCTGGAAGATGAGCCAGGAGGAGAACGCCACCCAGCTGAAGACCCTGGCCGACAACGGCGTGCAGGTGCTGCCGCCGAGCGACGCCCTGAAGGCCGGCCTGAAGAAGATCGGCGAGACCATGACGCAGGAGTGGCAGGAGAAGGCCGGCGGCCCCGGTCAGGCCATCCTCGACGCCTACAAGATGTAAGTGCGCGGGGGCCGGCCGGCAGGACTTGCCGGCCGGCCCCGACCGCCCGATGCGGCGTTTTCTCGACCGGCTCTATCGTGCTGCCCTGATCGCCGCCGCCCTGGCGCTGGTGGTGATCCTGCTCATCGTGCTGGTCCAGGTGGCCTTCAACCTGATCGACCGGGTGATGCAGCTCTCGGGCGCCGTGCCGCTCGGCCTGCTGATCCCGTCCTATGCCGAGATCGCCGGCTACCTGATGGCGGCCGCCTCCTTCCTGGCGCTGGCCGGCTCCTTCCGCGCCGGCGCGCACATCCGCGTCAACATGCTGCTGCGGCGCCTGCCCCTCGGCGGGCGGCGGATCGCCGAACTGGCCTGCCTGACCATCGCCTTCGCCGTCGCCGCGGGCTTCACCTGGTTCTTCGGCAAGCTCGCCTGGGGCTCCTTCCGCTTCGGCGACGTCTCGACCGGCCTGCTGGCCATCCCCTTGTGGATTCCGCAGGCGGTGATGGCCCTGGGCACGCTGGTCTTCGCCGTGGCGGTGGCCGACGAATGGGCCACCGCGCTCGGCCGCCGGCCCACGGCCTATCAGTTGGCCGAGCAGGCGGCGGAGCAGGCGCTGCTCGAGCGCGCGGGCGAGGAACTCTGACGTGGACGACCTGCTCACCGCGCTGACCCTGCTGGCGCTGCTGCTCCTGCTGCTCGGCAGCGGTCTCTGGGTCGCGGTCTCGCTGGTCGGCGTCGGCTATGTCGGCATCGCCTTCTTCACCTCGCGCCCCGCCGGTTCGATCCTCGCCTCGACGGTCTGGAGCGGCCAGGCCGAGTGGACCCTGGTGGCGCTGCCGCTCTTCATCTGGATGGGCGAGATCCTCTTCCGCTCGCGCCTCTCCGGCGACCTCTTCAGCGGCCTCTCGCCGTGGCTCAGGCGCCTGCCGGGGCGCCTGCTGCACACCAACGTGCTGGGCTGCGGCCTCTTCGCCGCGGTCTCCGGCTCCTCGGCGGCGACCTGCGCCACGATCGGCAAGATCGCCATCCCGGAACTGCAGCGCCGCGGCTACGACCAGCGCATGATCCTGGGCTCGATCGCCGGCTCCGGCACGCTCGGCCTGCTGATCCCGCCTTCGATCATCATGATCGTCTATGGCGTGGCGGCGGAGGAATCCATCGCCCGGCTCTTCGTCGCCGGCGTGCTGCCCGGCCTGCTGGTCATGGCGCTCTTCATGGGGTTCATCGCCCTCTGGTCGCTGCTGCACCCCGGCAAGGTGCCGCCGGCCGAGCCGCCGGTGCCCTTCCGCGCCAAGCTGCGCGCGCTGGGGCGGCTGCTGCCGGTGGTGCTGCTGATCCTGCTGGTGATCGGCACGATCTACGGCGGCATCGCCAGCCCGACTGATGCGGCGGCAGTGGGTGTGGCCGGCGCGCTGCTGCTGACCAGGCTGGCCGGGGACCTCACCTGGGCGAGCTTCCGCGACGGGCTGCTGGCGGCGGCGCGCACCTCCTGCATGATCGCCTTCATCCTGGCCGGCGCGGCCTACCTCACCGCCGCCATGGGCTATACCGGCATCCCGCGCCACCTGGCGATCTGGATCAAGGAGATGCAGCTCTCGCCCTATGTCCTGCTGGCGGCGCTGACGCTGTTCTTCATCCTGCTCGGCTGCTTCCTCGACGGCATCTCGATCGTGGTGCTGACCACGGCGGTGATCCTGCCGATGGTGCGCGAGGCCGGCATCGATTCCATCTGGTTCGGCGTCTACCTGGTGCTGGTGGTCGAGATGGCGCAGATCACCCCGCCGGTGGGCTTCAACCTCTTCGTGCTGCAGGGCCTGACCGGGCAGGGGCTGGGCACCATCGCCCGCGCCGCCTTTCCTTTCTTCCTGCTGCTGGTGCTGGCTGTCTGCCTGCTGATGCTGCTGCCCGGCATCGCCACCTGGCTGCCGGCCGAGATGGCCTCGCACTAGCCCGTCAGCGCAGCGCCTCGACGCTGCGCGACTGCATGGCCAGGCGTACCGCCGCGTTGGCCGCGCCGAAGCCGCCATAGGCGCCGCGCCGCTCGACGATCTCAAAGAAGAAGCGGCCGGCGAAGGGCAGGGTGTAGAGCTGCAGGAACGCGCCGCCCTCGTCGCGGTCGTAGAGCAGGCCGTTGCGCCGCAGGCTCTCCAGGAAGTCCGGCTCCAGTCCGAGGCGCGCCTCCAGGTCGTCGTAGTAGTTCTCCGGGATCTCCAGCAGCGCGACGCCAGCGGCCCTGAGGCGGGTGGCCGTGGCGAAGATGTCGCGGCTGGCGAAGGCCAGGTGCTGCACGCCGGCGCCGAAGAACTCGGCCAGGAAGCGGCCGGAAAGGGTGCGCTGGCTCCGCGTGCCGTTCAGCGCGATGCGCAGCGCGCCGTCCGCCGCCTGCACCACCTGGCTGCGGATCAGCCCGCCAGGATCGGCGATGTCGAGCTCGGGCGTACGGTCGAGCGCGAAGAGCGTGGTGTAGTAGAGCAGCCAGGTCGGCATCTCGCCCTGGTCCATCGACTGCACCAGGTGATCGTGCCCCGTCAGGCCGGCGTCGCCCGAGAAGGCGCTGTCCTGCGGAACCGCGCGGAACTCGCGTTCCCAGACCGCGGCCAGCGCGCTGCCGGCGTCGAGGAAATAGACCAGGCTGCCGCCGAGGCCGCGGATCGCCGGCACCTCGAGCTGGCCGGGCGGCACGGCCTGGTGGAACTCGTCGGCCAGCAGGGCGCGGGCGCGGGCCATCGCGGCGCCCGCGTCCGGCACCTTGAGGCCCAGCGCGCAGACGCCGGGCCCGTGGGTGATGTAGAAGGCGTGGGCGAAGCCCTCGCGCTCGCAGTTGATGACCAGGTTGATGGCGCCCTGGCGCCACCACTCGACTTCCTTGCTCAGGTGCCGCCCGGCGCGGGCGAAGCCGAGCGCGGCGAAGAGGCGGCCGAGCTCGGCGCCGCTCTCTTCGTCGGCGGCGAACTCGACGAACTCGAGGCCCTGCGGTTGGACGCGCGGCGGCAGCAGGCGCTCGCCGGCGATGCGGTCGGCGGCGGCCAGCAGCGAGCGCCGCCCGTCGGTGGCAACCTGCCGGGCCGAGCCGGCGCGGAACAGGTCGTTGAAGACCTCGAGCGAGAGGAAGCCCTGGTATCCGGTGGCGGCGACAGCGCCGAGGAAGCGGTCGACCGGCAGGCCGCCCTGGCCCGGCATGCAGCGGAAGTGCCGGCTCCAGGAGAGATAGTCCATCTGCAGCAGCGGCGCGTCGGCCACCTGCACCAGGAAGATGCGGTCGCCGGGGATGGAGCGGATCGTGTCCGGGTCCAGGCCGCGCGCCAGGGTGTGGAAGGAGTCCAGCACCAGTCCCACGGCGGGGTGGTCGGCGCGGCGCACCACCTCCCAGGCATCGCGGTGGACGCTGACGTGGCGGCCCCAGGCCAGCGCCTCGTAGGCGATACGCAGGCCCCGGCGCGCCGCGCGCTCGCCCAGCTCGCGGAAGTCGGCGGCGGCGCGGTCGATGCCGCCCAGCGCGGCCGGCGAGACGTTGGAGCAGACCAGCATGAGGTCGGTGCCCAGCGCCTGCATCACGTCGAACTTGCGCTCGGCACGGTCGAAGGCGCGGCTGCGCTGCGGGTCGGGCAGGCCTTCGAAGTCGCGGAACGGCTGGAAGACCACGACCTCGAGCCCAGCATCGCGGACCATGCGGCCTACCTCGGCGGCGCCGGCGGGATAGGCCAGGAAGTCGTTCTCGAAGATCTCGACCCCGTCGAAGCCGGCGGCGGCGATGGCGGTCAGCTTGCCGTCCAGGTCGCCGGAGAGCGACACCGTCGCGATGCTGGTGCGCAGCAAGGTCGCCTCCCGTCACGTAACGGACTAGTTCGTACAATATGCGGAGACGATGCGCCGCGGTCAAGCGGCGGCGCGGGCGTCAGGCGGTACAGTAGCGCTCGATCGTCTCCACGGCGATGCGCTTCAGGCGCGCCTGCGCCGGCCGGGTCCCCAGGTCGCGGCCGAAGATCTTGGAGAAGGTGGCGCGGTTGGAGACGTTGAAGAAGCAGAGCGCCGAGATCTGCCAGTGCAGGTCCAGCGGGTCGAGGCCGGGGCGGAAGGCGCCTTCGGCCAGCCCGCGCCTGTAGATGCCGGCGACGGTGTCGATGGCGGCGCTGTTCAGTTCGCGGATGGTACGCGACTGGCTGAGGAAGCTGCCGTGGTGGATGTTCTCGATCATCACCAGGCGGATGAAATCCTCGTGGGTGGCGTGGTGGTCGAAGGTCAGCTCGACCAGCCGGCGCAGCGCGTCCCGCGGCGGCAGGTGATCGAGGTCCTGCGTCGCCTCCAGCGCGCGCACGCGGCCGTAGGCCTGCTCCAGGACCTTGAGGTAGAGCCCCTCCTTGTCGCCGAAGTAGTAGTAGATCATGCGCTTGCTGGACTTGGTCTTGGCCGCGATCTCGTCGATGCGCGCGCCGGCCAGTCCGTACTCGGCGAATTCGCGGGTCGCCACCTCCAGGATGTTCAGCTTGGTGCCGTCGGGGTCCTGGGTGCGCGTCGGCGCCGGCTTCGCCGCCACCGGGGCACGCCCGGCGGGCTGCTTGGACTTGGCCGTCATCGGCTTGCGCACCTTGCTCATGACACTCGCGCCCTTCCCACGGCGCGGCAGCGGGCCGCGCATTGACTAAACTAACCAGTCCGTACATAGTGGCGGACCTGGACTTCACCACCATTCACTAGCGCAAGTCAGCCGATGGGAACAACGTCGCCGGGTTTGGCGGCCCGCAAGGGCGAGGAGCCGGAGGGGACCGCGGCGCTCGCCGGGCTGCCGGCGGCCGGCATCGCCGCCGGGCTGATCGGCCGCGCCATCGGCCAGTCGCGCACGCCCGGCATGCACGAGGCCGAGGGTCGGCGGCTCGGCCTCGACTACCGCTATCACCTCTTCGACTTCGACCGCATGGGCCTGCCCGACACGGCGCTGGCGGAGGTGCTGCGCGCGGCGGCCGAGCGCGGCCTGGCCGGCGTGAACGTCACGCATCCCTTCAAGCAGGCGGTGATCCGGCACCTCGACTGGCTGGCGCCCGACGCGGCGGCGATCGGCGCGGTCAATACCGTGGTGTTCCGCGACGGCCGCGCCGAGGGCCACAACACCGACTGCTCCGGCTTCGGCGAGAGCCTGGGGCGCGAGCTGCCGGGTGCGCCGCTGGAGCGCGTGCTGCTGCTGGGGGCCGGCGGGGCCGGCGCCGCCGTGGCGCGCGCCCTGGCCGAGCGCGGCGCCGGCCGTATCGCCGTCTACGACCTGGACCAGGCGCGTGCGAGCGACCTGGTGGAGCGGATCCAGGGCTGGGGCGGAGCCACGGCCGCGTGGCCGGCCGGCGACCTGCGCGGCGCCATCGCTGGCGTCCAGGGCCTGGTGAACTGCACGCCGATCGGCATGGACAAGTATCCGGGCAGCCCCTTGCCGCTGGATGCGCTCCGGCCCGACCTCTGGGTCGCCGACGTCATCTATTTCCCCGAGGAAACCGACCTGGTGCGGGCGGCGCGGGCGCGCGGCTGCCGCGTGCAGCCGGGCCGCGGCATGGCGATCTTCCAGGCCGTGCGTGCCTTCACGCTCTTCACCGGCCGGACGCCGGATCCCGACGCGGTCTCGGCCCACTTCGACGCCCTGGCGCCAGGTCGCGTTGACTTAAACTAACTATTTCGTCCATAGTTGCGGCAACAAGCGGCCGCCGGTAAGGCCGAGCAAGGGAGGAAACCATGAATGCCAAGTTGAGCCGTCGTGAGATCGTGCTGGGCGGTGCCGCCCTGATGGCGCTGGCAGCGGCGCCCGCCGTGCACGCCGCCGACAAGAAGAAGCTGCGCTTCTCGGCCGTGTTCTCCGACCAGGATATCCGCGCCAAGATGGCCGCGATGTTCGGCGAGGCGATCGCCGGCGACTTCGATTTCGAGCCCTACTACGGCGGCACGCTGTTCAAGCAGGGTACCGAGCTGGTGGCCCTGCAGCGCGGCAACCTGGAGATGGGCAATATCGCGCCGCAGGACATCTCCAACCAGATCCCGGCCTGGTCGATCGTCACCTCCGGCTACCTCTTCCGCGACGCCGCGCACCTGCGCGCGACCTTCGCCGGCGACGTCGGCGCCGAGCTGAAGCAGATGGCGAGCGAGCAGCTCGGCGTGCACATCCTGGGCCCGACCTACTTCGGCGTGCGCCAGGTCGGCCTGAAGCCGAAGAAGAAGATCAACACGCCGGCCGACATGGCCGGCATCAAGCTGCGCATGCCGGGCGGCGATGCCTGGCAGTTCCTCGGCGCGGCGCTGGGCGCCAACCCGACGCCGATGGCCTATGCCGAGGTCTATACCGGCCTGCAGTCCGGCGCGATCGACGGCCAGGACAACCCGCTGCCGAACGTGCAGAACATGAAGTTCTACGAGGTCATGTCGCAGATCGTGCTGACCTCGCACCTGGTCGGCTTCGACCTGCTCACCGTGTCGAACAAGGTCTGGGAAGAGATGAGCGACACGCAGCGCGCCTCGTTCCAGGCCGCCGCCGACGCCGCCATCGAGTGGAGCACGGCCGAGCACGAGAAGCGCGAGGTCGAACTGGTCGACTTCATGAAGCAGCAGGGTCTCGACCTCTACACGCCCGACGTGGCGGCCTTCCGCAGCCATGTGCAGAAGGTCTACCTCGAGTCCGAGCTGGCCAAGTCCTGGCCGGCCGGCATGATCGACCGCATCAACGCGGTCTGATCCCAGGGCTGCCCGGCTCCAGCGGCGGGGCGGCGGGGGCGGCGGCGAGCCGCCCCCGCTGCGCGTTGCGGCGGCATTGATGGTCCGGGTGCCGGCGGCGCAAGCTGAGGCGAGGGAGGGACGAGCCATGGCGGAGCGCAGCAGGGGCAGGACCCGGCGGATCGGCGGCTGGCTGCTGCGCCGGGCCGAGAATGTCGCCGCGCTGCTGCTGGCCGTGATGTTCGTCGGCTTCATCCTGCAGATCGTCTTCCGCTATGTGCTGAACCTGCCGGTCGGCTGGACCTCGGAGCTCTCGATCATCGCCTGGCTCTGGCTGGTGCTCTGGGGCGCCGCCTTCGTGGTGCGCGAGAAGGACGAGATCCGCTTCGACATCCTCTATGGCGGCGCCGGCCGCAAGGCGAAGCGCGTCATGGTGCTGCTGAGCGCCATCGGGCTGGTCGCGCTCTATGCCCTCTCGCTGCCGGCGGCGACCGACTACGTCACCTTCATGAAGGTGCAGAAGACCGCCTATCTCGATATCCGCTTCGACTGGCTCTACGCCATCTTCCTGGTGTTCAGCGTCGCGGCGATCCTGCGCTACCTCTGGCTCGGCTGGCGCGCCATCCTGGACAGCGACCAGGATCCCGCCACGCGCGGCGAGGACCAGGGCGGAGGACCCTGACCCTGGCCGATCCCTTCACCCTGGCGCTGATCGCCATCACCGTGCTGGCGCTGCTGGGCCTGCCGGTGGGTCACGCCATGATCGCCGGCTCGATCCTTTTCCTGCTGCTTGACGGCCAGGACCTCGGCACCGCGGCCGAGCAGCTTTTGAACGGCCTCTACACCAGCTATGTGCTGCTGGCGGTGCCGCTCTTCATCCTGGCGGCCGAGCTGATGAACGTCGGCTCCATCACCGAGCGGCTGGTGATGTTCTGCAACGCGCTGGTCGGGCGCTTCCGCGGCGGCCTCGCCCAGGTGAACATCCTGCAGTCGATCATCTTCGCCGGCATGTCGGGCTCGGCCATCGCCGACGCCGCCGGCACCGGCCGCATCATGCAGGCCATGATGACGCGCGAGGGGCGCTATCCCGCCAGTTTCGCCGCCGCGCTGACCGCCGCCTCGGCGGTGATCGGGCCGATCATCCCGCCCTCGATCCCGATGATCCTCTATGCCCTCGTGTCGGACGCCTCCATCGGCTACCTCTTCCTCGGCGGCGTGGTGCCGGGCCTGTTGATGGGCGTCACGCTGATGGTGATCGTCTCGGTAATCGCGCGCCGCCGCCGCTTCCCGGTCGAGGCGCCGGTGCGGCTGCGCGAGCTGCCGCGGGTCACCGGGCGGGCCTTCCCGGCGCTGATGATGCCGGTGGTGCTGCTGGGCGGCATCTACGGCGGCGTGATGACGCCGACAGAGGCGGCGGCCGTCGCGGCGCTCTATGCGCTGCTCGTGTCCAGCCTGCTCTACCGCAACGTCCGCCTGCGCCAGCTCTACGATTCGCTGCTGTCCAGCGCCCGCGCGACGGCCTCGATCGGCATGCTGATCGCCGGCGCGCTGGTCTTCAACTACGTCATCACCATCGAGAACATCCCGGCGACCCTGCGCGCCATCATGGCGGGCTGGAGCCTCTCGCCCATCGAGTTCCTGCTGATGGTCAACGCCATCCTGCTGCTGCTCGGCTGCGTGCTGGAGGGCACGGCCATCCTGCTGGTGATCGTGCCGGTCTTCGTGCCGACGGCGCAGGCGCTGGGCATCGACATGGTGCACTTCGGCGTCATGGTGGTGGTCAACATCATGATCGGCCTGATCACGCCGCCCTATGGCCTGCTGCTCTTCGTCGTCGCCAGCATCTCCGGCCAGCCGCTGAAGGCCATCGTGCGCGACGTGCTGCCCTTCCTGGTGGCGTTGCTGGTGGCCCTGGCCCTCATCACCTTCATCCCCGACCTGGTGCTCTGGCTGCCGCGCCTGGTCGGCTACAAGGGATAACGCCCATGCGCCCGGTCTTCGTGCTGAACGGTCCCAATCTCAACCGCCTGGGCACGCGCGAGCCCGAGATCTATGGCACCACGACCCTCGCCCAGATCGAGACGAGCTGCCGCGCACTCGACCCGGCGCTTGCCATCGAGTTCCGCCAGACCAACAGCGAGACTGAGCTCATCGAGTGGGTGCACGAGGCGATCGACCGCGCCGCCGGCATCGTCATCAACCCGGCCGCCTTCTCCTTCACCTCGCTGGCGCTGCTCGACGCGCTGAAGATGTTCCCCGGCCCGATCTTCGAGGTGCATATCTCGAACATCCACCGGCGCGAGCCGCTCTACCACAAGTCCCTGGTCTCGCAGGCTGCCACCGGCGTCATCGCCGGCCTGGGGCCCGAGGGCTACCTGGCCGCCCTGCGCGCGCTGAAGGGCAGGCTGGCGGGGTAGCTTCGCCAGGCCGCGCGTGGCCGTGCTAGCCTCGCCGCCATGCAGATCCTTTCGCTCGAGGAGCTCGCCCGGCAGATCCCCGACGGCGCCACCGTCGCGGTGGGCCCGGACTATTCGGGCGTCGCCATGGCGGCGACCCGGGCGCTGATCCGGCGCGGCGCGCGCGACCTGACACTGGTGACACTGCCGACCTCGGGCCTGCAGGCCGACCTGCTGGTCGGCGCCGGGGCCTTGAAGGCGATCGAGACCTCGGCCGTGGCGCTGGGCGAGGCCGGCGCCGGACCGCGCTTCGCCGCCGCGGCCAAGGCCGGCACCCTGACCATCCGCGACGCCACCTGCCCGGCGATCCACGCCGCGCTGCAGGCGGCGGAGAAGGGCGTGCCCTTCATGCCGCTGCGCGGCGTCATCGGCTCCGACCTGATCCGCATGCGGGACGACTGGAAGGTGGTCGACAACCCGCTGGGCGATGGTGGCGATCCCATCCTGCTGGTGCCGGCGATCCGGCCCGACATCGCGCTGTTCCACGCGCCCTTCGCCGACGAGGCCGGCAACGTCTGGGTCGGCCGGCGGCGCGAGCTCTTCACCCTGGCGCATGCCGCCGCCGGCAGCCTGGTGACGGTTGAGGAAGTCCGCCCCGGCAACCTGCTGGACGACGAGCTGCTGGCGCCGGCCGTCATCACCAGTCTCTACGTCCAGGGCATCGCGGTGGCGCCCCGGGGCGCCTGGCCGCTGAAGTTCGGCGAGCGCTACCCCGAGGATACGGCGCATCTGGCGGAGTACCTGCGCCTCGCCGCCACGGCCGAGGGCTTCCAGACCTATCTCGAGCGTTGGGTGCTGGGGCCGGAGGGGCGGCGATGAGCCTGCCGGCGGAGTTCTACCTGATCGAGACGGTGCGTCGCCTGCTGGATGGCACGCGCCACGTCGCCATCGGCGCCAATTCGCCGATCCCGGCGGCGGCGGCGCTGCTGGCGCGGCGGCTGGGCAGCGGCGCGGCGCGCATCTCGATGCAGCAGTTCCCCGAGTTCAGCAGCTTCACCGACGGCGGGCGCGAGCTCTTCGACCTGGCGGGGCAGGGGCGGCTCGACGCCTTCTTCCTGTCCGGCGCGCAGATCGACGGCCAGGGCAACATCAACCTCGTCGCCGTCGGCGACTACGCGGCGCCCAAGGCGCGCTTCCCGGGTTCCTGGGGTTCGGGCCTGCTCTATTTCGCCGTGCCGCGCGTCATCCTGTTCCGCAGCGAGCACTCGCGCCGCTCACTGGTGGAAAGGGTCGACTTCGTCTCGGCCCCGGGCACCAGCCCGCCGGGCGTCTGGCGCCGTGGCGGACCCGTGGCCCTGGTCACGCCGCTCTGCGCTTTCGCCTTCGAAGGTGGCGGCTTCCGCCTCGCCTCGATCCATCCCGGCCACACGCTGGAAGAGGTGCGCGACCAGACCGGCTTCGCCTTCGTCTGTCCCGACCGGGTACCGGAGACTCCGGCGCCCGCAGTGGAGGCGATCGGCCTGCTGCGGGGCGAGGTCGCACCGCTGCTGGCCGACCTCTATCCCGCCTTCCACGCCCGCGTCTTCGCTCAGTAGATCGGCGCCGCCTGGATCACCTTGCCGTCGGCGCCGATGTGCACCAGGCGGTAGGAGGTGGTACCGGCGAAGACCGAACCGTCGGGCGCGAAGGCCAGGTCCTTGATGTACTCCGGCCAGCCCTGGAGCTGGTCCAGTTTGAACACGACCGAGGCGCCAGTCGCGGGGTCGAGGATGCTGCCGGTGCGCAGGTTGCCCAGTGCTACCTGCGTCTGGTCGGCCGAGACGCCGATGCCATAGTTGTAGCTGCTCGGCCCCTCGAAGAAGTCGATGATGCTGCCGTCGGCCTTGAGGCGGATGTTCTCGTTGCTGTAGCCGAGGAACCAGGCCTCGCTGCCGTTGAACACGCCGGTCAGGCTGCCCGACTGGCTGAACCACGAGGGCTGGCGCGCGGTCTCCGACCCGCTGGCGTCGAGCACCAGGATCTCGGCGACGTTGCCGTCGTGCTGCTGCTTGAAGTTCTTCTTCTCCGTGGCGCTGAGGTCCTTCGGTGGCTCGGCCTTCTCTTCCTTCTCGTCCTTGACCTGTTTGGTCATGGCGATGAAGGCGCCGGCGTCGGGCTGCGCTGCGATCGCGGCGACATCGGCCTTCAGCACGGCCTCGAGCTTCACGCCGCCGTTGGCCAGCGCGATCACGGTGATCGGCGTCTCGTAGTTGTTGTCCTTGTCGCGCTTGCTGCTGCCCAGCAGCACCAGCGAGTCGGCCGCCGCGGCGTGCGCCACCTGCTGGATGCGATTGCCGATCGTCGCCCTGGGCTTCCAGTCCTCTGTCGAGTAGAGGACGACTTCGTCGTCCAGGGTGAAGACCGCCAGGGTCTTGCCGTCGGCGCTGTAGTAGAGCTCCTGCGGATTGGTGCCGAGGTAGATGCGCTGCCGCACCTGCAGGTTCGCGGCGTCGACGAGGTAGAGCGTGAAGTTGTCGCCGGCGGCGGCGACGGTCGCGCCATCGGGCGAGACGGCGACGGCGCCAAGGGCGCTCTTCGGCGTGGCGGCGTCGCCTGACGGCGCCGTCAGGGCGAGGGTGAGGGTGGCGGCCGTGGCCAGCAGAAACTGTCGCATTCTGGTCGGTCTCCCGTCGTTCCGGCCGCCGCCCCGGCGGCCAATCCCATGAGGCTAATGGGGTTGTCCTAGCCGATCCGCCAAGGATTCACGACCTTTTTGCAAGACAGCTTGGGTCCGCACGCAACTGGTGCAACGGGCACGGCCGCGCCATCGTTCGGCCCGCCATTCCGGCAGGCCAGGAGGAGCCACCCATGTCGCTGTCGCTGCATCAGATCTCGGTCCCGGTATTCCAGCGTATGCTGAGCAACCTGCAAGCCGTGCTCGACAAGGCCGAGGCCGATGCGACGGCGCGCAAGATCGACCCCGCCGTCTTCCTGAATGCCCGCCTGGCGCCCGACATGTTCTCCCTGACCAAGCAGGTGCAGCTCGCCAGCGACTTCGCCAAGGGCGCCGGCGCGCGCCTGGCCGGGCAGGAGATCCCGAAGTACGAGGACAAGGAGGCGAGCTTTGCCGACCTGCGTGCCCGCCTTGCCAAGACGCAGGACTTCCTGAAGACGCTGAAGGCGGCCGACGTGGATGCCGGCGCCGGGCGCGAGATCAAGCTGACGATCCAGCAGCAGCCGAAGACGCTCTCGGCCGTCGCCTTCCTCATGACCTATGCCTTCCCGCACTTCTTCTTCCACGTCACCACGGCCTACGACATCCTGCGCGGCCAGGGCGTGGCGCTGGGCAAGGGCGACTACATGGGGCCCTTCTGAGGCCTCAGCCGGGCGGCGCCAGCGGCGCCAGGCCGAAATGCGAGCGGGCGATAGCGCAGGCCTCGTCGCCCGGCTCGCAGTCCCGGCAGACCAGCGGACGCTGGGGATAGATGGCGCAGGCCGTGGCCTCGCCGACCTTGCCGACAAGGGCGCTGCAACGTTCGCCGATGCACCGCATGCGGCCGGCCTTCAGGTCGAAATGGCGCGCCGGCATGCGCGCCAGTTCGGCCTCGCTCTCCAGCGTGGCGCGCGGCCAGTCGGCGGAGTAGGCGCAGCAGGCGCCGCAGGTCTGGCAGGGCGAGGGCTGCTTCATGCTCCGATCGGCGGCCGGCGGCGGGGCGGCTCCCGCCGCCGGCCGACCGGTCAACTCGCCAGCTTGCCGCTGGCCTTGGCCACGTGGGTGGCAATGGCGTCCATCAGCGGCGGCGAGAGGCAGTCATAGGGCTCCAGCCCCAGATTGCGCAGGCGGGCGCGGATCGCGCTCATCTTCGCCGGCGGCGTGCCGCTCTCGATGATCGAGGAGACGAAGGCGGCGAACTCCGGCGCCGCCCAGCCCTTGTCCTTCGACAGCTCGGTGTGGACGAAGTCGAGCCCGTAGAAGGGATGCGCCTTGTTCTCGATGCGGCCGAACATATGCACGCCGCAGCCGCTGCAGGCATGGCGTTGGATCGCCGCCTTCTCGTCGACGATCTTCAGCTTGTCGCCGTTGGCGGTGACCTGGACCTTGTCGCGCGGTACCACGGCGATGACCGAGAAGGTGGCCCCGTCGGGCTTCCAGCACTTGGTACAGCCGCAGGCGTGATTGTGCGCGACCTGCGCGCCGATCCTCACCGTGACCGGCCTGTCCTTGCAGTGACAGGTCAACGTGCCCCCGGCGAAGTCCTGGGAGCCCGGCTTGACGCCGCCGTCCACCGCGGGATGGATCGAAATGGTCTCTGGCATGGCGCGTTCCTCCGGCAAGAGTTTGCCGCCCGCCCCGCGGACGGCCCGGTCGCCGCGGTCCGCCTGGGCCGCCGTCGCGCCGGGAAGGCTGGATGATAGGCCTGTGCGCGCCCCGCCGACAAACCGGGCAGCGAGCCGGCCTCAGCGCTCCAGGTTCTCCTCGGCCAGGTCGCGGCGCTTCTCCAGGTTGAAGCGCTTGTCGTAGATCGGCCGGCCGCCGGTGGTCGGCCCCTGGTACTGCACGAAGAACATGGTGCCGCCGGTCTTGGTCGAAAGGTCATGCTCGTAGTGCGGATCGGGGTGATAGACCATGGTGCCGGGGCCCCAGGTCTTGCCGCCGATCTCGAACTCGCCCTCGAGGATGTACCAGACCTGGGCGAAGTCGTGCTTGTGGAAGGGGTGATGGGCGCCCGGCTCGTAGCGCACCAGGCCCGCGTTGGGCTCGGTCGGGCGTTCCGGGCGCGGATGGAAGATCATCTTGCTGGTCTGGCCGGGGAAGCGGAGCGTCTCCCAGGGCCGCTCGTCGACGTGGACGTACTCCGGTCCGTGGTGCTTCTGCTCGCTCATGGTCTTGCTCCCGACATAGGCAACAGGCAGGGCAGTGAACGCTCGCTTGCACCCGAAGTCAAGAGAACTTGCGCCTGGTGCAAGCCTAGCCGCTGCGCCGGCGGCGCGGCGGAGGCTTGCTCGACGGCTCGAGCGCGGGGTGCAGCGGCGCGGAATCGGTCGCCGGCGCGGCGGCCGGATCGCGCGCCAGCACCATCAAGGTGCGCGCCGGCTTGGCGCCCAGGCTCTCGGCTGCGTGCGGCTGGCGCGAATCGAACAGCAGGCAGTCGCCGGGGCCGAGGAAGAGCGTCTCCTCGCCGATCTGGAAGCGCAGCCGGCCAGAGACCACGTAGAGCAGCTCGTAGCCGGGATGCGTCAGCCAGGACTCCGGCGTGGCGCCCTGATAGGTGACCAGCAGCGCGTTGAGCGGCGCCGACTTCAGGCCAGCGCTGAGCGGCCGGTACTCGTAGCCGTGCGCGCTGGTGGTCGGCAGGGTCTCGACCTCGCGCGCGCGGGTCAGGGCATAGCTCGGCGGCGGCTCGGCGCTCTCGGCGCCGGCGAAAATCTCGCCCAGGCCGACGCCGAGGCAGGCCGCCAGCGTGACCAGGTTGGCCACGGTGGTCGCGACCTGGCCGCGCTCGATGCGCGACAGCAGCGCCTCGGAGACACCGGCCTGCCGCGCCAGCATGCGCAGCGTCAGTCCGCGCGCGGTGCGCTGCGCGCGCAGGCGCCGGCCGATCTCGCGCGCGACGCGGTCGCTGTCCAGCATCCCTCGCCCTCCAGGTTGCATTGGCGCACGGTGGAAGGCAGGGAAGCACAAGTCAACGGCGGGGGTGTCGCGCGGCGGCCGCCGTGCGACCCGCACGCCGAGCTGACCCGCGCGCGGTGCGGTTGCCTTGGCGCGGGGCACTGACGATCATCCGCCGGGTCCGGCAGGGAGAGCAGGCGGCATGCGGGTGGTACCGGCCAGGGGCGGGGCGCTGGGCGCCGAGGTCTTCGACATCGACCTGGCGCAGCCGCAGGGCGGCAACGCCGTGGCGGCGATCCGTCAGGCGCTGCTGGAGCACCAGGTCCTGGTGTTCCGCGAGCAGTCGCTGACGGTCGAGCAGCACAAGGCCTTCGCCCGCAACTTCGGCCCGCTGCATGTCTTCAAGTTCCAGAACGCCAAGCAGCTGCCGGGCCACCCCGACGTGCTGCGCGTGGTGAAGGAGAAGGAGGGCCGCATCGTCTTCGGCGGCCAGTGGCACGCCGACGTCTCCTTCCTGCCCCGCCCGCTGCTCGGCTCGCTGCTCTATGCGCTGGAGACGCCGCCGAAGGGCGGCGACACGCTTTTCGCCAACATGTACCTGGCCTACGACACCCTGTCGGACGGCATGAAGGAGCTGCTGGAGGGCCTGGTCGCGCTGCACGAGAGCGACGTGCCGAACCAGGGCTACGGCGGCGACCCGGCGGACTACGTCAACATGAGTCACGAGCATCCGGTGGTGCGGGTGCATCCCGAGACGGGCCGCAAGCTGCTCTTCGTCAACAAGACCTACACCACGCGGTTCCGCAACATGACGGCCGACGAGAGCCGGCCGCTGCTCGACTGGCTGTTCCACCATGCCACCCGGGCCGAGCACGTCTGGCGCCTGGCCTGGGTCCCCGGATCGCTGGCTTTCTGGGACAACCGCTGCACCCAGCATTTGCCGATGAACGACTACCACGGCTTCCGCCGCGAGATGCACCGCGTCGCCGTGCTGGACGAGGCGCCGCCTGTGGGCTGATCGTCGCGCCGCCTGCCCGCGACGCCCGGGCTGCTTCCGGCGATGCCGGCGCCCGCCTATCATCCGGCCCATGCAGCTTTCCGCCGATGCCGTCGCCTTCGTGCAGTCGGGCGTTTCGATCCTGGTGGCCGCGGCCGACGGCGAGGGGCGGCCGGCGATGGCGCGCGCCATCGGCTGCCGACTGCTCGAGCGCAGCGGCCGCCTGCTGGTGGTGCTGCGCGACGACGAGGGGGCGGAGCTGCTGGGCGCGCTCGAGGCAGGCGGGCCAATCGCCGTGATGTTCAGCCGGCCGCAGACCAACCGCACGCTGCAGATCAAGGGCGACGCGGTGCAGGTCTCGCCGCTTGGCCCGCGCGACCGCGACCTGCCGGTACGCTACCTGGCGGCGATGGATGCGGAGCTGTCGCCGCTGGGGCATGGCGGGCGCTTCCTCGAGGCCGTGCTGGCCGGTGCCAAGGGCGGTCTGGTGGCGGTCTCGTTCCAGCCGCGCCTGCTGTTCGACCAGACGCCGGGCCCGCGCGCCGGCTGCAGCCTGCCGGTGGCGCCATGAGCGGGCAGCCGCGCCTCGGCGCGATCCGCGGCTGCTTCGAAGGGGTGATCCCGGCCGGCATCGCCACGGTCGCGCCGGACGGCTGGCCCAACGTCACCTACCTCTCGCAGGTGCATTACCTCGACGAGGAGCACGTCGCGCTTTCCTACCAGTTCTTCAACAAGACCCGCGCCAACCTGCTGGCCCATCCGGTGGCGGAGCTGCAGCTGATCGACCCGACCTCGGCGCGCAGCTACCGCCTGACCATCCGCTACCTCAGGACCGAGACCGAGGGGCCGCTGTTCGAGTCAATGAAGGCGAAGCTCGCCGGCATCGCCTCGCACAGCGGCATGGTCGGGGTCTTCCGCCTGCTGGGCGCCGACATCTGCCGGGTGGAGCGGCTGGTCGCCCTGCCGGGCGAGGGCCTGCCGCCGCGTGCGCCGGCGGCGCCGCTGCTGCCGGCCCTGCGCGCCAGTGTCGGCCGCCTCGCCGCCGCGCCCTCGCTCGAGGCGGCGCTCGACGGCCTGATGCAGGACCTGGCGCAGCGCTTCCGCGTGCGTCACGCGGCGTTGCTGCTGCCCACCGCCGATGGCCAGCGGCTCTACACGCTGGCGAGCCTCGGCTATCCCGATTCCGGCATCGGCTCCGAGATCGCCCTGGGTCAGGGCGTGATCGGCGTGGCGGCGCGCGAACGCACGCCGATCCGCATCGGCCATATGACGGTCGACCAGGCCTACGCGCGCACCCTGAAAGGGCAGGCGGGCGTGGCCGGCCTGGAGAACGAGATCCCCTTTCCCGGCCTCGCCGCGCCGGGCAGCCAGCTCGCGGTGCCGGTCGAGGACGGCCGGGGACTGCTCGGCGTGCTCTTCGTCGAGGACCCGGGAGAGCTGCGGTTCGGCTATGACGAGGAGGATGCGCTGACCGTGCTGGCCTCGGCACTGGCGACGCGCCTCAGGCCCGCCGCGACGCCGGCGACACGGGCGCGGCGGGCACCCGCGCCGCCGCCGCCGGGCGACGGTCCGCCGATGGAGCTGAGGCACTATGCGGTCAACGACAGCGTCTTCCTGGCCGAGGACTACCTGATCAAGGGCGTGGCCGGCGCCATCCTCTGGCGGCTGCTGCTCGCGCGCGAGAAGACGGGCCGGGAGGAGTTCACCAACCGCGAGCTCAGGCTCGACCCGGCGCTGCGCCTGCCGGCCCACGCCGAGAACCTGGAGGCGCGGCTGATCCTGCTGCAGCGGCGCCTGGCGGAGAAGGCGGCGGGCCTTGCCATCGAGAAGACCGGACGCGGCCGCTTCCGCCTGGCGGTGGCGCGGCCGGTCCGTCTCATCGAGATGTAGCACGCCTCAGGCGGCCAGCGCCTGCTGCTCCAGCGCCAGCGAGAGCTTCTGCCGGTCGAGCGGCGAGAGCGCCGGGCGGATCGCCTCCAGCACCGCGTCGAAGGCCGGCGCCGGCATGGTCCTGGCCATCCCGCCCAGCATCCCGGCACGCTCGCTGGGGCGCGAGGCCTGCACGATCATCACCAGGCCGGCCATCGCCGCCTCCGGCGGCAGCGAGGCCAGGATCTGGTCATGGATCGCCAGGATCTCCTGGTCGCTGTAGAGCGACCAGAGCGCCGCGTTGTTCTCCGACTCCTCGACCTCCATGTGCACCAGGTTCTCGCCGATGAAGCGAGCCAGCGCGCGGTAGAGCTGGTGCAGCCGCTGGGCGCGCGCCGGGCCGGTGGCGGCGCCGGCCTCGGCGGCCAGCGCCTCGAGGGCGGCGATGTCGGACAGGTGATGCTCGTGGTCCTGCTGGGTCTGCAGCGCGCCGGCGGGGCGCCGCGCCAGGATGGCGCTGTGCACGAAGCGGTTCTCGTCCTCGACATGCATGCGGCAGAAGGCGAGCAGGCGGCCGACCTGGCCCAGTGTCTGCTCGACCTGCGGCAGGTCGTTCTCGTCGACTCGGCCGACGGCGACCAGGGTCTCGGTCATCAGCAGGCGGAAGGCCTTGTGGATCGGGGCATAGATATCGAAGCGCTGCGCGGTCACGGCTCGGTTTCCTTTCGATCTGGTGCGCTCTCTGGCGCGCCGGGACCCTAGGCCCCCATGCAGGCCAGTGCCTGCTAAATCCCTGCTCGGAAAATCCTAATTAATTGCTAAGGTTCCGCCCGAGAGGCGTCGGATTTGCCGAGTGCGTCCTGGCCCTGCCGATCCGCTCGCAGGGTGGGGGCTTTGGGGGACATGGCCGAAGTGCCGAGTGACGCTGGTCTGCCGGAGGTCCCAGACGACCTCTTTCCGCAGCCGAGGCCCAAGAGCGACATCAACCTGCCGCTGATCTGGTTCGGCATCCCCTTTCGGGTCTGGATCGCGCTGCTGGCCCGCCACCGCTTCCGCGTCTCGCCGAGCTATTGGCCGCGCGCGGTGCTGATAACCCTGCTGTCGCTGATCAACTCCTTCGTCGGCTCCTACACGGCGCTGCTCTATGGGCGGCGGATCGCGCGCGCGGAAGTGACGGCGCCGCTGTTCGTCGTCGGCCACTGGCGCAGTGGCACCACGCTGCTGCATGAACTACTGGCGAAGGACCCGAAGCACGCCTGGCCGGACGGCTATGCCTGCTTCTGCCCGGTGCACTTCCAGCGCTCGCGCTACGTCGTGCGCTGGCTCAGCAGGCTCGTCGCGCCGCGGCAGCGGCCGATGGACTTCATGACCTTCGACCTCACCTTGCCGCAGGAGGACGAGTTTGCGCTGCTGATGACCGGGGCGCCCAGTCCCTACGAGGAACTGATGTTTCCCTTCGCCGCCGACGAGACGCTGCGGCGGCTGGCGCCGGCGACCCTGACGCCGGCGGAGCAGGCGCGGTTCGATCGCAAGATGCGGCGCTTCTTCCGCGCGGTGATGGTCGGCAAGGCGGGGCAGCGCCTGGTGCTGAAATCGCCGCCCCACCTCGGTCGCCTGGAAACCCTGGCGCGGCTCTATCCCGATCTCAAGGTGCTGCACATCGTGCGCGATCCGCGCGCGGTCGTGCCCTCGATGGTGAAGATGATCGGCCTGCTGGGTCCGATGGGTCAGATGAGTCGCCGTTGGCCGGCGAACGCGTCGCGCCGCGGGTTCCTGCGCTTCCGGCGCCTGTTCGAGCACTACGAGCAGACGCGGCACCTGGTGCCCGCGGGAAACCTGGTCGAGATCCGCTACGAGGATCTCGTCGCCGATCCGATCACGGTCCTGCGGCAGGTCTATGCCGACCTCGACCTTGGCGACTTCGGTCCGCTGGAAGCGGCCCTGACGCCGCTGGCGGAAGGCGGGCACTTTCGCCCCGCGCAGCAGCCGCAGCTCACACCCGAGCAGGCGGCGGTCATCGAGGCCTACTGCGGCCCGATGATGCGGCGCTACGGCTATCTCTGAGCCAGCCAGGCCAGCAGGCCGGCCGCCGCGGCGCGGCCGCTGGCGAAACAGCCCTGCAGCAGGTAGCCGCCGGTCGGCGCCTCCCAGTCCAGCATCTCCCCGGCGAGGAAGGTCCCCGGCAGGGCGCGCAGCATCCACCGTGCGTCCAGCGCGGCCTCGGCGACCCCGCCCGCGGTCGAGATGGCGCGCGCCAGGGCGCCGGTGCCCGTCAGGGTCAGGGGCAGCGCCTTGATGCGCCTGGCCAGGTCCGCGGCGGCCGGCGGCGGCGGCCCGGCCTCGCGCAGCAGCGCGGCGGCGGCGGGCGACAGGCCACCGGCCTTGCGCAGCCGCGTTGCCAGCGAGGGCGCGCCGCCGCGGTCGGCGAGGCGCCGCGCCAGCGTCGCCTCGTCCAGGTGCGGGCGCAGGTCGAGCGTCAGCACGGCGCTGCCTTGCCGCGCGATCGCTTCGCGCAGGTCGGCCGACAGCGCGTAGAGCGCGCCGCCTTCCAGCCCCTCGGTGGTGATGACGCATTCGCCCTGCAGCGCGCGGCCGGCGAACGACAGCGTCACCGGCTTCAGCGGCGCACCGGCAAAACGCTGTCGCAGATGCTCGGACCAGGCCACGCGGAAGCCGCAGTTGGCCGGCGCGAGCGGCGCGCTCGCTACGCCGGCTTCGGTCAGCAGCGGCAGCCAGGCGCCGTCGCCGCCGAGACGCGGCCAGCTTGCGCCGCCCAGCGCCAGCAGCGTCGCCGCGGGATGGAGCGTCAGCTCGCCCGACGGGGTGGCGAAACGCAGGCGTCGGTCGCTGTCCCAGCCCAGCCAGCGGTGGCCCGGGAAGAGGGCGACGCCCAGGGTGTCGAGCCGGGCCAGCCAGGCACGCAGCAGGGGCGAGGCCTTCATGGCGCGAGGAAAGACACGGCCGCTGGAGCCGACGAAGGTCGGCTGTCCCAGGCCCTCGGCCCAGGCGGTCAGGGCGGCGGGCGGAAAGGCGCGGATCGCTTCGGCCAGGCGCGGTGCCACGCTGCCGCGGTAGCGCCCGAGGAAGCCATCAAGTGACTCGCTGTGCGTGAGGTTGAGCCCGCCGCGTCCGGCCATCAGGAACTTGCGGGCGAGCGACGGCATGGCCTCGAAGACCGCGACCCGCCGGCCGGCGCCGGCCAGGACCTCGGCGGCGGCGAGCCCGGCGGGGCCGCCGCCGATGACGGCGACCTCGGGCGCGGTCGGCATCGCAGCCTAGAAGAAGAAGGACAGGCGGACCTGGACGTAGCTGTCCTGCTTGAAGACGGCGAGGGGATCCTGGTCGCTGACGTAGGGATAGCCGCGCGCCTCGACCGACAGCTTGATGTTGTCGAAGATGCGGCGCTCGATCTCGGCGGTGAGGATCGTGGTGCCGAGCTTCCAGTCGACATAGCCGCCGACGAGGACGCTGGTTGTGTCGAGGTCGTTGAAGGACAGGCGGACGCCAGCGAAGATGTCGTTGTCGAAGATGGTGTAGGGGCCGTCGTCCAGGTCGCGGCTGTCGTAGATCGCCTCGCCCAGCAGCCCCAGGTCGAAGCCGCTGGAGGCGAAGTCGGTGAAGGTGTACTCGAACCCGCCGACCGCCGACCAGATGCGGTCGCCGCCGTGGCCGGTGATGGTCACGCCCTCGAACTTCAGCAGCAGGTCGTCATAGACGCCGAGCGCCTCGATGCCGGACTGGTTGATGATGTCGTAGACCGGCGCCAGGGAGATGAAGGAATCGGCGATGTGCAGCGCCTGCGGGGTGCTGATGCCGGTTCCCGCGAGCAGGTCGTCGACCTTGTTCAGGTCGTCGATCGACAGCGACTTCAGCTGGTTCTGCACCGACGCGGGCAGGAAGCGGGCCGCCGGATCCAGCACCACCTGGAAGCGCGGGTCGCGGCTGGTGCCATAGAAGTGCGACAGGCCGAAATCCCAATTGTCCAGCGTGGTGCGGAAGTGCACCGCCAGATCCGGCTGCCAGTGCTTCAGGTCGGATTCGAACTCGGCCGCGCCCTCGTCGATCGAGATCGGCAGGCTGTAGCGGCCCGCGTTGTTGGGGAACTGCCGCTCGCGGAAACCGGTCATGGCAAAGAGGTCGAGCGTGCCCCAGTCGCCGAAAATGCTGAGGTTGACCATCGGCTGGCCCAGGTAGTCCTCGCCGTCGATATCCTCGAGATAGTCCGACTGGTTGATGATGTTGACCAGATGGCGGCTCTCGGTGACGCCCCAGAAGACGCGGCTGGCACCGACCAGCAGGTCCCAGCCGTCGTCCTGGTGCAGGTAGTAGCCTTCGCGGATGTCCCAATGGCTGCGGTCGGTCACGTAGGGGTCGATGCGACCGAAGGGCACCAGGCGCAGCGTGTCGTGTCCCGCCTTCGAGGTCAGCGTCAGGTCGGCGGTGGCCGCGATCGAGGGCTGCAGCCGGGCATCGGTCTGCCCTTCCCATTCCGGCGGCTGGAAGAAGAGGCGGTTGTCGAACCAGATTTCGGCACCGGCGTCGAGGCTCGCCGCCTGCACCGCCGGCGACGCGAGCAGCGCCGCGGCAAGCGCGGTGCAGGCAAGCAGGCGGTGTCGTTGAGCCATTCCCTCGTTCCCCCACACTGGCCGGCCCGCCCTGGTTCCGTGCCGACGGACCCCGATCCAGCGCAGCATCTTAACCGGGCTGGCCCGCAGCCGCAACTATTCAAGCCAAATCAATGGCTTCGCCTACTATTGCAATCGCTCGAGGGCGCGCGTGGTGAAGTCGTCGGCCGCCAGCGGCGTGTCGAAGTCGAAGGACTCCCAGATCATCTCGGTGCTCTTGCCGGTCACCACATTGCTCATCACCAGCCGCGAGGCGCGCCAGAAGCGGTCCTTGTAGAGCTTGTAGTCGTAGGAGGTGAGAGTCTTCAGCAGCGCGTCCTTCCGGTCGTAGAACTCCGTGTAGTAGGACCGGTAGTTGGTCTGGTCCTGCCAGGAGACGATGCGGGTGTAGCCCGACTCCTCGTCCTTTGGCCGCCGCTCGACCACGTCGCACTGGATCTCGGCGTGGCCGGGGCAGGGTTCCTCGCGCAGCCAGACGTGGGTGTAGTCCTCGATCTGCGGGGCGCTCAGGTCCTCGAAGGAAAACTCGCTGCCGACGAAGGAGCCGGTCTTGCCGCCGGCGCTGATGCGCTTCACCCGCTTCAGGGCCGGCAGGTAGAGCCACTGGTCGTCGTCATCACTCTTGTTGCCGATCGTCAGCAGCGCCGTCCGCGCGATATCGGGCGGATAGGTGAAGACCAGCATGCCGCGATCCTCGCCGTCGCCGACCTCGACCGCCTGCGTGATGAACTGGCGTTCGCTGCTGGCACCGCTGGCGGTGCGCAGGATCATGCGCCCGGAGGCGGTGCTGTACTTGTATCCCTCGGCCTGGGCCTTGGCCTCCTGGGCCAGGCGAAACCCTTTCTCCTCGGGCGTCTCCGCCGCGGCGGCGCCGATCGCGGCCAGGGTCAGGACGAGGGCGGCGAGCAGCTGTCGCATCATCCGGGGCTCCTCTTCGACCACATGAGCAGGGCCGGCATCATGCAGAACTCGGCGAAGATCGCGATGCCGATGGTGATTGCCGTCAAGAGGCCCATCTGGTGCGACACCGCGAAGCCCGACACCGAGAGCACGACGAAGCCGGCAACCAGCACGAACGAGGTCAGGATGACGGCGAAGCCGACCTCGGACAAGGTTTCCTCGGCCGCGGCGCGGCGGTCCAGTCCGTGCGCGCGGGCCTGCGCGAACTTCGCCAGCAGGTGCGTCGTGTCGTCGACGATGATGCCGAAGGAGATCGAGGCCACGACCGAGACGGCAAGGTTGACCTCGCCCTCGAGCCAGCCCCAGAGGCCCAGCGCCTGGATCGCCGGTATCAGGTTGGGCAGCAGGCTGAGAGCCGCCAGCCGCCAGTCGCGCAAGACCAGGAACATGGTGATGGAAATCAGGGTCAGCGCGACGAAGGTTCCGTTGATCATGGCGTCGACATTGACCTTGGAGAGGTAGGCATAGGCCATGGAGAGCCCGGTCGCGATGCTCGCCATCTCCGGCGCGTTCTGCCGCAGCCATTCCTCCGCCGACGCGCCGATCCGTCTGATGTCGTGTGCCGAGACGTGCACCAGCTGCGCCGTCAGCTTGGTGGTCGACTTGGCGATGTCGATCTGCGTCGTCAGATCCTGCCCATAGGGCACCGAGAGTTCGTAGAACAGCAGCAGCTGGGCGATCAGGTCGCGCTGGTCCGGCACCACCTCGAAGGCGGGGTCGTCGCCGTGGAGGTTGCGGTTCAGCGTCTTGACGATGTCGCTGACGGCGCTGACGTGCGCGACCTGCGGCTGGGCGCGAAGCCACTCGGCGAATGCGTCGACCTTCTTGAGGTACTCCGGCCGGACGATGCCGTTCTCCTCGCCCGCCGGCAGGGCGAACTGCAGCGCCTGCAGGCCGGTGAGGTTGTCCTGCAGGTACTCGGTGTCGCGCCGGAAGGCGAAGGATTCGTCGAAGTACTTGATGAAGTCGTCGTCGTAGACGATCTGCGTCAGGCCCAGCGCCATGCCCAGCGCCACCAGCAGATAGCCGGTGATCAGGCCACGCCGGCGGTTCACCAGGAAGCGGGCGAAGCGCGACATCGAGCGCTCGCTGCCCAGGTTCTTCAAGCCATGCCAGCGCCTGGGCATCAGCATCAGCAGCGCGGGCGCCACGGTGACGCTGAAGAAGAAGCCGGCCACGACGCCGATCGAGACGATGTTGCCGAGCTCCTGCAGCGGCGGCGAATCGCCGAAGTTCAGCGCCATGAAGCCCAACACGTCGGTGAACGACGTCATGAAGATGGCGACGGCATTGAAGCGCAGCGACTGGACCAGCGCGTCGCGCCGGCTCATCCCGGCCCGCATGTTCACCGCCATGGTGGTCATCAGGTGCACGCAGTCCGCGATGCAGAGCGTCATGATGATGACCGGCGAGCCGCCGGTGGCAGAGTTCAGGTTCATCCCCAGCAGCGCCGCGCCGCCCAGGGCGACCAGGCAGGAGAAGGCGACCACCAGCATGGTGATCATGGTCGCCGCCAGCGAGCGCATGCCGATGGTCAGCGACAGGACGATCAGGAGCCCCATGATCGGCACCAGGGTCGAGGTGTCGAGCTTGCCGGCCTCGGCGAAGGTGACATCGGCCATCACGCCGCCGGTCAGGCGGATCTCGACCGACGGGAACTTGGCATCGATCTCTGCCTGCAGCTCGCGGGCGAACTGGGCGACCTCCTTGATCTCGTCGCGGCTCTTGCGCGGCGGCTGCAATCCGACGCCGACGGCGGTGACGCGGCCGTCGGCCGAAACCAGACGGCTGGTCAGCTCCTTGTCGCCGATCGCCAGCGCGCGGACCCGTGCCAGGTCCTCGGTCGTGAGGTCGGCGGGATCCTCGTAGAGCGGCTCGACGATGATGTCGTCGCCCTCGGCATGGGTGCGCTGGTAGGTGGCGATAGAGTCGACGCGCGTCGAGTAGGGGACATGCCAGGCCCGCCTGGTCAGTTCGTCGATCGCTTCCAGCACGTCCCTGGTGAAGAGATTGCCGTCCTTCGCGGTGACGATGAAGACCACCGAGTTGTAGCGCCCGAAGGTGTCCTCCAGGTGGTCGAGCGCCTGGCGCTGCGGATTGTCCTTGCCGAAGAAGACACGGCTGTCGGCGTCGAAATGCAGCCTCGGCAGGCCGGACATGCCGGCCAGCAGCACGACGAGGGCCAGCAGCAGCGTGCGCCAGGGATGGTCGACGATCGCCGTCGCGGCGCGTTCGACGAACCGCTCGACGCGGGGACCCGGCCAGCTTCGCGGCTGATCTGCGCTGCTCATGTCCGGTCGATGCGTGGGACGCTACTTGGCGGCCAGCGTCGCGGGATCGATGTCCAGCAGCGGGCGCGCCGCGGGCAGCTTCTGCCCGGGATCCTGCAGCAGCCGGTCGAGCAGTTCGAGATAGCGGGTCCCGAGGGCGTCAGCCTCGGTCGCGGTGAAGAGCGCGCGATTGTAGGTGAAGTGCAGGAAGATCTCGCCGTCGACTTCATTGGGCCTGAGATTCATGTCGCGCATCGTCGTGCCGCGCTTCAGCCCCAGGGTCTCCACATCCAGCTCGCCGACCTGAACGCGCGTGCCGGCCTGATTTAGCATCAACTGGCCGAAGCCGGCATCCTCCAGATTGTCCGGGCGGCGCGCCTCGAATCCGATCTGCTGCCAGGCGCTCTGGCTGCGATCCAGGTCGCCGAACTCGCTCATGAAGTCCGCCGGCCCGCCCAGGGACTGGCGCAGCAGCGCGGCCGGCAGCTCCTGGTTCGCCAGCAGTTGCGTCACCTGCTCGCTCGCCTGCGTGGCCAGCGCGTCAAAGTCACGCAGGCCCGACAGATCCAGCTTCATGGCCAGCGGATTGGCCAGCCACGCCATGGCACCAAGCGTCTCCGGCCGGGTGCGGGCGGCGACCAGGCTGCTCAGCAGCAGCTCGTCGCGTCCCAGCACGTCGCGATAGACCAGCGCCGCCGGCACCAGCAGCAGGGCGAAGGGGGTGGTGCTGCGGCCGCGCGCCAGTGTCTTCACGGCGGCGCTGCGGCTCTGGCCCAGCTTGATCAGGCGCTGTTCGCTGCCACGCAGCGGTCCGGTCGGATGCGGCCGGCCGTTGAAGCTGCGATAGGGAGCGACCGGCTGGGCGAAGACGCCCTTCCAGTAGGCGAGCTGCCGCTGGCCCTCCTCGCTGCCGATGAAGCTTTCCTCCCACTGGCCCAGTTCTTCCAGCTCCAGCGGCTGGACGGCCTTCTGCGCCTGCTGCACGGCCTGGACGCCGAAGTAGGCGCCGAACAGCTCGCCCAGCAGCAGCACCAGCGACCAGCCGTCGATGATGCCGTGCGAGGCGCGCAGCATCAGCACGTCCTCGTTGACGCCCCGGCGCAGCAGCAGCAGCCGCACCAGGGGGCCGTTCTGGATGTCGAGCAGCTCCTTGGCGCGAGCCTGCAGCAGCTCGTCGAAGGCGGCGGCGTCCAGCAGGCTGGCGTCCACCACCTCGAGGCCGATCGGATGCTCGCCGGCGACGCGGCGCTGCGGCTTGCCGTCGATCGCCGGGAAGCTGGAGCGGAGGCTGGAGTAGCGGCGCGTGACCTCGGTGAAGGCGTTGCGCAGGCGCGTCTCGTCCAGGGTCAGCCGCACCTTGACGGCGAAGGCGTGCTCGAAATAGTCCGCCATGGCAGTCGCCTGCAGGCCATGATTGTAGAGCTGCCACAGCATCTCCACGTTGGCCGGCAAGCGGCTCTGCGCGCCAGCGCCGCCGCCGGTCGCCGCCGCATCGTTCTGCGCCTTGTTCTCGATCGCCTCGAGGATGGCACTGGCCAGGCCCGTCAGGGTCGGGCGCTGCAGGAAGCGGCCGACCGGCAGGTTCAGCGCCAGCTCCGCTTCGATGCGGTTCTTGAGTTCGAACGAGGTCAAAGAGTCGAGGCCGAGGTCGGCCAGCGGGCGCTCCAACTCGATCGAGTCCGGATCGACCTTCAGCACCTTGGCCACCTGCTCGGCCAGGAAGCGGTTCAGCATGTCGGGGCGCGCCGCCGGCGCGGCGGCGGCCAGTTCGGCGCGGAAGCGCCCGCCGCCGACGGCGCCCGACGAGAAGGCCTGCACCAGGTCGGCCAGACGGGTGGCGTTGCCGATATCCGGCGCCACGCGGCGCAGCGCCTGCCAGTCGATCGCCAGGAATGCGGCCGAGGGCAGGTCCATGCACAGCAGGATGCCGAGCGCCTCGAGCGCGTCGTCGATCGGGATCGGCTCGATGCCCATGGACTGCATGTAGCCCTGCAGCGCCTCGTTGCGCTGGATCAGGCCGGTACCGCCGAGCGCGCCCCAGGCGATCGAGAGGCCGGGCAGGCCATGCGCGCGGCGCCAGCGCATCAGGGCATCGACGAAGGCATTGCCGGCGACGTAGTTCGCCTGGCCGGTGGAGCCGAGCAGCGTGGCGACCGAGGAGAAGCCGACGAAGGCCTCGAGCGGCTGCTTCAAGGTTGCCTGATGCAGGTTCCAGGCACCCAGCATCTTGGGCGCCAGGACGCGGTCAAGCCGCTCGCGCGTCAGCTGCGTGATGAAGGCATCGTCCAGCACCACGGCGGCATGCACGACGCTGCGCACCGGGAAGCCGGCGTCGTTGGCGGCGGCGACGGCGCGCCGGCAGTCGTCGGCATTGGTGACGTCGCCCTTGACCACCAGCACCTTGCAGCCGCGCCGGCGCATCTGCGCCACGGCGCTCTTGGCCTCCGGTGTCGCTGCGCCGGAGCGGCTCATCAGCACCAGGCAGCCGGCGCCGAGTTCCGCGGTCTTCTTGGCGACCTCGAGACCGAAACCGTTGAGGCCGCCGGTGATGAGATAGGCGCCGTCGGCGCGGATCCTCGGCCCGACCTCGATGGACTTCTCGACGCGCTGCGGCGGCTTGTCCATCGTCACCACGATCTTGCCGATGTGCTGTGCCTTGGCCATGCGGCGGAAGGCCTCGGCCACCTCGTCGATGGTGAAGACATCGGTCGGCAGCGGACGGATCTTCTTGTCGGCCAGCAGCTTGGCGAGCTCGCCGAACAGCTTGGCGCTGAGATCGGGCCGCTGTTCGCTCATCGCTGCCAGATCGATGGCGTGGAACGAAATGTTGTTGCGCAGCAGCCTGAGGCCGATGGCGCTGTCGGCATAGATGTCGCGCTTGCCGATCTCGCAGAAGCGGCCGAAGGGGGCCAGGACCCGCAGGCCGCCTTCGATGGCGGCGCCGGCCAGTGCGTTCAGCACCACATCGACTCCCTTGCCGCCGGTCGTCGCCATCACTTCGTCGACGAAGGCGAGCGAGCGCGAGTCCATCACGTGCTTGATGCCGTGCTTCTTCAGGAATTCGCGCTTGGCCGGGCTGCCGGCGGTGGCAAAGATCTCGGCGCCGACGTGCTTGGCGATCTCGATGGCCGCCAGGCCGACGCCGCCGGTCGCCATGTGGATCAGCACCTTCTCGCCCTTCTGCAGGCGAGCCAGGCCGACCAGTGCGTGATAGGCGGTCATGAAGGCCGACGAGATGGTCGCCGCCTCGACGTAGCCGAGGCCGCGCGGCATCTTGAACGCCATCTCGGCCGGGATCTTCAGGTGCGAGCGGAAGCAGCCCTTGGCCGCTGCCATCACCCGGTCGCCCGGCTTCAGGGTCTTCACGCCGCGGCCGACGCTCAACACCTCGCCGGCGCACTCCAGGCCCAGCGCCTGCCAGGCCGGGCCGCTCTCGGCCTCGTCCGGCAGCAGGCCGGTGGCCGCCATCACGTCGCGGAAGTTGAGGCCGACTGACTTGACCGCGATGACGGCCTCGCCTGCCTCGGCGACCGGCGGCACCATCTCCCGCAGGCGCAGGTCGTCGATCACGCCGGGTCCCGGCATGGCCAGTTTCCAGCCGTCCGGCTGCTCGCCCGTGGCGGCGCCCATGATGCCGGGCGGCAGGTCGGTGCGGACGACATGTTCCAGGCGGCGGACGAAGCGCTTGCCGTCGCGGAAGGCCGCCTCAAGCTCCTTGCCGCCTGACAGGATCTCCTCGCAGAGCTGCTTCAGCGACCGGGCGTCGGCTTCGGCCGGAAGGTCCAACGCCGTCGCGCGCAGACGCGGCAACTCGGTGGCCACGACGCGTGTCATATGGAACAGCGGCGCCTGGACCAGCAGGGCTGTCCCGGCGTCGCCGTCGTCGCCCGGCAGCACGCGCTGCGAGCCGCTGGTGACGACGAAGAGGCGGGGCGACAGGCCGTCGCGTTCGGCCAGGGCCTGGGCAAGGGCGATCTCGGCCGCCGTCAGGTCCGACTGCTCGGTCATCAGGCTGGCGGGATCGGGGGCATGGCGCGGCAGTTCGGCCGCGGTCAGCAGGACGATGCCGGTCAGCTTGACTTCCTCGGCGGCGAGGCGGTCGAGCGCGGCGAGCCAGGTCTCCTTGTCGTCCAGACGGTCGAGCAGTTCATGGCCATGCAGCACACGATGCCCGGCACCGCCAAGGCGCCGCGTCAGCGAGTGCTCGACCGCGCCGCCCTTGCCCAGCAACAGCCAGGTGCCTGGCGCCGCCTCGCTCGCCGGCGCCTCGGCTTCCCGCTCGACCCAGGTCTCGTGGTAATAGCCCTGCTGCGGGCCGGACAGGCGGTTCACCGCGCTGCCCTTGCCCAGCGCGCGGCTGGTCGAGCCCTCGATCTCGACGACCGTGTTGCCCCGGGCGTCCGTTACCCGGAAATCGAACTGGTGCTGCAGTTCGCTGAACAGGCGCATGCGCGCACGGGTCAGGATGCGGCTGGGGGGCTGTCGGAACCAGCGCAGGCGCTGCATGCGGACCGGCAGATAGGTCCTGAGGCCGGTCTTCGCGCTGTAGCCCATGTCGGAGAGATGAAAGACGGCGCCGTTGCTGACCTGCAGACAGGCATCCAGCAGCGCCGGGTGCAGGTGATAGCGCCTGGCTTCGCCGGCCAGGGACTCGTTCAGCCGGATGTCGCCCGTCGACTCGTCGAAATCGGGGTAGAGGCGCCAGAGGCTCTGGAAAGCCGGGCCGAAGTCGAATCCGCCCTTGTTGATGCCTTCATAGAAGGCTTCGCGCTTGATGATCTTGCCCCTGTTCTTCAGCTCGATCGGCTCGGCCGGGCCGGCCACGGGCTTGCTGAAGCCCAGCTTGGCGCTGGCGCGGAGCACCCAGTCCGGGTCGCCGTCGAGCGTGCGCGAGAAGATCTGGAAGCGGCGGCGCCCTTCCTCGTAGCGCGTGCGGATCAGCTCGACCCGTTCGGCCTCGAGCACCAGCGCCTCGCTGAACTGGATATCCTCCAGCTCGATCGGGCCCTCGCCCTGCACCTCCGCCGCGGCGGTCAGGAAGATCTCGATGTAGCCGGCGGCGGGGAAGATCACCGAGCCGCCGACCGCGTGGTCCTTCAGGAAGGTCTGCTGGCGGATGTCCAGCTGCCCGTCCCACTGCGGCTCCGGGTTCGAGCTGCGCCGGCCGAGCAGCATGTTGACCGGCTTCTGGAAGAACTGCCGCCTCCAGCCCTCGGACTCCATCCAGAAGCGCTGCTGCTCCCAGGGATAGCCCGGCAGTCCGACGCGCGCGCCGGCGGGGCCGTTGATCGCCTGCCAGTCGACGTCGATGCCGCTGGCGGCCAGGCCGGCCAGCGCGCTGCGCAGGGTCTTCACCTCGGGCTCGCCGCGGATCAGGGACGGCACGATGCTGCCGCCACCGGCTTCCGACAGCGCGGCGCGCACGAGGCCGGACAGCGTGGAATGCGGGCCGATCTCGAGGAAGGTGCGATGGCCCTGCGCGACGGCATGGTCGATCGCCGCCTTGAACATCACCGGCTGGCGGATGTTGCGCCACCAGTAGTCCGGGCCCATCAGGGTGCCGTCCAGCGGTGCGCCGCTGACGGTGGAGATCAGCGGCACCTCCGCCGGGTGCGGCGTGACCGCCGCCAGTTCCCGCACCAGCTCGTCGTGGATCGGCTCCATCAGCGAGGTGTGCGGCGCGTAGGACATGCGGATCGGCCGGATGAAGAGGTCCGGCTCTTCCGTCTGCAGCGTGGCGGCCAGCTGGTCGAGCTCCTCGCGGTCGCCGGCCAGGCTCACCATTTCGCTGCCGTTGACCGCGGCGATCTCGATGCGGCGGGTGCCATGACGCGCGAGCAGCGCCCGCGCCTTGGCCGGCGTGGTGCCGAGCGCCATGATGCTGCCGCGGCCCTCGGTCTCGCCCGACAGGCGCGCGCGATGGAAGATGACGTGCGCGGCCTCCTCAAGACTCAGCACGCCGGCGGCCCAGGCGGCGCCGACCTCGCCGAAGCTGTGGCCCAGCACGATGGCCGGCTCGACGCCCCAGGCGCGCCAGCGGCTGACCAGGCCGACCTGCAGCGCGAAGATCGCCGGCTGAGTAATCAGCGTCCGGTCGATCTGGCTCTCTGCCTCGTCGGCCTGCAGCGCGTCGATGATCGACCAGCCCGCGACCTTGCGGAACGGCACCTCGAACTCTTCGATGGCCTGGCGGTAGATCCTGTCCTTGGCGAAGAGCTCGCGGCCCATCGCCCACCACTGTCCGCCCTGGCCGGCGAAGACGAAGACCGGCCGGCGATCGTCGCCGGCGCGCCCGCTGGCCAGCGGAGCGTTCGGCGTCGCGGCGGCGGTCGGCTCGTCGGCGGCGAAGGCGCGCAGCGCGGTGATGTAGCTCTCGCGGTCGGCGGCGTCGGCCACCAGGCGCTGCTGCAGCTGGCCGCGATGACGCGTGAGGGTCGCCGCCGCGTCGGCCAGCGAGATCTCGGGATGCGCTTCCAGGTGGTCGGCCAGGCTGGCGGCACTGGTCTTCAGCGCGCTGGGCGTCGCCGCCGAGAGCGGCAGCAGCAGGCTGGCCGGCGGGCTGCCCTTGACCGGCACCTGGACCGGGCGTGCCTCGCGCGGTGCCTCGCCCAGCACGGCACAGGCATTGGTACCGCCGAACCCGAAGGAGTTCACCGCCGCGAAGCGGCCCTTGGGGCTCTTCGGGAACTCGCGCAGGGTGAGCGGCAGGTCGAGGCCGAGCTCGGCGAAGGGAATGTAGGGGTTCGGGCTGGAGAAGTTCAGGTTGGGCGGCACCTGGCCGTTCTGTACCACCAGCGCCGTCTTGATCAGGCCGAGGATGCCGGCGAAGGACTCGCCATGGCCGGTATTGGTCTTGCCGGCGCCCACCACGACGCCGCCCTGTTCCAGGCGCGCCTTGCCGTAGGTCATGCCGATGGCATGCGCCTCGATCGGATCGCCGATCGGCGTGCCGGTGCCGTGTGCCTCGACGAAGCCGACGTCGAGCGGCTCGATGCCGGCACGGGCGTTCGCCAGCCGCAGCATGCTGGCCTGCGCGTCCGCGCTGGGCACGGTGATGGTCGAGGTGTGGCCGTCCTGGTTGACGGCCGTGCCGTGAATCAGCGCGTAGATGCGGTCGCCGTCGGCCAGCGCCTGGGACAGGCGCTTCAGCACCACCACGCCGGCGCCCTCGGCGCGGACATAGCCGTCAGCCGAGGCATCGAAGGTGTGGCAGCGGCCGCGGGGCGACATCATGTTCGCCCGGCTGAAGTTCAGGAAGACACCGGGCTCGAACAGGCCATTGACGCCGCCGGCCAGCGCCAGCGTGCAGTCGTCGCGCAGCAGGGCCCGGACCGCCAGGTCGGTCGCCACCAGCGAGGAGGAGCAGGCGGTGTCCACCACCACGCTGGGGCCGCGCAGGTCGAAGCGGTGCGAGATGCGGTTGGCGACGATCGCCATGGCGCTGCCGGTGCCGGAATGCGGATCGACGTCGGTGTCGCGCAGCCGCTGGACCTGGGTGTAGTCGTTGATCGAGGCGCCGACATAGACCGCCGTGCGGCTGCCGGCCAGGCGCTCGGGCGGCAGGCCGGCATCCTCCAGCGCCTCCCAGGTGACATGCAGCATGGCCCGCTGCTGCGGATCCATGGCGGTCGCCTCGCGCGGGGAGACACCGAAGAAGGTGTTGTCGAAGTCCGCGAGACCGGGGACGAACCCGCCCCATTTGGTGACGGTCCGGCCGGGCTTGCCCGGTTCCGGGTCATAGAGCAGGTCGCCGTCCCAGCGGTCTGCCGGCACCTCGCTGATGCCCAGCTTGCCGGCACAGAGGAAGTCCCAATAGCTGCGGGCGCTGTTGGCGCCCCCGGGCACGCGGCAGCCGATTCCGACGATGGCAATCGGCTCTTCATAGCGCTCAATCTGGCCAGGACGTGGCGCAGTATCGTTCCTGGTCGTCATTCTTTCCCTGTCCCCTGCCGATCGCACAAGTTGGTGGCGACCGGCTCCATCCCGGAACTAGATTGCCCAATCCTGCCGGGATCCGTTCTCATACTCTTATGCACTAGGAAATCGTTGTGCAATTGCGAAGTCTTCAAATCTTCGAACTGGAAAGACCAACGGCGAATGCGCCTTTTGCGTGTTTTTTGCACCTAAAAGTAACGCATTGACGCTTCCAACTCTTATTGGTGGTGAAGATGATGTTGAAACTGAAACGACTTCTGGCGGCCTCGAAATCGGTTCAGGGGCTCGCCCGTCTGGACGATGTGCAACTGGCGGTCGCAGCCCTGCTGGTCGAGGCGGCCCGCATGGATGAGGTCGTCGCCCCGGCGGAGCGGGCGGTCATCGAGCGCCTGCTCGCCGCGCGCTACGGGCTGGCCGCCGCGGACCTCGACCGCCTGGTGGAGCGGGCGGAACAACAGGCCGAGCAGGCCGTGGAGCTGTTCCAGTTCACCCGGCGTCTGGTGCCGGCGCTGGACGAGGCCCAGCGAATCGAGCTGATCGAGATGCTCTGGGAGGTGGCCCTGGCGGACGGCACGCTGGATCCGCTCGAGGATTCGCTGATCCGGCGCATCGCCGGCCTGGTCTATGTTTCCGACCAGGAGCGCGCGGCCGCCCGGCAGCGGGTGGTGGCGCGCCGCGGCGGCCAGGGCTAGCCTCACGCAATGCTCCGCTCCGCGCTCGCACTGCTGCTCCTGGCCCTGGCCGGTTGCGCGCATCCCAGGCCGGCCGCCACGCCCGCCTGCCTGGCGCCCAGCGAGCCGGGCAGCGAGATCGATCTCTATTTCGGCCGCGACATGCCCGGCGGCGAGGTCAGCGAGACGGAGTGGCAGGACTTCCTGGACCAGGTCGTGGTGCCGGCCTTCCCCGACGGCCTGACCGCGCTGGACGCGGCGGGCCGCTGGCTCGACCGCGACGTGGGGCACACGATCAGCGAGCGCAGCAAGGTGGTGGTGCTCTTCGTCTTCGACCGCGCGGCCGCCGAGCCCGCCATTGCCGCGATCGCCGCGGCCTATCGCGAGCGCTTTCAGCAGCAGTCGGTGCTGACGGTCGAACGGCCGGCCTGCATCGCCTTCCGCTAGCGGCCGAGCGCCTCTGCCAGCGGCGAAGGGGCGAGCCGCAACTCGCCCCGGTAGCCCGCCAGCACGCGGCGCAGGAAATCCAGTTCGACCACTGCCTCGTGCGCCCGGTAATAGCCGCCGGCGGCGTGCGGGTCGCCGGCGTAGCGGCCGGCGGGATGGGCGAAGAGGTCGATGCCGCCGATGGCCAGCCAGGGCGGCGCCAGCGCGACGGCCAGGGCGATCATCAGCGCGCCGTTGGTCGGCCGTGCCGGCAGCGCTTCCGGCGCGCCGGGCAGCACAAGGCTGTCCAGCAGGACGTGGTCGAAGCTGGGCCAGGACAGCCTCGCCAGATGGCGCCGGGTCGCCTCGATCAGGTTGTCGCGGCGCTGGAAGGCGAAGACCGGCGCCCGCACCGCGGTCACGGTCGCCGGGTCGCCGACGAAGACCAGATCGGGGTCGTTCCACGGCGCCTGGTCGCGCCAGCGCCAGTTGACCCGGAAGAGCAGGGCGCCGCGCCGGAGCGCGGGGTCCAGGGCGAGCGCCGAGGGGCCATTGCCGAGGCAGATGATCGGGCGCCCCGGGCCGAGGCGCGCGGCGATCGCGGCGAAGCTGCCGAGCCGGCGGCGCGCCAGGCGCTTGCTGGCCTGGCGGGCCAGGCGATAGCCGAGGCTGCGCCGCGGCCGGCTGGCGTGGCGCAGGCTCTCGCGGAGCTGGCGGTTGTCATCCAGCAGAGGCAGGGCGGCGCGCAGGCGCTCTGCGGAGAGCTCCGCCGCCTGCCGCGCCAGGATCACCGGTACGCCCCGTGCCTCGAGCTGCGCGTGCCAGGCTGCCTGCCAGCCCGCATCCGGCCCGCAGACCACGGCTGCCACCGGCCGACGCGCGGCGATCGCGCGATCCGCCGCGTCCGGTCGCGGCAGGGGTGCGACGATTTCCTGCGGGAAGCGCCGGCCGAGGGCGTCCAGCGCCGGTCCGGACGCGGCACTGAAGACCGGCAGGATTCCGGGCCGGTCATCCACGGCCGCCGTCGCCACGGCATGCAGCGCGGGCAACTCCCCTGGATCCCCGGCCAGCAGCCAGAGGCTGCGGCGCAGGCCCGGCAGGTCGAGGCCCAGGGCGTCGCGCCGTTGCCGCAGCTGCATTCCCTGGCGTCCCTTCCTTGCCGCGTTGCCCCTGTCGTCCCGAAGGCTAGCAGAATCCGTGGGGACCGTGACGCGGATGCGCGCGCGCCGACCTGCCCCGATGTCGCGTGTCGCCTTGTCGCGCTGCGACGCCCTGCCTCACGGCCGGCCACCTTCCCGCCACGGTTTTGACGGCTTCCCGCCCCCGCCCGCGCCGACTTGGGAAAGGTACGCACGACAGGGCCGACGACTCTTCTGTCGGTCGGTCGCGCTTCCCTACCGGGCAAGACCAACAGGAGGTTTCGACCGATGCTTCAAGGTTCGCAGTCCGCGACCGTGGCGCGCTCCCGTCCGCGCGCCGCCGTTGCCCTGGCGGCAGGCGCCGCCTTCTTCCTCTGGACGCAGTTGCCGGCCGCCGCGGCGGTACCGGCGGAAGGCTTCGCCGACCTGGCAGCCAAGGTGACGCCGGCCGTGGTCTATGTCTCCTCGACCCACATGGAGATGTCGGGGATGGACAACGGTGCCCCGCCGCAGGACCTCGAGGACCTGATGCGGCAGTTCCAGGAGCGGCAGCAGATGCCGCAGGAGCAGCCGGTGGAGGCGCTGGGCTCGGGCTTTCTCATTTCCGCCGACGGCTACATCGTCACCAACAACCACGTCATCGATGCCGCCGACAGCGTCACCGTGACCCTGGCCGACGGCGACACCTACAAGGCCGAGCTGGTCGGCACCGATCCGCAGACCGACGTCGCGCTGCTCAAGATCAAGGCCGATCACGCGCTGCCCTACGTCTCCTTCGGCGACAGCGACAAGCTGCGCGTCGGCGACTACGTCATGGCGGTCGGCAACCCCTTCGGCCTGGGCGGCACGGTGACCGCCGGCATCGTCTCGGCGCGCGGCCGCGACATCCACGCCGGCCCCTATGACGACTTCATCCAGACCGACGCCGCCATCAACCGCGGCAACTCGGGTGGCCCGATGTTCAACATCAAGGGCGAGGTGGTCGGCATCAATTCGGCGATCATCTCGCCGTCCGGCGGCTCGGTCGGCATCGGCTTCGCCATTCCCTCGAACCTGGCGAAGCAGGTGGTGGCCGACCTGGAGGATCACGGCACGGTCGATCGCGGCTGGCTTGGCGTGAAGATCCAGCCGGTGACGGACGACATCAAGGAAGCCCTGCACCTGCCGGCCGCCAAGGGCGCGCTGGTAGCCGAGGTCTTCCCCGACAGTCCGGCGGCGGCGGCGAAGCTGAAGCAGGGCGACGTCATCCTCGACTTCGCCGGCAAGCCGATCAGCCAGCTCAAGGACCTGACCCGCGCGGTGGCGGCGACCAAGGCCGGCACCAGCACGGAGCTGACGATCTGGCGCGGCGGGCGTGAGCAGACCCTGCAGGTGAAGATCGCCAAGCAGGAGCTGCAGCAGGGCCAGGTCGAGCCGGGCCAGGCGCCGGGTCATCCGAAGGCCGAGACCAACCAGCAGCTCGGCGCCCTGGTCGCGCCGCTGACCGACCCGCTGCGCGAGAAGCTCGGCCTGGCCGAGGACGCGGCCGGGGTCGCCATCATGGCGCTGGAGCCGAACGGCCGGGCCGCGCGCCAGGGCCTGGCGGTAGGCGACGTGATCGAGCAGGTCGATGCCCAGCCGGTGGATTCGCCCAAGGCGCTCGATCAGGCGCTGGACGAGGCCGGCAAGGGCACGGTGCTGGTGCTGATCAGCCGCGGCGGTGCCGAGCAGTACGTGGCAGTGAAGCTGGCCGACGCCTGACCCTGGCGGCCACAGTTCCGATCTAGGCGGCGCCCGCCGGTTTGCCGGCGGGCGCTCTGCTGTCCGGCATCTCGTAGCCAAAGCGCGCGCAGAAGGCTCGGACGACCGGATGGTCCAGCAGCGCCAGGTCGGCGGCCCACTCGTCGCGCCAGGATCCGACCTTGCCGCGGGCCAGGTGCGCCGAAGGATCGAGTGTCCCTGGCTCGCGGCCGGTCAAGGTCCGGAACAGCATGGTGCCGTGATAGGCTTGCTCGAAGTCCCGCCAGTCGACACCGCAGATGGCTTCCTGGCAGAGGCGCTCGAACAGCGCGCGGCCGTCGGACTGGTCGAAGGCCTCCTCGTAGCGCAGCACGACGCAGTTGGGCAGCTCGGCCAGCATCAGCGCGCTCTGCAGCCAGTTCAGGTAGCTCGGCACATGGTAGATCTGGGGTGCGCCGCGATCCTCGCCCCAGACGCCGGTCTGTGTGAAGAGGCGGCCGGTGACCGACGCCCGCTGCGCCTCCGCCGGCGCCACGCCCTTGGCGAAACCCGGGAAGACCCAGCCCGCGGCGGCCAGCCGCGCGAAGCTGACGATGGCGTCGCGCGGGTCGCGCACCGTCAGCACGATGCCGAGCCCCTGCCGTTGCCGCAGCGACTCGACCAGGCAGGGCGAGGGCGGGGCATGCGTTCCCGACAGCGTCTCCTCCGGCAGCAGGTAGGGCGTCAGGTCGAACCAGAAGGGGTCGCCGAAGGGTGCGATCACGCTGCCGGCGAAGTCGCCCTGCAACAGGTTGGTGATGGTGCGGTTCGCCGTGCCGGCGAAGCGCAGCAGGTTGGTCAGCGAGGCGCTGCCCGAGCGCGGCTGGCCGACCAGCAGCAGCCGGTCGAAGCGCGAGCTGCCGCGCCGCGGCCAGAAGAGCGCCGGCTTGCGCAGCGAGGCCCGCAACGCGTCGAACTGCGCGGCGAAGCTGGCGAGGATGCGGTCGCGCCGCTGCTGCAGCGCGGTGCGCAGCAGCGCCTTGACCTGCGGCGGGTCGACCAGCGGCCAGTCGTCCGGGTCGGCGAGCGTCAGCCAACCGGGGTTCACGGCCGGCCAGGACTGGGCCACGGCTGTCATGCTGTCTGGCATGGATCGCGCTCCTCCAGGGCGGCAAGTCGCCTGTCGATCTCCGGCTCGACGAGGGTCGCGGCCGTGGACAGCAGGGGGCTGCGCGCCTTCAGGTGCCGGACGCAGCGCTGCGCCGCGGCGAAGCGGTGACGCTGGGCGGTGACGTCGCCCCGCGCGACCGCCGCCAGGGCGCCAACGAAGAAAGTGACGTAGGCGAAGTCCGGCAGCGCGGCGGGATCGAACGCCACGCCCGCGGTGCAGCCGGGCTGCAGCGCCTCGACGCGGCTCTCGGCGAAGGCGAGGAACAGCGCCCGCCAGGCCAGATGGCGCGGCTGGCTGCTGAGAACCAGGAGACGCTGAAGGCCGCCCTCGACGAGGGTGGGGTGGTCCGCGGCGAAGGCCGCCAACGCGCCGCCGAAGGCGAGGTCCTGACGCTCCGCCTCGTCGCGCCGCAGCAGCGGCACGCGACTGAACCAGGCGATGGCCAGCTCCTGCTGCCGGTGCAGATAGACCTCGGCGGCCCCTACGCGGCGGGCCGCCTGCGCCAATCCCGCCTCGCTGGGAAGCGTGATGTGCGAACCCGGCGCCAGGCAGCTCAGCAGGCGCGGTGGCGGCAACTCGGGCGTCAGTCCCTCGGCCAGCGGGACCAGGAAGGAGACCGCGGTTTCGCTGGCCTGCCAAAGCTCGCCAAGGAAGGCGATTGGGTCCAGCACGTGCTCGACCACGCCACAGGCGGTCACCAGGTCGAAGCGCTCGCCCCGCCGCGCGCGCAGCTCGTGCAGATAGCAGCGGTCGATCGGCAGGCCGAGGATCCGCTGGCCGACGCCGGCCGCCGCCGAGGGTTCGATGCCCCGCGCCGGCGCCAGCAGCACGTCGCGACAGACCAGCAGCGAGAGGCCGAAGCCGCAGCCGACGTCCAGCAGCGAGCGGAAACCGCCCGCGACCGGCATCATGCCAGCCAGGCAGTCGACGATGGCGGCCAGCGAATTGCCGATGCCGAGATCGAAGAGCGCACTGTCCTCGATCCCGGCCTCGGCCGCCCGGCCGTGCCGCTCGAGCGCCTCGGCGGTCGGATAGGGAACCCAGCGGAAAGAGCCGCAGGAAGGACAGAAGGCCCCTTCCAGGGCCTGTCCCTGGTAGTGCAGCGTCAGCGCGCGAAAAGCCTCGAAGCGTTCCAGGCAATAGGGGCAGTCCAGCGTGGCGGCGGTCCGGCGCTCGGCATGCCAGTCCACGGCGAAGCGTTCGCACGTCTGGCCGACGATGGGGGGCTGCCCGCCGTCCATCGCTCAGTCGAAGCGCGGCTGGACGGCGTGAGTCAGCAGCGTCGTCTGCAGGCAGTCGTGGATGATGTCCGGCGGCAGGCCCTTCTCGGCGATCAGACGGTCGCCTGCGCCCCAGAAGGGCGTGCGGCCCTGCGCCTGCATCAGCACCTCGCGCTTCAGGAAGGGGAAGCCCATGCGGGCGATCAGCGGTTCCCACAGGAAGAAGCTGGGGTTGAGGTTGGTGCCGCTGACCAGCATGCGCAGGATCGGCTGGTAGATGCGCGCGCGGACCATGATCTGGTCCTCGAAGGGCGCGGCGAGCCCGGTGTCGAGCTCGCCGACGCGGCCGGCGGCGCGCGCCATCAGGTCGTCGAAATAGGCGATCGCCGCCTTCTGCAGGCGCGTGTAGTCGAAGAAGATCTCGACCCCCAGGCCGGCACGGGTCAGGTCGTTGGTCAGGCGCAGCTCGCGCCGGGCGATGGCGTCCTGCTTGTTGCGCGAATAGGGCATGCGCAGCCAGTAGCGCCGCACACGCGGATTCCGCAGGCCGGCGCCCGAGATGGCGAACCAGTAGGTCTGCAGGTGGTAGCGATGCTCCAGGCTGTCGGTCAGGCCGAAGAGCAGGGCGCGCTCCTCGCCGGCCACGCGCTCCAGCAGCTTGCCGTAGTCGCCGAAGGGCCCGAGCACGCTGTCATTCATGAACAGCACGGCGCTGTCGGCCGCGCCCTCGCTGGTCATCAGCCAGACCAGGCCGTCGCGGTAGGCGCCGAAGTCGTAGCCGAGGTTGAAGCGCGCCAGGTAGGCGTAGCAGTGCGGCAGCAGGCGTGCGACCTCGGATCCCGGCAGACGCCGGTTGTTCGACACCACCACGGTGTTGATGCGGTGCGCCGCCAGCGCTTCGATATGGCGGCGCACGTAGGAGGGAATCCTCGGCTGCAGGTTGAACACCACGAAGATCGCATAGGGCCGGCCTGGAAAGACGGCGTGGCCGCGCTCGGTCAGGGTCACCGCGGTCGCATTGGGATGGACCGTTCGTTCGGCCCTTATGGCCTGCCGCAGCACGCCATGCAGGGCACCGCGCCAGGTATCCGGCAGGAAGTCGACGCTGATGCGGCCAAGCCGGCGCCGGCGCCGCGCCGGTTCTTCGCCGCTCGCGCCGCCAGCCGGCTGCAACGAGCTAGGTCGGGTAGAGATCGAGACCAAGTTCTTCAGGCTCCGCTTGCCAGTCGACTCGTGGATTTCCGGTCTTGCGGGCGATGACCGACGATGACTCCATGCCGACCGCGCGCTCACTGCCGTGGTCGGACCCGCGGCGCTGGAATGGGACCAGAGCGGTGATGCCGGATTCGGTGGTCGCCAGCACATCGAAGCCGCTCGGAGCGGAAAAG
>JAKOWB010000265.1 GCA_029781795.1 Pseudomonadota bacterium | reverse complement strand
CGGCGGCGGCGAACCAGGCCGGCCAGGCCTCGCGGAAGCCCGGCACCGCCAGCAGGCGCTGGCGCGCCAGCGCCGCCGGGTCGGCGAGGCGCCGCGCCAGGGCCGGCGCGGCGACCGGGAAGACCTGCTCGGCCGTCAGGCGCTCGGCCAGCAGGCCGGGCCAGGGCCCCTCGCCGGCGCGCACCTCGAGGTCGAGGCCGGGCTCCAGCCCCGGCCCGGCCCAGATCGCGGTGGAGAGCGAGAGCTCCAGCTCCGGCTCCGCCGCCAGCAGCGCCGGCAGCGCCGGCAGGATCACGAGCTGCGCATAGCCCAGCGTCGCCTTCACCGCCACGCGCGCCCGCCCCGGCGGCGGGAAGAGCGTGCCGGTCCCCTCGCGCAGCCGGCGCAGCGCGTCGCCCACCACGCCCAGCAGCGCCCGCCCGTCCGGCGTCAGCGCCAGGGCGCGCGGCAGGCGGCGGAAGAGCGCGCGGCCCAGCCGCTGCTCCAGCAGGCGCACGCGCTGCGACACCGCCGACTGGGTGACGCCGAGCTCGGCCGCGGCGCGGGCGAAGGATTCGTGCCGCGCCGCCGCCTCGAACACGGCGAGCTGGTCCAGCGGCGGGGTTGATGGCGGCATGGGCAAGACCTCGTTGGCCTAGCCTTAACCTAGCTTGGGCTGAGGGCCGGGGAAACGCGTTTGTCCGGCGCCGGCCCGGGGCCGATGCTGGCGCCTTCGCCTGCGGAGGGAACACGCCATGCGCCGCCCCAACATCCTGATGGTGATGACCGACCAGATGGCCGCCCCGGTGCTGCCGTTCCACGGCGGCAAGGTCGCGAAGGCGCCGCACCTGGAGGCGCTGGCCGACCGCGGCCTGCTGTTCGAGGCCGCCTACACCGCCAGCCCGCTCTGCGCCCCGGCGCGCTTCTCGATGATGGCGGGCCAGCGCGCCGGGCGCATCGGCGCCTTCGACAACGCGGCCGAGTTCCGCAGCGAGATCCCGACCTTCGCGCACTACCTGCGGGGCGCCGGCTACCGCACCTGCCTGGCCGGCAAGATGCACTTCGTCGGCGCCGACCAGCTGCACGGCTTCGAGGAGCGCGTGACCACCGACATCTATCCCGCCGACTTCGGCTGGGTGCCGGACTGGCGCTACCCGGAGGAGCGCATCGACTGGTGGTTCCACAACATGCTGTCGGTGGTGCAGGCCGGCATCGCCGAGCAGTCGAACCAGCTGCTCTTCGACGACGAGACCGCCTTCCAGGCCGAGCGCAAGCTGTGGCAGCTGGCGCGCGGCGCCGACGAGCAGCCCTTCTTCCTCTGCGCCTCCTTCACCCATCCGCACGATCCCTATGCCTGCCGGCGCGAGCACTGGGACCGCTTCCGCCACGACGACATCGACCTGCCGAAGGTGACCCTCAAGCCCGAGGAGATGGACCCGCACAGCCGGCGCCTGCGCATCGTCAGCGACATGGACCGCTATGACCTCAGCGAGGCGCGCGTGCGCAATGCGCGCCACGCCTACTACGGCTCCATCGCCTACGTGGACGACCGGCTGGGCGCGCTGCTGCGCGTGCTGAAGGAGACGGGGCGGGAGCGGGACACGGTCGTCGTCTTCACCGGCGACCACGGCGACATGCTGGGCGAGCGCGGCCTCTGGTACAAGATGTGCTGGTACGAGATGGCGGCGCGCGTGCCGCTGATCGTCAGGTTCCCGGGACAGATCGCGGCCAGGCGCGTGGCGACGCCGGTGACCCTGATGGACCTGCTGCCGACCTTCGGCGCGCTGGCCACCGATGGCAAGGGCTTCGCGCTGGCCGAAGCGGTCGACGGCGCCGACCTGATCGCGCTGGCCGGCGACGCGCGCGCGGCGGCGGAGCGGACGATCGCCGGCGACTACTTCGGCGAGGGCACGGCGGCGCCGTTGGTCATGCTGCGCCGGGGCAGCCTGAAGTTCGTGCGCCAGCCGGGTCATCCCGACCAGCTCTTCGACCTCGCCGCCGATCCGCTGGAACTGAAGAACCTGGCGGGCGATGCCGCGCAGGCGTCGGTGCTGGCCACCTTCGATGCCGAGGCGAAGCGGCGCTGGAACCTGGAGGCGCTGACCGCCGAGGTGCTGGCCAGCCAGGCGCGCCGCCGCGCCGTGCACAAGGCGGCGATGACCGGGCGCCACTTCTCCTGGGACTGGCAGCCGCAGGACCCGGCTAGCCTCAAGTACATGCGCAACCACCTCGACCTCAACGTGCTGGAGGCCGAGACCCGCTTCCCGCCGCCGCCGGACGTCGCGCCCGACGGCAAGGCGGGGTGAGGATCAGTCCGGCACCTGCTCGCCCAGGAAGGTCCCGGCGCCGTGGTAGTCGAGGTCGCTGAGCTCGCTGGGGCTGAGGGAGAACTCGCCGCCGACGCCCTGCACCGGGCTGTCCGGCCCGCGGAAGAACCCGCCGTTCATGTCGAGGTCCACCTGGCCGTCGTTTGACTGCCCGAAGGCGCTGTAGCTCGCGCCGTTGAAGCCGGTGTAGTCGGCGCTGAAGGCGTAGTCGCGGTTGTCCAGGTTGTCGATCGAGCCGTTGATGTCGCGGCTGCCGAAGTCGACCTGCATCGAAAGCGCGCCCGAGGCGACGTAGGACGAGGTCACGCCGTCGACCGTGGTGACGATGTTGGCGATGGCGTGGCCCTCGTAGCTCGCCGTGCCCTCGTCCGGCAGGTCGTAGTAGTCGGCCTGATCGCCGGCGACCCAGGTGCCGATCGGAATGGTGGCGACGTTGTCGCTCTCGCCGCCCTGGTAGACGTCGGCCGCCCAGAAGCCCCACTCCATGAAGCTGCAGGTACAGGCCGTCGCGCCGCCCGGCAGGACGTCGCCCGGCTGGCGCACCGTCTGATAGGTGACGAAGGCCCCCAGCACCTCCTCGGCGGCCGGACCGTCGCCGAAGATCGCGCCGGTCTCCTGCATCATGATGCGCTGACGGTCGATCACCACGGCCTTGTCCTCGCCGAAGCCGACGTAGAGGCTGTAGAACGGCGGCTCGGACTCGCTCACCGGGCTGAGCTGGAGCTGGGCGAAGCTGCCACCTTCGGTCAGCACATCGAGCTGCGCGCCGCCGGTCAGCAGGACATAGACATTGCCGCCGTTGAGGTCGGCCGCGCCTGCCGCGTAGCCGGAGTGGGCGAAGCTCTCGCGCTCGTCGAAGCTGCCGGGCACCGGCGCCGCGGACGGCGTGGCGACGTTGATCGGCTCGTAGCTGTAGCTGCCGATCTCGCCGCCGTTGGTGGTGAAGGCGTGGACCACGTCGTTGTCGTCGCCGCTGTCCCACTTGCCGCTGCCGACGACGAAGTAGGTGCCATCGGCACCGCCGAAGAAGGCATTGCCGTTACCGTCGTCGATGGTGGCGAGGTTGCCATAGGCGACGCCGCTCATGCTGCTGCCGCTGTCCAGCGGCACATTGGCGAAGCCGCGCACCTGGCCGGTCAGACCGGCGGTCTCGTCGCCCTCGATCGGCGCGTCGCCGTCGAAGAGGGCGACCATGAAGGTGCTGGTCTGGCCGGGGCCGGTCCCCTCGAAGCCGAGTGCGGCGACACCGTACTGGCCTTCGACCGTGCCGCCGCCGACCTGGCTGGAAACGTAGTAGAGTGGCGAGACGACGATGTTCTCGGGGCTGACGCCGCTGCTGTCGGCCAGGAAGGGCAGGGCGCTGCCCAACAGTTCGTCGGGCTGCAGGTCCCAGGCCATGAACTCGCTGAAGTGGTCGGCCGGATCGGCCGCCTGTCCGCCGAACAGCAGGTCGGCCCGGCCGGTCTGCTCCTCGATCAGCTTGTAGACGAAGAAGTCGCCGTTCGGCGAGACGAAGCCGAAGCCCGCGGCCGGACCGCCGGGCGTCGCCGCGCCGCCGACCTCGAAGCTGCCACCCTGCCAGGGCAGAGTGTAGCTGCCGCCGCCGGCCAGTTGCAGCACCAGCTGGTCGCCGCTCTGCGTCGCCTGGACGATGGCCTGCGTGTGGTTCGGGTCCTGCAGGCTGCCGCTCCAGCCCAACGCCGGTTCGGAGATGTCGAAGGTGCTGAAGCCGCCGCCGGTGGAGATGAAGCTGCCGCCGGTGAAGAGCAGCGTCGGCGGCGGCTGGCCGCCGTTCTGGTCGGCCGCCTGCTGCTCGTTCTGGTCCTGCGCGCCGTCGGTCTGCTCCTGCGGATTGCCGATGTTCTGGTCGTTGTAGCCCTGCTGCACCGGCGGCGTGCTGCCGGGGCCGCTCGGCGGATTGTTGGAGTTGTTGTTGCCGTTGACGTTCCGGCTGACGTCGGGTTCGACCGGGATGTTGGCGATGCCGCCGTTCTGGCCCGGCCGGCTGGTCAGCAGGTCCTGCAGCAGCGCGATCTCCTCCGCGGTCAGCTCGAAGGGCGCCGAGAAGCCGTCGGGCCCGATCTCGATGGTGCGGAAGCGGTCGCTGCCGAAGATCGTCACCAGCTTGTCGGGGTTGCTCAGCAGCTGGATCTCGACCCGGTCGCAGTAGTTGCAGGTCACGCGCGTCCGGCCGTTGGGCAGCACCTCGATCACCACGTTCGAGCCGCGGATGCCCATGGTGGCGAAGGGCGTGGTGACGCTGATGCCGCCGCTGGTCGAGCTCTCGCCGCCGATGACGCGGAAGACGCCGACCGAGGCTTCCATCAGCAGCTTGCCGTCCTTGGTGGTCGGGTCGTAGACGAACTCGTCGATGACGATGTCCGAGTTCGGCCCGACCGTCAGCGTCGTCTGGTCGAGGAACAGCAGCTGGGCGAGGCCGTCGGCGTCGGAGACGATGTGCTCGTCGCGCACGACGATCCTGCCGACCTCGAGCTGCGCCGGGGCGCCGCCCGGCGGCGTGCCGTTGACATCGGTGTTGACGGCGCCGGTAATGCCGGCGTCCTCGGCCAGGACGGGCGGCGAGGCGGGCAGGGCGGTCGCCAGCAGCAGAGCGAGGGTGGCGGGAAGAGAACGCGGGGTGGGCATCATCGCGGTCGCTCCTCTAGAAGCGGAACAGCAGGCCGACGGTCACGGCGAGGTTGTCGAAGGAATAGAAGTCGATGTTTGACGTCACGCTGCGGTACTCGGCGGTCGCCACCAGGCTGACGTCGCTGTCGAGCGCCAGCACCAGGCTGCCGCCGCCGCGCAGCTCGCGGTCCGCGCGCTCGGTGTCGGGCTGGATCAGCGGGTCCGGCGCGTCGTAGTCGGTGTAGCGTCCGCCGGCATATAGCGTCGCCGCGACCGGCAGGCCGAGGAAGTTCTCGTCGGCCGGCAGCAGGTGGGTGTAGGCCAGCGTGCCGCCGGCCTCGACATAGGCGCGCCAGTCGCCCTTGGCGGTGGTGCGCACCAAGGCGCCGCCGAGCGTCAGCATGTCGCGCGAGCCGAGGGTCCAGCGGACCGAGCCTTGCGCCAGGTACTGCTCGCCCTCGCGGTCCTCGTAGTCCTCGTTGTAGCGGCGGTCGCGATACTGCAGGTCGAGGCCGGCGGTCAGCTCCGGCGTGATGGCATACTCGATGCCGAGGCCGCCGCCCCAGCTCCAGTAGTAGGTGGCGTTGTCCAGCCCGACCCAGTTGATCGCCGCGTAGGGGCGCAGGCTGAAGTCGCGGAACAGCACGTGGTTGAACTTCGGGCCCGTCTTCAGTTCGGTGGTGCCGAGGTTCAGCTGCTCCTGCTCGGCGAAGGCGGCGCCGTAGAAGAAGACGCTGCTGTTCCAGGAGTCGTAGGTCTGGTTGCCGAAGTCGTAGCGGTGATTGACCGTGCCCGAGACCACGGCGTTGTAGTCCGACTGCTCGGTGCCTTCCTCCAACTCGGCGAAGCCAGGCAGCGTGCCGATCTGCACGCGGGTGCCCGCCGGTGGGCCGGCGTTGGCGTTGGTCTGGTAGCGCAGGCCAGCGAAGACCGTGGCGTCGAACTTGCTGGTGCTGCCGGCCTCGTCGATCGCCGCCAGGTATTCGTCGACGCGGGCCTTCACCTGCGGCGTCGCCGAAGGGTCGTTCTTCGCCAGTTCCAGGTGGTAGCGCGCCACCTGGTTCGAGCCGGCGCGGAAGTAGAGTACGCCCAGCTCCAGGTGAACGCGGGGCAGGTTTGGATTGAAGATCAGCATCCGCTCGTAGCTGGCGATCGCCGCGTCGAAGTCGCCGAGCGCGATGGTCACCTGCGCGTAGGCATAGAGCAGGTCGAGGTCCGAGGGATTCTTCAGCATCTCGCTGAACAGCCGGTCGCGCTCGGCCTCCAGGTCGGCCTTGCTTGCCTCGGCCGTCTGCGGCGGCGCCGGGTCGGCCAAAGCCCTGCCAAGTCCCGTCGAGACCAGGGCGACGAGAAGGCCGCTGGTGACAGCCAGCCCCGCCGTGAGCGATCGCAAACGCATGAAGGCCCCCCGAAAGACACACCATACTACTCAGAACGAGGCGCGGGGATCACTAGAATTATATTTATTTCAAATGCTTAACTCATTTCACCTGGTGCGCCGATGGGTATTGCCCGCGATGTCTCCGGGGGCAGTCCTCAGAGTCCAAGTGGCTGATTCAACGGGATGTTCAGGCACCCGGCCCGGACCTGCCGCGGAAAGCGCCGGCCAGACCGAAACTAGGCGGATTCCTTGGGCAGCCAGGGAATCTGCGCGAAGGGTACGCCCTCCTCCGCCAGCGCCTCGGCCTCCTCGGCCGAGGTCTCGCCGTAGATGCCGCGCGCCTCGGCCTCGCCGTAGTGGATCTTGCGCGCCTCCTCGGCGAACTGCGGACCGACATAGTCGCAGTCGGCTTCGACCTTGGCGCGCAGCGCCTGCAGCGCCTTGCGCATCTCCGCCGCCTTGGCCGCGCCCTTGGCCACGCGCGGCGCCATCACCGCCTTCTCGACCTTGCGCGCGCCGCACTCGGGGCAGACGATCCTGTGCGCCTCCGCCTGCTCCTCGTAGGCGGCGGAGTCGCGGAACCAGGCCTCGAAGACATGGTCGCGCCGGCACTTCAGGTCGAACTTGATCATGACGGCTAAGATGGCGCGTCCGCTGGCACCCGACAAGGGAGAGTGCCAAGGTGCGGCCATGCCCCTGCCCGACCCGCGACTCGACGCGCCCTCGCCCTGGATCCGCCGCTTCGCCTGGCTGGTGCCGGCGGGCGGGCGCGTGCTCGACCTGGCCTGCGGCGGCGGGCGCCACGCGCGCTACTTCCTCGGGCTTGGCCATCCGGTCCTGGCGCTGGACCGCGACCTCGGCGGGGTTTCGGACCTGCGCGGCCAGGACGGCGTGGAACTGCGCCAGGCCGACCTGGAGGACGGCGGCCCCTTTCCGCTGGCCGGTCAGCGCTTCGCTGGCGTGGTGGTGACGAACTATCTCTATCGCCCGCTGCTGCCGGCGCTGGTGGCCGCCGTGGCGCCGGGCGGCTCTCTGCTCTACGAGACCTTCGCGCTGGGCAACGAGCGCTTAGGGCGACCGAGCAACCCGGACTACCTGCTGCGGCCGCACGAACTGCTGGACGCCGTGGCCGGCGCCCTGCGCGTCGTCGCCTACGAGGACCTGGTGGAGAGCGAGCCGCGGCCGGCGGCGCGCCAGCGCATCGCCGCCAGACGGGAGCGCTGAGCTACTCGCCCGCCAGCCTCAGCGCGTTGGCCACCACCGGCGCCTCGACCGGACGGTCGTGGGTCAGCGCCGGGATGCGGTGGCGGGCCGAGGCGACCGCCGCGAGGTCGATCTCGTGCGTCACCACGCCGGGCTCCGTGCCGCCGTCGGCCAGCACTTCGCCCCAGGGCGCGACGATCACCGAGTGGCCGAAGGTGCGGCGCCCGCGCGCGTGCGTGCCGCACTGCGCCGCCGAGAGGACGTAGCAGCCGGTCTCGATGGCGCGGGCCCGCTGCAGCACGTGCCAGTGCGCCTGGCCCGTCACCTCGGTGAAGGCGGCCGGCGCCGTCAGGACCTCGGCGCCGCCCTGCGCCAGCGCGCGATAGAGATAGGGGAAGCGGATGTCGTAGCAGATCGTCATGCCGAGGCGCGCCCACGGCAGGTCGGCCATCACCGCCTGGCGGCCCGGCTCGAAGGTGCTGCTCTCGCGATAGGACTGCCCGTCGCCCACCTGCACGTCGAACATGTGGATCTTGTCATAGCGCGCGGCGATCGAGCCGTCGGGCGCGAAGAGGTAGCTGCGGTTCCAGCACTTGGCATCGCTCGCCTTCACCGTCAGCGAGCCGATCAGCAGCCAGACGTTCAGCTCCTGCGCCAGGGCGCGGAAGGGCGGGATCGCCGGGTGCGTCTCCTCGGGCTGGGTCTCGGCCAGCACGCGCGCCTTGTCGGGTTCGATCTGCGTCGTGTTCTCGGGCGTGACGACGAGCTGCGCCCCCTTGCCCTTGGCCTCGCGGATCAGCTGGCTCGCGACCCTGACGTTCTCCTCGATCTCGGTGCCGGCGGTCATCTGCACCAGGCCGGCGACGAAACGCTGCGTCATGGCATGTCCTTCCTAGGCGGCCAGCAGGGGGTCGAGGCCGCCGCGCGCCTCCAGCGCATAGAGATCGTCGCAGCCGCCGATGTGGCGGCCGTCGATGAAGATCTGCGGCACCGAGGTGCGGCCGGCACGCTGCATCATCTCGGTACGGCGGCCGGGTTCGGCCATCAGGTCGATCTCCGTGAAGGCGACGCCTTTCTGCTCCAGCAGCTTCTTCGCGCGGTAGCAGTAGCCGCAGAGCAGGGTGGTGTAGATCTCGACCTTGGCCATTGTCTCCTCCGCCCGGTGGGCGGGCCGGGGCTTCCGGCAATTATGTCGGTGCCATGACGACGCGGGCAAGGGTCAGCACGTCGACGCCGGCGGCGCCGGCGCGGGTGAGCACCTGTGCTGCCGCGTCCAGGGTGGCGCCGGTGGTCATGACGTCGTCGACCAGCAGCACGCGCCGGCCGGCCAGGCGATCCCGCCAGGCCGGCGCCAGGGCGAAGGCGCCGGCGACGTTGCGCTGCCGCGCGGCACGCGACAGGTGGCCTTGCGGCGGGGTATCGCGGCGGCGGCGCAGCAGGTCCGGCGCGGCGGGCCGGTCACCGAGGCGGCCGAGCGCGAGCGCCAGCAGCGCCGCCTGGTTGTAGCGGCGGCGGAACAGCCGGCGCCAGTGCAGCGGCACGGCGGCGATGAGGTCGCAGTCCGCCAGCAGCTCCTGGCCGGCGCGGGCCATCCAGCGGGCGAAGGCCGGCGCGGCGTCGGTGCGGTCGGCATGCTTGAAGGCCAGGATCAGGCCCTTGCTCGCCGCGTCGTAACGCAGCACGGCCCGCGCCCGGTCGAAGGCGGGCGGTGCGGCCAGGCAGGCGGCGCAGCGCGCATCGCCGCCCTCGTCGTGCGCGAAGGGCAGTCCGCAGCAGGCGCAGAGCGGCGCGCCGATGAAGGCCAGCCCCTGCCAGCAGGCGGCGCAGAGCGTGCCGGGGTCGGCGACCAGCCCGCCGCAGCCCAGGCAGCGGTGCGGCAGCACCAGGTCCAGCAGGCCGCGGCCGAGGCGCCGCGCCGTCGCGAGCGAGGAAACCGGCAGGCTCATGGCCGGTGAGACTAGCCGCCGCAAGGCCGGCGGGGGAGAGGCCCTTGCCAAGCCGCCGGCGCGGTCCAAGATGCCGCCCGATGTCCGACGCCCCGCCCCGCCTGTTCGACCGTGCCGCGCTGGCGCGGCACCGCGACCGCCGCGCCGCCGGCTTCGCCGCCCACGACTTCCTGGTGCGCGAGGTGGCCGAGCGCCTGGCCGACCGGCTGGACGACGTGCGCCGCCGCTTTCCCGTCGCCCTGGACCTCGGCTGCCGCGACGGCCTGATGGGCCGCGTGCTGGCCGGGCGCGGCGGCATCGAGACACTGGTGCAGGCCGAGCTGGCGCCCGGCATGGCGCGGGCCGCCGCCGCGGCCGGCGGCCCGGCGGTGGTGGCGGACGAGGAGCTGCTGCCCTTCGGGCCCGGCAGCTTCGACCTCGTGGTGAGCTGCCTCAACCTGCACTGGGTGAACGACCTGCCGGGCGCGCTGGCGCAGATCCGCTACGCGCTGAAGCCGGACGGTCTCTTCCTCGCCGCGCTGTTCGGCGGCGGCACGCTGGGCGCGCTGCGCCAGGCGCTGCTGGAGGGCGAGAGCCAGGCGCGCGGCGGCGTCAGCCCGCGGGTACCGCCCTTCGTCGAGCTGCGCGATGCCGGCGCCCTGCTGCAGCGGGCCGGCTTTGCCCTGCCGGTGGCCGACGGCGACCGCATACCGGTCGACTGGCCCGATCCGCTCAGCCTGATGCGCGACCTTGCGCGCATGGGCGAGGCCAACGTGCTGGCCGAACGACCGCGGCATTTCACCGGCAGCGGCACGCTGCTGGCCGCCGCCGAGCGCTATCCGCGCCGGGCCGACGGCCGTGTCGTCGCCGATTTCGAGATTGTCTACCTGACGGCCTGGGCGCCGCATGCCTCGCAGCAGAAGCCGCTGCGGCCTGGCAGCGCCGCCCATCGCCTCGCCACCGCCCTGGACGGGCTGGAGCAACCGGCCGGCGAGCGCGCCCCCAAGTGACCGCCGGAGCGGTCCGCGCGTCAGCCGGCCCCAGTCGCCCACGCCTGCCGGGGCAGGGCGCCTAGGCGGTTGCGGCGACCCCCAGTCGGCTGAGCCTCACGCCGTGGCCCGACCGCCGGTGGCCTTCCTCGGTCGCCGCGGCCCGGTAGTAGCGGAAGAGGTGGAGCCGCAGAGCGCCGGTCAGTCCCATGCCGTGCCGCATGCGCTGCACATTCTCGCAGAGCTGATGCACCGACAGGTTCTCCCGGGAACAGAGCTCGCCGACCGCCTCCCACAACTCACGCTCCAAGCGAACCGACGTGCGCCGTCCGTTCAGGTTGATGTTTCGTGTTTGGAAGATGCTCGATCCCATATTTTGATCAATATCACCAAACCAGCTAATTAGGCAAGCGAATTATCAACTAGCAGTTTATATCTGCGACTATCGAGCTAGATCAATGAGTTAGCGGGTGCGTGCCATGCAGGAGCGTCATAGCCACTCGCGCAGCATGGGTAGCAAAGGTACATCTGCCGGTGGCATTTGAAAATGATCAAAATTCTGCTTCGCCACCCAGGCGAGCTCCTGCCCCTCGCGCGGCTGCGGACGGCCCTTCCAGGTGCGGCAGGCATAGAGCGGCATGAGCAGATGGAAGTCCGGATAGCTGTGCGAAGCGAAGGCCAGCGGGGCCAGGCAGCTCGCCCACGTATCTATGCCAAGTTCTTCATTTAACTCACGAATCAAGGCGTTCTCCGGAGTCTCGCCGGGCTGCACCTTGCCGCCTGGAAACTCCCACAGGCCAGCCATGGTCTTGCCCGGCGGACGCCGTGCCAGCAGCACCCGGCCGTCGACGTCGATCAGGGCGACGGCCACCACGAGCACCATGCGCTGGGGCGCCGAAACGGCCCTTGCACCGGCCTGCCAGCAGGAGTTTTCCGGATCCCCGCTCATCCCATCAACCTCCTGGATAGTTTAGATCAAAAGATCGTTACCGGACGCCAAGGCCGCCTATCAACTGCCTGGATAGTTCGACGAACCGCGCCCCCGGGCTTGGCAGACCGGCGGCACATTCGGCAGCCTGGAGCCTATGACACGCGCGCCGACCGCTCGCATCAAGACCTTCACCGCCTCGGCCGAGGCCCTGCCCGGCCCGGCCTGGCAGGCGGCCTTCCGTGCCGCATGGCCTGGCCTGCGCGACTGGTTCCTGAAGGAGGGGCCGCAGCGGCGCAGCGGCGTGGCGGAGGGCCGGGCCGCGCTTGCCCGCTGGATGCCCGAACTGCTGCCGGTCTACGAGCGCGTGGCCGCGCTGGCGCCGGACGATCCCGTGGCGCGCCAATGCCTGACGCTGTGGAACCCGCCGCCGGTGATCGTCGGCTGCAGCCAGGGCGTCTGGCTGGGCGAAGGCGGGCCGGCGCTGGTGCGCAACTACGACTTCGATCCCGATTTCTGCGACGGCCGGATCGAGCTGAGCGCCTGGTTCGGCCGGCGTTGCATCGTCATGGCCGACGCCGCCTGGGGCTGCCTCGACGGCATGAACGAGGCGGGGCTGGTCGCCAGCCTGACCTTCGGCGGCCGGCCGGCGCAGGGGATCGGATTTCCGGTGCTGCTGGTGCTGCGCTATGCGCTGGAGACCTGCGCCACGCTGGACGAGGCCGTGGCGGTGCTGACCCGCGTGCCCATCACCATGGCGCAGAACGTGACCCTGCTGGATCGCACGGGCCGCCACGCCACGCTCTATCTCGGCGCCGACCGCGCGCCGGCGGTGACTTCGGCGCGGGCCGTCACCAACCACCAGGAGGCACCAGTCTGGCCCGCCGCCGACGCGGCCGGCTGCACGGTGGAGCGCCAGGCCGCGGTGGCGCGCCTGCTGGACGAGGCGCCCTCGCTGGGCGCGATGGCGGAGAGCTTCCTGCGCCCGCCGCTCTACAATCTCGATTTCGAGCACCGCTTCGTCACGCTCTACAGCGCGATCTACCGCCCGGCCGAGGGCGTGGTGGACTACTGCTGGCCGGGCCGGACCTGGCGGCAAGGATTCGCTGACTTCACCGAAGGCAGCTACACGCATCGCTACGGGGGGTGAACCGCGCCCTCAGTCGTCCTTCATCTTCAGCGCGGCGATGAAGGCGGACTGCGGGATCTCGACGCTGCCGAACTGGCGCATGCGCTTCTTGCCCTCCTTCTGCTTGTCGAGCAGCTTGCGCTTGCGGCTGATGTCGCCGCCGTAGCACTTGGCGGTGACGTCCTTGCGCAGGGCCGAGACGGTTTCGCGCGCGATGACCTTGCCGCCGATCGCGGCCTGGATGGCGATCTTGAAGAGCTGGCGCGGGATCAGTTCCTTCAGCCGCTCGCAGAGCACGCGCCCGCGCGGCTCGGCCTGGCTCTTGTGCACGATGATGGAGAGCGCGTCGACCGGCTCGGCGTTCACCAGGATCGAGACCTTCACCAGGTCGCCCTCGCGGTAGTCCTCGACCTGGTAGTCGAAGGAGGCATAGCCGCGCGAGACCGACTTCAGGCGGTCGTAGAAGTCGAAGACCACTTCGTTCAGCGGCAGCTTGTAGACCACCATGGCCCGGCTGCCGACATAGGTCAGCTCGACCTGCTCGCCGCGGCGGTCCTGGCAGAGCTTCAGGATCGGCCCGAGGTAGGTGTCGGGCACCAGGATGGTGGCGCGGATCCAGGGTTCCTCGATGTGGTCGATCTTCACCACGTCCGGCATGTCCGACGGGTTGTGCAGATGCAGCAGGCTGCCGTCGGTCATGTGGATCTTGTAGACCACCGAGGGCGCGGTGGTGATGAGGTCGAGGTTGAACTCCCGCTCCAGCCGCTCCTGGATGATCTCCAGGTGCAGCAGGCCGAGGAAGCCGCAGCGGAAGCCGAAGCCCAGCGCCGCCGAGGTCTCGGGCTCGAAGTGGAAGGAAGCGTCGTTCAGCGCCAGCTTGGCCAGCGAATCGCGCAGCTCCTCGTAGTTCGCCGCGTCGACCGGGAAGAGGCCGCAGAAGACCACGGGGATCGAGGGCTTGAAGCCGGCCAGCGCCTTTTCTGCCGGCTTGCGCTCGTCGGTGATGGTGTCGCCGACCTTGGTGTCCTGGATGGTCTTGACGCCGGCGATCATGTAGCCGATCTCGCCCGGCCCAAGCTCGCCGAGCTTGGTCTTGCGCGGGCTGAAGTAGCCGACCTCCTGCACCTCGTGCGCGGCGCCGGTGGACATGAAGCGCACCTTCTGCCCCGGCTTCAGCACGCCGTCGACCAGGCGCACCAGCATGACGACGCCGAGGTAGCTGTCGTACCAGGAGTCCATCAGCAGGGCGCGCAGCGGCCCGCTGCGGTCGCCCTTGGGTGCCGGCAGGCGCTGCACCAGCGCCTCGATCACCTCGGGCACGCCCTGGCCGGTCTTGGCCGAGATGGCGAGGGCATCGCTGGCATCGAGGCCGATGACCTCCTCGATCTGCTGCTTCACCCGGTCCGGCTCGGCCGCCGGCAGGTCGATCTTGTTCAGCACCACGACGATCTCGTGGTTGGCGTCGATCGCCTGGTAGACGTTGGCCAGGGTCTGCGCCTCGACGCCCTGGCTGGCATCGACCAGCAGGATCGAGCCCTCGCAGGCGGCCAGCGAACGGCTGACCTCGTAGGCGAAGTCGACGTGGCCCGGCGTGTCGATCAGGTGCAGGACATAGTCCTGGCCGTCCTTGGCCTTGTAGTGCAGGCGCACGGCCTGGGCCTTGATGGTGATGCCGCGCTCGCGCTCCAGCTCCATCGAGTCCAGCACCTGCTCCTTCATCTCGCGGTCGGTCAGCCCGCCGCAGACCTGGATGATGCGGTCCGCCAGCGTCGACTTGCCGTGGTCGATGTGGGCAATGATGGAAAAGTTCCGGATCTGCGACAGTTCGGTCATCGAAGGCTCAGATGGGTCAGGAAAGCGGCCGCAATCTAGGGGCCCCGGCCCCGGGCCGCAATGGCGGGAGGAAGACAACGGCACGGCCGGTGATCCGCCGGGCCCCCGGATTCGTAGAGAGGTCTGGAACGGGCCCATGCCCCTCATGTTCCGGGCACGTTCCGTTTGACCCAAGGCAGTGCCTCGAAACCCGTCCGTGCCCAGCCCCTCTCGGGCGCGGACGGGTTTTTTCTTCGGCCCGGCGCTAGCCCCGCAGCACCGCGCCGGTGGCCTTGGCCACGGCGGCGACGATCTTGGCCGCGACGGCCTCGATCTCCTTGTCGGTCAGCGTGGCCGCCGTCGGCTGCAGGGTCACCGCCAGCGCCAGCGACTTCTGCCCGGCCGGCACGCCCTGGCCCTGGTAGAGGTCGAAGACCTCGACCCCGGTCACCAGTGCCTTGTCGGCGCCCTTGGCGGCGCGCACCAGCTTCTCGGCCGGTACGGCGGCCTCGACCAGGAAGGCGAAGTCGCGCACCAGCGGCTGGAACGGCGGCAGCTTCGGCGGCGCCTTCAGCTTGCCCTGCTTGCCGGCCTTGGGCCTGGGGATCGCCTCGACGATGAGCTCGAAGGCGGCGACCGGTCCCTTGAGATCGAGGGCGCGGGCGACGCGCGGGTGCAGCTCGCCGAACCAGGCCACCACGGTGGGGCCCAGGCGAAGGGCGCCGGAGCGGCCGGGATGGTACCAGGCCGGCGCGTCGGTCGAGACCACCAGGTTCTCCACCGGCGCGCCCAGCATCTGCAGCGCCGCCAGCACGTCGCCCTTGGCGTCGAAGGCATCGACCGCGCGGGCGCCGCCGGTCCAGGCGCGCGGGCTGCCGGCGCCGGCGCGCAGGCCGGTCGCGGTCAGCACCTCGCCGGCCGGCGTGTCGTCGCGGTAGATCGAGCCCAGCTCGAACAGCGCGGCGTCGGGGAAGCCGCGGTCGGCGTTGCGCGCCGCCGCCTGCGCCAGGTTGCCCAGGATCGAGGGCCGCATGACGTCGAGCTCGGCCGAGATGGGATTGTCCAGGGTCAGCTTGTCGGGCACGCCGCCGAACAGCGCGGCGACGCGGCTGTCCATGAAGGCGAAGCTCACCACCTCCTCCAGGCCGCGCCAGGCCAGGGTCTGGCGGATCTGCGTGCGACGGCGCTGCGTCTCGGTCAGCACCGCCTCGGGCAGGGCATGGCCGCGCGGCAGCGAGACGGCGGGAATGGTCTCGTAGCCGCGGATGCGCAGCACCTCCTCCACCAGGTCGGCCTCGCCGTCGATGTCGGGGCGCCAGCTCGGCACCAGCGCCTCCAGCGTCTCGCCGTGGCGCGTCACCTGGAAGCCCAGCTTCTCCAGGATCGCCTGCTGCTCGCCCACCGGCACGGCGACGCCGCCGAGGCTGGCGACGCGCTCCGCGCGCAGGGTCACGCGCTTGTGCGGCGCCGGCAGAGTGCCGGCGGCGACGGCGTGGCTCGCCTCGCCGCCGCAGAGCTCCAGGATCAGCTTCGTCGCCACCTCGACGCCCCAGCGGCAGGACTGGGGGTCCAGGCCGCGCTCGAAGCGGTAGCGCGCGTCCGACGTGATGCCGAGCTTGCGGCCCGCGCGCTGCACCAGGATGGGGTCGAAGTAGGCGACCTCGAGGAAGACCTCGGTGGTCGCCTCGGTGCAGCCCGACGCCTCGCCGCCCATGATGCCGGCGATGGCTTCGGCCCGTTCGTCGTCGGCGATCACCAGGACCGAGGGGTCGAGCCTGTAGGTCTTGCCGTCCAGCGCCAGCAGCTCCTCGCCCGCGCGCGCCAGGCGCATGGTCGGATGGCCCGACACCTTGGCGGCGTCGAAGACGTGCAGCGGCCGGTTCAGGTCGAAGGTCACGTAGTTGGTGATGTCGACCAGCGCCGAGATGGGGCGCAGGCCGATGGCGCGCAGCCGGTCCTGCAGCCACTTCGGGCTGGGGCCGTTCCTCACGCCACGGAAGTGCCGCCCGGCGACATAGGGGCAGTAGCCCTCGGCCCCGGTGGCGATGCGCCACTTCAGCGGGCTGTCGTAGCTGCCGGCGAGCGGCGCCGGCTCGAAGGGCTTGAGGCTGCCGAGGCCCGCCGCCGCCAGGTCGCGGGCGATGGCGCGCACGCCGAGGGCCTCGGCATGGTTCGGCGTGATGGCGACCTCGATCACCGGGTCGTTCAGGCCCAGGATCTCGGCCAGCGGCGTGCCGATCGGCGAAGGCGCCTTCAGGTCGATGATGCCGTCGTGCTCGTCCGACAGGCCCATCTCGCGCTCCGAGACCAGCATGCCGTTCGACTGCTCGCCGCGGATCACGCCCGGCGTCAGGGTGATGCCGGTGCCGGGGATGAAGCTGCCGGCCGGGGCGAAGACGGCCCACATGCCGGTGCGCGCATTGGGCGCGCCGCAGACCACCTGCACCTCGCCGTCCGCCGTCTCGACGCGGCAGACGCGCAGGCGGTCGGCGTTGGGGTGCTGCCGCGCCTCGATCACGCGGGCGACGGTGAAGGGCTTGAGCTTCGCCGCCGGGTCCTCGACGCTCTCGACCTCCAGGCCGATCAGCGAGAGCTTGGCGACGATCTCGTCCAGCGAGGCCGTGGTCTCCAGGTGGTCCTTGAGCCAGGAGAGGGTGAACTTCATGGCCTAGAGCCCCCGCACCATCGACGGCACCTCGCGCGGCAGGAAGCCGTAGTGCTTCAGCCAGCGCAGGTCGCTGGCATAGAAGTGCCGGAGGTCCGGCATGCCGTACTTCAGCATGGCGATGCGCTCGATCCCCATGCCGAAGGCGAAGCCCTGGTACCTCGTCGGATCGATGCCGCAGTTCACCAGCACCTTGGGGTGGACCATGCCGCAGCCCAGGATCTCCAGCCAGTCCTTGCCGGCGCCGATCCTGAGCTGCCCGCCCTCGCGCGAGCAGCCGATGTCGA
>JAKOWB010000441.1 GCA_029781795.1 Pseudomonadota bacterium | reverse complement strand
ATAGGCCAGCATCACGCGGCGACCTCCGGCGGGGTGCCGGCATAGGCGACCTCGGGCAGGCCCCGGTGGCCGGTGCGGAGGGCGAAGAGCGCGCCGCTCTCGGGATAGAGCGCCAGCTCCTCCGCCGGGCGGCCGACCGTGGCGCTGGTGACGAAGAGGGTGCCGAGATCGTCGCCGCCGAAGGCACAGGAGGAGGCGAAGCGCGCCGGGATGCCGAGTGCCGCGTCGACCTTGCCGGCCGGCGTCACGCGCAGCACCTGCCCGCCGTGCGCCAGCGCCAGCCAGAGGCAACCGTCGCTGTCCTGCGTCATGCCGTCGGGCAGGCCCGGCAGCAGCCTGGTCTCGATCATCACCGTCGGCTTGCCGACCGCGCGGCCGTCGGCGCTGAGCGGAAAGCGCAGCAGCCCGACATAGGTGTCGATCAGGTAGAGCCACCTGCCGTCGGGGCTGAAGGCCATGCCGTTGCCGGTGCCGAGACCATAGTGCCGCCGCTTCACCTCGCCGGCGGCATTCAGCCGGTAGAGCGCGCCCTCCGGCTGATGCTTCTTGTGGATCGAGGCGAACCAGAAGCGCCCGGCGGCGTCGACCCGCCCGTCGTTCAAGAGGTGCGTCGCCTGGCCCGCCTCCGGATGGTGGATGGCGACCTGCAGCCCGCTCTCGACGTTGAGCCAGCAGACGCCGAGCGAGTGCGCTGTGGCGACGAACCAGGGATAGCGCGCGCGGGCGATGGCGTGCACCTTATGCGCCAGCTTGCGCACCGTGACCGCGCCGCTGGCGGGATCGTAGCTGCAGAGTTCGGCGTCGAAGATGTCGAGCCACCAGAGGCGCCGGCTGTCAGGGCACCAGAGGGGCCCTTCGCCCAGCACGTCCTGGCGCCGCACCACGGCCTCGACCCGCCACCCATTGCCCACGCGAAAGCACCTCGTCCTGTCCAGCCTGTGAGACTAAGTCGACTTTACTCGTCAGTAAAGTGGCCTTTACCGTCCCGTTCAGGCATCCTGGGCACCATGGCAGCCAGCAAGACAGCCAAGCCCGCCGCCTTCACCCAGGCGGCATTGCAGGCCGAGCGGCGCGGCGCGATCCTTCGCCAGGCGGCGGCCGCCTTCAACCGTCAGGGCTTCGCCAACACCTCGATGGACGACGTGGCGCGCGAGCTGGCGATCACCAAGCCCACGCTCTACCGCTACTTTCCCTCCAAGCACGCCATCCTGCTGGCCTGCCACCAGCTCGCCATGGGCTATGCCGAGCGCGCCATGGCGGCGGCCGACGCGGTCGGCGGTCCCGGCCTCGACCGCGCCCTCGCCTTCGCGCGCGAGAACCTGCGCGGCCTGCTGGGCGAGCTCGGCACCTTCCCGGTGATCCTGGAGGTCGATTCGCTGCTGCCCGAGGACCGCCGCCAGGTGAAGGCGCGCCGCGACCGGATCAGCGCCTGGTTCCGCGCCACCCTGGCCGCCGGCATGCAGGACGGCTCGATCCGCCGCGGCGACCCGGCGCTGGTCGCGCTCTTCTGCTTCGGCGTCTTCAACTGGGTCCCGGTCTGGTACCGCGCCGACGGCCCCAGCACCCCGGACGAGATCGTCGCCAGCTACCTGGAGCTGCTGCGCCGCGCGCTGGCGGGCTAGGGGCGATGGAGCGCAAGGCCTTCAACACGGACGACGGCGTCAGGCTCAGCTACCTGGAGGGCGGCCGCGGTCATCCCCTGGTCATGCTGCCGGGCTGGTCACAGAGCGCGGCGCTCTTCGCCCGCCAGTTCGAGGATCTTGGCCGCGTCGCCCGCATCATCGCGCTCGACCATCGCGGGCACGGAGAGTCCGCCCGGCCGGACCGGGGCTACAAGGTACAGCGCCTGGCCAAGGATCTCTTCGCTCTGCTGCGGGCGTTGGACCTCAGGGCGCCGGACGTCCTGGCGCATTCCATGGGTGCGGCCGTGACCTGGTCCTACCTGCTGCTGTTCGGCGCCGAGCGGCCGCTCGGGAGGCTGGTCCTCGTCGACGAGCCGGCGGCGCTGCTGGCGCGCCCGGACTGGACGCCGGCCGAGCGCGAGGCCGCGGGCGCCATCGTCCCCGACCTGGGGGCGCTGGCCGGCTTCACCGCCGCGGTGCGAAGCGCCACGGAGACCCAGTCACTGGCGGCAATCCTCCGCCCCATGTTCACGCCCGCGATCGGCGAGGCCGAGCTGCTGGCGGTCGCGGCGGAGAACCTGAAGCTGCCGCGCGACCACGCGGCGGACCTGCTTGCGGACAACGTGGTGCAGGACTGGCGCGCCGTCATCCGGACCCTTCGCGCGCCGACGCTGGTCTTCGGCGGCGCAGCCAGCGTGCATCCTCCGGCCAGCCAGCGCTGGATCGCGGAGGCGATTCCCGGCGCCGAGGTGGAGATCCTCCCGGCGGATCAGGGCGGCAGCCACTTCCTGTTCTACGAGAACCCGCGCCGCTTCAACGACCGCGTCACCGCCTGGCTCGGCCGATAGCACAGGACCGCTCGAAAGGCGTTGGCTCTTTGACGGTAGTGGACTGGCGGAAGAGGATGGTGGTGGAGGCCGTCATGGGCGAACCGGCCTCCGCAAGGTTCCCAGCTTCCAGGGAACTTCCTGGGAAGATCCTCCGGGCGGCGGATCGATGAACCCAGTTCCGATCGAGATCGCGCGACCGGACCATTCCAAGTCACGCGACAGGTCGTCTTGCCCGGAACGCGATAGACGTACCTGCAACCTGTGAGCGTCTCGACCGACCGCACCACGGTCGGCTGTGGCAGGCGGGAGAACGCGACGGGTTTCGAAACCGCTATGGGCCCCCTTTCGCTGACAGGTCGAAGAACAGGCGGGCCGCGGTGGAGGGCACGGACGGGTACGAACGTCGGCATCCGCCCCCAAAGCCCACATCGTTGGGCGAGCGGTTTGCCAGCAGGACGACGGCCCGGCGATCCAAGTTCGCCCGACGCGGCCAATCGGAGGATCAGGCGGCGGCGGCCTGCGCCATCGGTGAAAGGGCGGCCCGGATAATCTCGGCCTGCTCGTCCTCATGGCGATCGATCGACCCGCCGGCGGCCGCAGCCATGGCAGGCCGCCCGACGTAGGCAAGCGTCCGGTCCGGCGCGATCTCGCCGATCGAATCGCGGACAAAGGACCAGGCCCCCTGGTTGCGCGGCTCTTCCTGGCACCACACCAGCCGGGCGGTCGGGAAGCGGCCGAGGCTGGCCAGCACTTCCTCAGCCGGAAAGGGATAGAGTTGCTCGATCCTCAGCACCGCGACGTCATCGATGGCATCCTGTGCGATCGCCGCCTTCAATCCGTACGCGACCTTCCCCGAGCACAGGATCACCTTGCCGCAGGGCTTCTGCGACAACGGGGGATCGACGATCACCGGCACGAACGACGTACCGGCGCCGATCTCTGCAAGCCTGGAGCTGCATTCTCTCACGCGCAGCAACGACTTCGGCGCGATCAGGAACAGCGGCTTTCGCAGCGGCGAGCGGACCTGGCGGCGATAGAGGTGAAAGATGTTCGCCGGCGTTGACGGATTGGCGACCACCACGTTTCCGCCCGCGCAGGATTGAAGTATGCGTTCGATCCTGGCCGACGAGTGATCAGGGCCCTGCCCTTCAAGGCCATGCGGCAGCGCGATCACCAAGCCGGAGCTCATCTTCCACTTGGCTTCGGCCGTGACGATGAATTGATCGACGACGACCTGGGCACCGTTGAGAAAGTCGCCGAACTGGGCTTCCCAGATGATCAGCCTGTCGCGGTCGGCAAGGCTCATGCCGTACTCGAAGCCGAGCACGCCATACTCGATCAAGGGTGAATTGATCGCGTCGAAGCGCGCGTTTGCCTTCGCTGCCTGCGCGATCGGCAGGGCCTTACGACCGGTCGCCTGATCGTGCACGGCGAGGTGCCTTTGCGTGAAGGTCCCGCGCACGCTGTCCTGTCCGCTCAGGCGCACCGACGTGCCTTCGTCCAGGAGCGTTGCGAATGCGAGGGCCTCGGCCGTCGCGATGTTGAAGCCGCTGTCCTGCTCGACAGATTGCAGGCGGGCGTTCAGAAAACTGCGAACCTTGCCGTCTGGCACGAGATCCGCAGGGAGGTTCGCGATCAGGCGCGTCAGCGCGAGCAGGCGGTCGCGCTCGACCCCCGTTCCGACGTCCGACGGCATGGGCCCCGGGGGCTGAGGCGGAGCGAAGATGTCGGTCTCTGCCGCATTCTGGCGTACCTGGTCGAAGCTCTCGTAGGCACGGACCAGCGCATCGTGGAAGGCCGATCGCCTGGCCTCCGCCTGGTCGAGCGAGCGCGGCGACGACGCTCTCACGGTCTCGGTGTACAGCTGCTTCAGCGGCGGCCGCGCGTCGACCTGCGACCAGATCGTAGGTTGGGTGAAGCGCGGCTCGTCCAGCTCGTTGTGCCCGTTCCGGCGGTAGCAGACCAGGTCGATGATCGCATCCTTGCCGGTGGCGTTGCGCCACGCGAGCGCCACACGCGCCACCGCCGCCGCGGCTACGGGATCGTCGCCATTCACATGGAGAACGGGAACGCCGAAGGCCTTTCCGACATCGCTGGGATGGGGCGAAGAGCGCCCTTCGGAGGGAAGCGTCGTAAAGCCGATCTGATTGTTGACGACCAGATGGACCGTGCCGCCCACGCTGTATCCGTCGAGGCCCGACAGCTGAAACAGCTCCCACACCAGGCCCTGTCCGGCGAATGCAGCGTCGGTGTGCATGAGGAAGGGCAGCACCTGGGACCGGCCGCCGAGGCTTCCGGCTTCCGCGGCCTTGGCTTCTTGGCGCCCCCGGGCAGCTCCGACAGCCACGGGCGCAACGACGATCAGATGTGACGGATGCGGCAAGAGCCTTACATCGATCGGCCCTTCCCCCGACTCGACGGTTGCAGCCAGGCCGTTGTGGTAGGGGACATCGCCCGTGAAGGCGACGTCGCCATCCGTGGCGTCTCTACCCTTGATCTCGGCGATCAGCGCCGGCAGCGACTTCCCCAGCACGGTGGCCAGCATCGCGAGACGGCCGCGATGCATGCCCCCGATGACGACCTCTCGAATTCCTGCGCCCGCCGCTGACCGGAAAATCTCCCGCGCGATGACGCTCGAAGACTCGGCCCCTTCCATCCCGAAGCGCTTCTTGGTCGGCCATTTGGTCTTGATGAAGTTCTCGAACGCGTCGGCGAGCAAGACGGCTTCGAGCGTACGGGCATGGACCGCCTCGTCGGCTACCGCCGTCATCTCGGCTTCGAAGCGCTCGAACAGCCACGCACGATCCCTCGCGTCGGAAATGTGGCCCGCCTCGATGGCCGCGCTGCCACAATAGACCGCCGAGAAGCGGTCGATGGCTTCCTGGCGTGGAAGCTCGCTCGTCCGGCCCGCCAGCGTGACTCTTATGCTGCTCGGTCCCTCATGGACCTGTCCAAGCTCCGGACATGCAGCCCCATTGTTGAGACCGAGCGGATCCAACCTGGCCTGGCGATGACCATAGATGCGAAACAGGTCTGCAACGCGCTCGCCATCGTCGGCGATCAGGGTCGAGGGCCCATCCAGTTCGGCGAATCTCACCCGCCAGTCCGCGGGCACCGACGCCGGGTCCTTGAGATAGCGAGCATAGAGGTCCAAGAAACACGCGTTGTCGCCGCCGAGCGGTGGAAAGGTCATGGCCTGCCCTGGACTGTCCTCTGCAACGATCCGGAAAGTACCTATTCAGGGCGGCATGCGTCGAGATTCTGGATTCTGAGTTCATCGGGTGAATTGAAACGGCGGCCCGCCTCGATGAGGGGACGCTGCACCCGGGCGCGTGCCGCCGGGCGAAGGGCTCGTTCAGAGGGATCGCGGCAGCCCTCACGTCATCCAGTGACTCTCCTGGCTTCGGTGGGGTCCGCAGACAAGCCGAGCGCCGCAGATGGGCCGGCCGCACCGAAACGCGCGGTGTCGCGGGATTTGTGCCCCTCTATCGCCGGGACTCCGGTTCGTCTGGAAAGGATGGTGGGGGACACAGTCCGGAGCGAACAGGTCTCCGGACGGTTCCCTGGTTTCAGGGAACTTTCTGGGCCGACCCGCTCCACGACGGATTGAGGGCTTTCGCGCCGCTCGGCATCGTCGACGCTTTGCGTGTCTCGCGGTCATTTCCCTTCAATGCTGAACAGGGAAACAGCCCGCCACGAACAGGGACAGCGCGAGTTGCAGGCGGGTTTGGCCAAATCCGCCAGCAGATCTTGCCTAGCTAATCCTCGAGCAAGAAGTTTGTTACAAGCAAGTTGTAAGGGCCCGCCACCTCCAGCATCGGCACATGGGCGCAGTCTTCGAAAGCCTCGATGCGGCCATGCGGCAGGCGGGCGGTCGCCGCCTGGGCGCTCTCATAGACGCCGCCGCGGTCCTGCCGGCCCCAAACCACCAGCGTCGGCAGTACCAGTTGTTCCAGCCGGTCGAGGATGCGGAAGGGGCGGAAGCGCGCCGACTCGCGCAGGTCGCCGATGGTCCGCTCCCAGCAGGGCCGAATCCAGGGCTGCGCATAGCAGAGCGCCAGGAAGGCCGGCAGTTCTGCCGGCACCGAGGCAAGGTCATGCACCGTGCCGGCGAGCCGCTGGCGCCAGTCGGCCGGTGACATGGTCTCGAGGTCCCGGCTGTAGGTGTTCCAAAGCCGCTCCATGAAGACCGACAGGTCGGCCTCGCTGTTGAAGCAGGAGCCACTGCCGGTGATCACCAGCCGCGTCACGCGCGCCGGCGCGCGCAGCGCCAGGTTGGCGGCGATCAGCGCGCCATAGGAGCTGCCGTCGAGGGAGAAGCGCTCCAGGCCCAGGGCATCCGCCAGCGCCAGCAGGTGCGCCAGCTTCTCCTCGATGCCGGGCGGGCGGTCGTCTGGCGGCCGGGTGAAGCCATGCCCCAGCATGTCCGGCGCGATGACGTGGAAGTCCGCCGCCAACGCGTCGATGTTGCGCAGCCAGACGTCGGCGGTCAGCGTCAGGCCGTGCAGCAACAGCAGCGCCGGCTTGCCCGGATCACCGGCGACGAGGCAGCGCGTCGGCACGCCGCCGGCCGCGATGAAGCGCATCAGCATGGCGCTGCCGCCGCTAGGCCGCGGCGCCCGGCGCCGTGCCGTCGAACTCCTCGGGCGAATAGGCGAAGAGGCCATTCACCAGCGGCAGTTCGGAGGCGTAGGCGAGGTCGCTCAGCTTTTCCATCCGCATGGGATAGAGCAGGCCCTCCAGGTGGTCGTACTCGTGCTGCAGCAGCATGGCGAGGTAGCCGCGGAACTCGCGCACCACGGTCTTGCCCTCGGTCGTCTGAAAGGTCAGGCGGATGTGGTTGTGGCGCTTCACCCGGCCATAGAGGCCCGGCAGCGAGAGGCAGCGTTCCCAGATCGGCCGCGCGTCCTCGCCCAGCAGCTCCAGCACCGGGTTGATCACCGCGGTCGGCGGCTCGGGCTGCGTTCTGGCACCGGCCGGAATGCGGTGCGCCGGCAGGCAGAAGAGGATGACCCGCCGGTGGTCGTCGAGCTGCGGAGCGGCCAGGCCGATGCCGCCGACCAGATCCAGCTCGTGCTGCATGCGAGCCAGCAGCGCCTTGATGTCCGGCGCGGTGGGATCGGCCACCGGGACCGAAGGACGCAGCAGTTTCTCGTTACCCAGCTTGAGGATGCTCGACTGGCTCATGGCAGCTCCTTCGCCTCTCGGTTCAGCGGGCCGGCAGGTCGACGAATATCTCGTCACCCTCGACCTTCACGGGATAGGTGGCCAGCGGCTCGCTGGCGGGTCCGTCCAGCACCTCGCCAGTACGCACGTCGAACAGCGCCTGGTGCAGCGGGCACTCGATGCAGGCCTTGTCGAGGTAGCCGTCCGACATGAAGGCATGCTGGTGGGTGCAGATGTTGTCGGTGGCGTAGTAGGCGCCATCGACGCGGTAGAGCGCCACCTGCGCCTCGTCGATCTCGATGCCGAGGACGCCGCGTCCCTCGAGGTCCGCCACGGCGGCGGCACGGTACCAAGTCATGCTGAATGCTCCTAGGGTTGGCGCGCCGGGCTGCCATGCCGGCGGATCTCCAGCGTCGGCGCCGACAGGCGGCCGAGGCGTCCGGCATCGCCCGCCAGGTGCGCGGCGAGGCAGGCCGCGGCCAGCGCCGGCTGTTCCAGATGCGGAATGTGTCGGGTACCCGCAAGGATCGCCAGTGCGCTGCCGGGAATGGCCGCCAGCGCGTCCTCGGCGGCGTCCAGTGTCACGGTGGCATCGTCCCGGCCCCAGAGCAGAAGAATCGGCAGGCGCCCGCCCAGCGCGGCCAGCGCCGGCGTCTGCACGTCGTCGTTGATGCGCTCCAGGTAGTAGCGGCCAATCGCTGCGAAGGACTCGGCGGCGCCAGGCGAGACGTTCACCCGCCAGGACTCCTCGATGTAGGCCGCGTCGAAGATGGCGGGATCGCTGACGGCGAAGGTAAAGCGCCGCGCGATGGCCCCGCGGCTCATGTCCTTCAGGTAGTCGGCGGTCCACTGCCGGCGCTGCGGCGCCAGGGCCTTGAGGCCGATGCTGCCGATCAGGGTCAGCGAGCGCAGCGTCTCCGGCGCCGCCACGGCATAGGCCGCGGCATGCAGCCCGCCGAGCGAGGAGGCGACCAGGTGGCAGGGCGCGCCGAGTTGCGCAACGACCGCGCGCAGCAGCCGCGCGTGCCCGGCGGCGCTGTAGTCGAAGTCGCCGCCCTTCCACGACAGGCCGTGCCCCGGCAGGTCCAGCGCGACGCAGCGGTAGCCCTGCTCGGCGAGGCGGCGGCCGACCGGCTCGAAGGTCTCGGCGCGTGAGCCAAGGCCATGCAGCATCAGCACAGTCTCGCCAGCCAGGCCCCACTGCACGGCGCGCAGCGCCCTGCCCTCGGCGACCAGCGGATACTGCAACCCGGTGACGGCCATGCCCCTGCCCTCAGTGCGCCAGCCAGCGGCTGGCGATGGCGCCGTAGAGCTCGACCGCCTGATGGATGCGCGAGACCAGGCAGTACTCGTCGGTCTTGTGCGCCATGGCCGCCTCGCCGGGGCCCAGCACCAGCGTCGGCACCCCGCCGAAGGCCGGCGTCAGTACCGAGGCGTCGGTGAAGTAGCTGGCGCCGCGCGGCTCGGGCGCCTCGCCCAGCGCCGCGGCGCAGAGCTGGAAGACCTCCTGGATCCAGGGATCGCGCGGGTCGCTGGCGACGAAGCCGACGTCGACCTGGCGCTGCAGGCCACTGCCGGGCTCGAAGAGCGCGGTCAGCTCGTCGCAGACCTCGTCGTTGCCCTGGCCCGGGACCGTGCGCACGTCGATGCCGAGCGTGGCGCGGTCCGGCACCGAGTTGACGTTGAGGCCGCCCTGCAGCGTGCCGACGTTGATCGTGGGATAGCCAAGGATGCGGTGCGGCTGCGCGGCGAAGCGGTACTCGGCGAGGCGCAGCGCGCCTTTGGCCGCCTTGTAGACCGCGATGTCGCCCTTCTCCGGCATGGAGCCGTGCGCGGTCACGCCCTTGAACTCCGCCTGCAGCCAGAGCGCCCCCTTGTGGCCGACCAGCGGGTAGTTCGAGCTGGGTTCGCCAACCAGCAGCGCGGCGGCCGCCGGCAGCGCATCGCCGAGGCCGGCAAGGTGCTTGGCGCCGTCGCAGCCGGTCTCCTCGCCCGCGGTCAGCACCAGGGCCAGGCCGCCGCGCCCGCGCCCCGCCCGCGCCGCCGCGATCGCCGCCACCACCATGGCGGCGACGCCGCTCTTCATGTCGCTGCTGCCGCGGCCATAGAGCCGGTCGCCGTCGATCTCGGCGGCGAAGGCATCGCGGCTCCAGGGCGTGGCGCCCAGCGGCACGGTGTCGAGGTGCCCGGTGAAGCAGAGCGGCGGCGCCCCTGCGCTGCCGTCCAGCCGCGCCACCAGGCTCGGCCGCCTCGGCGCATGGTCGAAGCGCGCCACCGTGAAGCCGGCGTCCTGCAGCAGGCCTCCCAGCAGCTCGGCGCAGGCCTGCTCCTCGCCTGGCGGATTGATCGACCGCAGGCGCACCAGCGACTGGGTCAGCGCGACGGCGTCGGGCGCGGTCATGGCCTAGGTCCTGCCATGGACGATCATGGACGTGATGTCCTGGCGTGAGGTCTTGTTGGTGTCGACGGCCCCGACGAGTCGACCGTTCTTGAGGACGGCGACGCGGCTAGAGATCGACATGACGTGTTCGAGGTTGTGGGAGATGATGAGGAAGGAGATGCCCTTTGCGGCGAGACGCTGGATGAGGTCGAGGACCTTCTGACCCTCGTTGACGCCGAGTGCGGCCATGGGCTCGTCCATGATGATGAGCCTGGTGTCGCCGAGCAGGAGCCTGGAGATGGCGACGGCCTGTCGCTGCCCGCCGGACATGGTTGAGACGGGCCTGTCGAGGTGGGGCAGTCGGATGTCGAGTTCGGCCAGCAGGCGCCGGGTCTCCTGCAGCATGCGGGCGTGCAGCAGCCTGGGGAAGAGGCCGAGGACGCGGGTCGAGAGCTCGCGGCCGAGGAAGACGTTCTGCGGGACGTTGAAGCAGTCGACCAGGCCGAGGTGCTGGTGCAGCGTGGCGATGCCGGCGGCGAGCGCGTCCTGCGGCGAGGCGATGTGGTGCGTCCTGCCCTCGATGGCGATGGCGCCGCTGTCTGGGGTCTCGGCGCCGGAGAGGATCTTGACCAGGGTGGACTTGCCGGCGCCGTTGTCGCCGACCAGGGCGAGGACCTCGTTGTGGCGCACGTCGAGGGAGACGCCGGCGAGGGCCTTGTTGCCGCCGAAGGTCTTGACGATGTCGCTGGCCTGGAGGAGCGGGGTCTGGATGGCTGTGGCCTGGGTGGCTGGGGCCTGGGTGGGCTCTGTGGCGAGGGCGAGTGTCATGCCGGTCTACTCCGCGCGCTGCTGGCGCAGCAGGCGCATGCGCAGCTGGTCGACGACGACGGCGGCGATGAGCAGGGCGCCGAGGACGATCTGCTGGACGTAGCTCTCGACGCGCAGCAGGTTCATGCCGTTGGTCATCATGGTGACGAAGAGGGCGCCGAGGACGACGTGGGAGAGGCGCCCGATGCCGCCGAAGAAGGAGACGCCGCCGATGACGACGGCGGTGATGGACTCCAGGACCAGGGTGGCGCCGAGGGTGGCCTCGCCGGTGGCGACGCGTGCGGTGAGCAGGACGGCGGCGAAGGCGACGATGCTTGAGCAGAGGACGTAGGTGAGGACGAGGGTGAGGGTGGTGTTGATGCCGGCCAGGCGCGCGGCGAGCTGGTTGCCGCCGAGGGCGTAGATGCGTCGCCCGAAGGGGGTCATGTAGAGCAGGTAGGCCATGACGACGGCGAGGGCGGCGGCGAGCAGCATGGGGACCGGCACGCCGAGGGGTGCGCTGTAGGCGAGCAGGCGGCCGAAGGCGTCGGGCAGGCCGTAGACCGGCATGCCGCCACTGATGGTGAGGGCGAGGCCGGTGAGGATGGAGAGCATGCCCACGGTCATGATGAAGGGATTGACGCGGAAGAGGGCGATGCCGATGCCGTTGACCAGTCCGACGGCGGCGCCGGTGGCCAGGCCCGCGGCGATGGCGGCGGCGATGGCGAGGCCCACGGCCTCGGGATCGGCGGCCAGCACGGCGGCGCCGGCCAGGGCGGTGGTGACGCTGACCAGGGCGACGGTGGAGCCGACCGACATGTCGATGCCGCGCTCCAGCAGGGTCAGCATCTGGCCCAGGCAGACGACGATGAGGTAGCTGGAGTGCCGGGCGACGTTGAAGAGGTTGTCGTAGGTCAGGAAGCGCGGCGCCGACAGCCCGAAGCCCACGACGGCCAGCAGCAGCGCCACGGGCAGGATCCCGTTCCCGATGAACGAGCGGCGCAGGAACTGCACCGCCGGCGGCGCCGTCCGTGCACCCGTTTCGCCGCTTCCCCGCAAGGCTGTCCCAGCACGCGACATGCGCGAGCCCTCCATCGAACCCCAGGCGACCTGGCGGCAGGCAAGCCTTCCCCCTTGGGCGCGACGGCCTTGCCGCGCGGCCCTTGCAAGCCGAGACTTGGATCCTGGGGGCTGCTCGTTGCGACGAGCCTGCCGCGATCTTCGCGGGACGCTCTGCGGCGTCCTCGACCGCCGGGCGGCGGGTCGCTTGCGCGGCCTTCACCCTCGACGGCAGGAGCATTCAAGAGGTCTGGAGCGCCATAACTCAAATCGATAATTTTTATGTGCGGATCGATTGGGATGATGCTGTGCGTGGGTGGGGCGAAAGGCCGGAGTGACGGCATGACGGGCAGATGACGCGCAAGACCGGCCAGGCCGAGACACGCCGCAAGCCCTATCGGCGCCTGCCGCCGGATCAACAGAAGCAGCGTCTTGTCGAGGCGACGCTGGCCTGCCTGATCCGCCACGGGGTCGAACGCGCGACTGTCCGGCGCATCGCCACGGCCGCCGACCTCTCCCTCGGCATGATCCGGCACCACTTCGGCGGCAAGGACGCGCTGCTGGCGGCGACCTATCGCCATCTCTCGCTGCTGCTGCAGGAGGAGGCCGAGCGCGCCATGGCCGCCGCCGGCGAGGACCCGGCCGCGCGGCTGCGCGCCTTTCTGAGCGCCGGGCTGGGGGCGCCCATCCTGCGCGCCGACTATGTCCGCGCGCGGTTTCTCTTCTGGGGCCTGACCCACACCAACGCCGCCGTGCGCCAGGTGCACGACGAGATCTATGGCCGCTTCGAGACGCGCGTCGCCCGGCTGCTGCGCGCCGCCGCCGGCGCGGACGTCCCGGCGGCCTCGCTGCGCCAGCGCACCCAGCTGATCGTCGCGCTGCTGAAAGGCCTGTGGCTGGAGTGGAGCCTCAATCCCGCCCGCACGCGGCCCCGCCGGATCTTCCAGCAGATCGAGCCGCTGCTCGCCTTCACCGCACCCTGAGAGAAAGCGAAGACGCGCTGCCCGCTTGCCAAGGTCACGCGAATGATACAAATGTATTATTCGGCATCGTCACTTCACGAAGGATCGCGCGCCATGCCGCTGCTCTCGCACAAGAGGTTGAACAACGCCGCCGATGCGCTGGTCGTCCAGCATTTCGCGGTGCGTCCGGGCGAGTCGGTGCTGATCAGCGCCGACACGCGAACCGAGCCGGCCCTGCTCGACGCGGTCGGCAGCAGCGTGCTGCGGGCCGGCGGCAAGCCGCTGATCGCCGTCGCGCCGCAGATTCCCTTCCAGGGCGGCCTGTCGGATCCCTACGTTTCCGACTCGCTGCGCGCCGCCGCCGTCGCCTCGGACGTGTGGCTGGACTTCTGCTTCCCCTACCACGCGGGATCGGGCGCGCACGACGCCGCCATGAAGGGCGGGCGCTGCCGCTATGCCCTGCTGGCGCTGGCCAGCGCCGAGGCCTTCGAGCGGCTTTACGGCAACGTCGACTTCGGCGCGATGATGGACTTCAACGTCGCTTTCGCCGAATACCTGGCCAGCAAGGCCGGACAGCCGATGCGCTTCACCTGCCCGCTCGGCACCGACGTCACCTTCACCCTGGCCGAGAAGCAGCCGCGCCGGGCCCGCGTCGCCGATGCGCCCGGCATGCACACCGTCCCCGGCACCCAGAGCTTCTATCCGGTGAAGGAAAGCGTCAGCGGCACCATCGTCATCCAGGCGCTGTTCGACGAGTATCACCGCGCGCTGCGCCGGCCGATCGCCATCGAGGTCGAGGGCAAGATCAAGGGCTTCAGCGGCGGCGGCACCGAGGACCGGCCGAGCTTCGATCGCGCGCTGCGGCGCGCCAGCGGCACCGGCGACTACGGCTACTTCATCCACTTCACCTGTGGCTTCCACCCGGGCACCAAGTTCACCGGCCAGAACTTCATCGAGGACATCCGAGTCCCGGGTTCCAACGCCATCGGCATGGGCCTGCCCTGGTGGGAGCCGGGCGGCGGCGAGAACCACCCCGACGGCATCGTCTACGACCAGACCCTCTGGCTGGGGAACGAGAAGCTGGCCGAGGAAGGCCGGATGGTCGGCCCCGCCCACCTGATGGCGCTGCATGACGCGATGACGCGCGAACTGGGCTGACGCGGCCGGCGCCGCGCCGGAGCCGTCTTCACCGCCCCTGCCAAAGCTGTCCCGGCAGCCAGAGCGCGATCTGCGGCAGCAGCGTCAGCAGCGCGGCCGCCAGGCAGAGCAGCAGGAAGAAGGGCAGCGCCGCCCGCGCGATGCGATAGATCGACCAGCCCGTCAGGCCCTGCAGCACGAAGAGGTTGAAGCCGATCGGCGGGGTGATCTGCGCCAGCTCGACCATGATGACCAGGAAGACGCCGAACCAGAGCGGATCCCAGCCGGCCTGCACGACCAGCGGCAGGGTGATCGGCAGGCTCATAACCGTGATGGAGAAGCCGTCCAGGAAGAGCCCCAGCACGATGTAGAACAGCGCCAGGATCAGCATCAGGCCGAAGGGCCCCAGCTCGAGGCCGGCGATCGCCGCGGCGAGGTCCTGCGGCAGATGGATGTAGCCCATGGCGGAGGAGAGGAAGGCGGCACAGACCACGATCGAGACGATCATCGAGGAGGTGACCACCGTGCTCATCAGCGCATCGCGCAGCACCGACCAGCGGAGCTGGCGCATCGCCAGGGTGATCAGCGCCGTCGCCCCGCAGCCGAGGGCCGCCGCCTCCGACGGCGTAGCGATGCCGCTGTAGATCCCGCCCAGCACCGCGACCACCAGGAAGCCGACGGGCAGCAGGTCGAGGAGCCCGCGCAGCCGGTCGGCCAGGGTGAAGCGCACGGCAGCCTGTGGCGCCAGCCGCGGGTTCAGCAGGCCGCGCAGCATGATGTAGCCGGAGTAGAGCGCGGCGACCATCAGCCCCGGCAGGATGCCGGCGGCGAAAAGCCGGGCGATCGAGACCTCGGCCAGGATGCCGTAGATGATCATCACGATCGACGGCGGGATCAGCAGGCCCAGGCTGCCGGCGCCTGCCAGCGAGCCGATGGCGAGGTCGGGGTTGTAGCCGCGCTCCAGCAGCGCGCCGGCGGTGATCTTGCCGATCGTGGCGGTGGTCGCCGCGCTGGAGCCGCTGACGGCTGCGAAGATGGTGCAGCCGGCGATGTTGGTGTGCAGCAGCCGCCCCGGCAGCCAGTTCAGCCAGGGCGACAGGCCGCGGAAGATGCGCTCCGACAGGTCGGTGCGGAAGATGATCTCGCCCATCAGCACGAAGAGCGGGATGGCCGACAGCTCCCAGCTGCTGGCCGAGCGCCACATGATGCCCTTCAGGATGTTGCCGACGCGATCGAGCGGGTAGCCCAGCACCAGCACCAGCGCGGCGATGCCGACCAGCAGCAGGCCGGAGAAGACCCAGATCCCCGCGCCCAGGAAGAAGACGATCAGCAGCAGCGTCAGCGCGCCCGCCTGCAAGGCTTCCATCGACCCGCCCTCAGCCTTCGCCCGCCAGCGCGCCGGAGGCGCCACCGAGGTGCGGCGGCTCTCCAGCCAGAAGCCGCAGCAGGCGCGCCAGCAACGCCAGCCAGAAGACCGTCATGCCGAGCAGCATGGCGCCCTCGGGAATCCACATCGGCACCTCGGCGATGGTCTCGCTGACCGTGCCGCGGACCCAGTGGCGCGCCACGCTGGACCAGAAATAGCGGATCACCAGGGCGAAGGCGGCAAGCGTCGCCAGGATGGCGAAAGCCTCGAGCAGACGGCCCACCGCCGGGCGGCGCTCGGCAAGGCGGCCGAGCAGCATCACCCGGATCAGCGCCTGTCGCTCCAGCGCGTAGGCCAGGCCGAAGAAACTGGCCGCCGCCACCTCGTAGCCAACGAACTCGTCGGCGATGCCGGTCGAGCGGCCGGCGAAGGCGCGCAGCGCGACCTCGTAGAGCACCTGCAGCAGCATTGCCACCAGCGCGGCCGCGGCGAGGACGGCGAAGAGCCCGGCGGCCCGCCGCATCGCCGCGCTGTAGCCGGCTACCAAGCGCTTGAAGACCGACATGGGTGATGCCCGCTCCCTTGTCATGTCGCGCGCCGGCGGCGCCGCGAGTTGCAGAGGCACCGATCCCGCTGGATCGGCGGCAGAGATGAGCGAGCGGCGGAATTTGGCGCGCGTCGGGCGGGCCTGTCAACGCGGGCCTGTCAACGCGGGCCTGTCAACGCGAGCCTGTTGACCTGCAGGGCGCATCGTCGCTAGCGTTGCTCCCGCGGATCGGGGACCGAACCGCTCGCCCGTTGACATCGCCCCGTCCATGACACACGTCGGGAGATCGTGTCATGAATTGGAGGCTTATGAAGACCGCTGCCCTGGCTGCGGCGCTTGCTGTTTGCGCCGTGCCGAGCCAGGCGGAGATGCAATGGGACCTGCCGACCGAGCAGGCCCAGACCTCGCTGACCGGAATCGCCGACCTGGCCTTTGCCGAGGCGGTGAAGGCCAAGACCGGCGGTGCCATCGAGATCACGGTCCACTTCGGCGGATCGCTCGGCTACAAGACCAAGGACCAGTACGACGCGGTCAGCTCGGGCGCGCTGATCCTGGCCGACAGCTACACGGGCCCGCTGGTCGGCCTCAGCCCTATCTGGCAGGTCAGTGCCCTGCCATTCCTGACGTCCAGCATCGCCGACGCCAAGCTGCTCTATGAGGCCGCCAAGCCGGTCTATGAGGCGACGCTGGCGGCCGACAACATGGTGCTGCTCTACACCATTCCCTGGACCGCCTCGGGCATCTGGGCGAAGAAGGAAGTCTCTTCGCTGGAGGCGCTGAAGGGCCTGAAGATCCGCACCTACGATCCGCTGGGCCAGATGACCTTCGAAGCGGCCGGCGCCGCGCCCATCACGCTCAGCTTCACCGACGTGGTGCCGCAGCTCACCACCGGCGGCATCGAGGCTGTGCTGACCTCGGCGGAGGGCGGGTTCCACAACAAGTTCGCCGACCTGCTGAGCCACTACAACGAGATCAACTACGCCTCGCCGCTCAGCATCGTGCACATCAACAAGGATGCCTGGGACGCGCTCACGCCCGAGCAGCAGGCAGCGGTGCGCGAGGCCGCGGCCGAGACCGAGGCGATGATCTGGGAGCGCGCCGTCAGCCGCGAGGCCGAGAACTACGCGGCCATGCGGGCGGCCGGCGTCACGGTGGTCGACAACATGCCGCCGGAGTTCCTGCAGGCACTGTCCGCTGCCGGCGCCCAGGCGACGGCCGAATGGGAAGCCAAGGCCGGCGAGGCCGGCTCCAAGATCCTGGCCGACTACCGCGCCAAGCGGGGTCACTGACCCCCCGCGTGAACCGGGCTGCGCGCCGTCAGCCGCCGCGGCGGATGACGGCGCCGGCCCGCTCGCCGGTCAGCCTGCCGTCGGCCAGCGTCACCCTGCCGTTCACCACGACATGGCGCATTCCGGCGGCGAGCTGGTTCGGATCGAAGGTCGTGCCGCGCTCGCCGAAGCGGGCCGGATCGAAGACCACCAGGTCGGCGCGCGCACCGACCTCGAGCCGCCCCCGGTCGGCCAGCCCCAGGCGGTCCGCCGGCTGCCGCGTCAGCTTGTGAATCGCCTCGCCCTCACTCAGGCGCCGCGTCTCGATCACCATCGTCCGCCAGAACCAGGCCGCCCAGGTATAGGCGCCGTGGAACACCTTGCCGGCCAGCGGGCCGTCGGGCGCCAGCGTCGTCGCGTCCGAGGCCGGCATGCAGTCGGGGTGCGCGAAGACGGCGTGCTGCTGCGCCGGGGAATAGGCCTGGATCATGACCATCAGCGACTGCAGCCGCTCGACCGCTGGCAGCAGCAGATCGCAGATGCAGTCATAGGGCTCCTGCCCCCGCTCCGCCGCGATGGCGGCGATGTCGCGCCGCCCGTAGGCCGGCCAGAGGTCGTTGTCCAGCAGCAGCACCCGGCTCCAATCCTTGCCGGCGCTGAGGATGCTGCGGAACTCCGCCATGCGTCGCCGGTCGGCGGGCGATGAAAGATGCCGGCGCAGGGCCTCCGGCCCCTCGCGCTGCGCCCAGGAGGGCAGCGCCGCGGCGAGATAGGTGAAGCCGAAAAGCCGCGTGTGCATGTCGAAGGCGACGTCCTGCCCGTCGGCGCGGGCGCGCTCCACGGCCGCGACGCAGGCATCGCCGATGGCCTGCCCGCTGCGCGGCAGCAGATGCGAGATCTGCAACCGCACGCCGGCCTTGGCGGCGGTCGTCAGCGCTTCCTCCACCGCCTGCAGGGCACCGGCGTCGCGATCGCGCGTATGCGTGGCATAGAGCGCGCCATGCCGCGCGGTGATGCGGCAGAGGTGAGCGATCTCCTCTTCGCTGCAGGCGGCCTCGGCCGGGTACTCGAGGCCGGTCGAGTAGCCCCAGGCACCGGCTTCCAGGCCCGCCTCCAGCGCCTGTCCCATGCTGTCCAGCGCCGCCGCATCCGACGGCCGGTCGCTCATCCCCAGGGCCGAGAGCCGCAGCTGGCCGTTGGGCACCAGGGTCAGCACGTTCACGGCCGGCCGCGCTGCCTCCAACCGCGCCATATAGCCCGGCGCGTCGGACCAGGTCAGCGGCAGGCTGTCGTCGAAGCCGTAGATGGCATTGCCCGCCAGGGCCGGCCGCCGCAGTGGGAAGCAGCCGTAGCCGCAATTGCCGATCACCTCGGTGGTGACGCCCTGGTGCAGCGCGCTGACCGCGCGCGGATCGAGCAGCAGGGTGAAGTCGGAATGGCTGTGGATGTCGATGAATCCCGGCGCCACCAGGGCGCCCCCGGCATCCAGCACCGGCAGCTCCGCGGCCTCGACGCGGCCGATGGCAAGGATGCGCCCCTCGCCCAGCAGCAGGTCGGCATCCCGCGGCGCGCCGCCACCGCCGTCGGCCACGCGGCCGCCGCGGACGACCAGCTCAGGCCGCGGTGCCATGGCTTCCTCCGCCGCGCCTCAAGTCCTGGCGCAGGCGCGCCGTCGCCACCTCGTCCAGGGCGCGGCCGGAGGCATCGAGCACCACGCCGTAGCGGGCTCTCGCCTCGCCCGGGCTGACCTTGTCGTCCAGCACGTCCTCCAGCACCGCCGCCGGCTCGCGCTCAAGCGGCGAGCCGAAGCCACCGCCGCCGGCCGCGACATGGTGGAAAAGATCGCCCGCCCGCATGGCGAGGCTCTCCATCGGCATGGTCGGCAGGTCGCGCCAGCGGCCGCCGCGGCAGAGGCGGTTCGAGGAAGGCGCGCCCGGCTCGCCGCCATCCAGGCCATAGGGCGGGTGGTCGCGCCGGTCGGCTCGCGCGGTGAAGCTGGCCTCGCCCTCGCGCAGGCGGAAGGAGCGCTCGAAGGCGAGGCCCCCGCGCCTGCGGCCGGCGCCCCCGCTGTCACGCACCAGGCCATAGCGCTCGATCTGCAGCGGCAAAGTCGCCTCGATCAGCTCGACCGGCTGGTTCGACAGGTTCGCCGCCGGGTTGGAGATGCCTTCGACTCCGTCGCGAGTCGCGCGCGCCCCCCAGGTCCCCACCATCACCTCGGTCAGGGTGAAGGGCCGGCCGTCGCGCCGCCCGCCGACGGAGAAGAGCGTCGGCCCGCCCTCGCAGCCGGCGATCGCCTTGTCGGGCACCACCTGCGCCAGCGCGCCCATGATGGCGTCGAACACCCGGTAGCCCATGACGCCGCGCGCGCCACAGGCCGCCGGCAGGACCGGGTTGATGATCGTCCCCTCCGGCACGCGCAGCTCGATGGGCCACATGTAGCCTTCGCAGTTCGGGATCTCGCTGGTGCCGATGCAGCGGATCGCGCAGTAGGCGGCCGAGCGCGTCATGGCGATGGGGCAGTTGATCGCCGCCGGCACCTGCGGCGCGGTGCCAGTGAAGTCCAGAACCAAGCGGTCGCCGTCTATGGTCAGCGCCACGGCGATGGGCAGCGGCTCCGGCGTCTCGCCGACACCGTCGATCCAGTCGGTGAAGCGATAGGTGCCGTCGGGCAGGCCGGCGATCTCCGCGCGCATCATCGCCTCGGCCTGGCCCTGCAGATCCTCGTAGAAGCCCTCGAGCAGGGCCGCGCCGTAGCGCTCGACGAGGCGGATCAGGCCGCGCTCGCCGACCTCGCAGGCGGCGAGCTGAGCGCGGATGTCGCCCAGCACATGCACCGGGTTGCGGGTGTTCTTCTCGATGATGCGGAAGATGTCGGCAGCCGCCTTGCCGCCGCGGTAGAGCTTCACCAACGGCAGGCGCAGGCCCTCCTGGTAGACCTCGGTGGCATGGATCGCGACGCTGCCGGGCGCGATGCCGCCGACGTCTGCGTGATGCGCCATGGTCGCCGCGTAGCCCAGCAGCGCGCCGCCGGCGAAGATCGGCTTGATGATGTAGAGATCCGGTAGGTGCTGGCCGCCGGCGCCATAGGGATCGTTGGCGATCAGCACGTCGCCCGGCTCCAGTCCTTCCGCCATCTCGCTGCGCACGTAGGTCATGGCATCGGGAAAGGCACCGAGCTGTACCGCCAGCGTCAGCCCCTGGGCGATGATCCGCCCCTGCCGGTCGAGCAGCGCGGTGGAGTAGTCCATCGAGTCCCGCACCACCGGCGAGTAGGCCGAGCGCATGACGACCAGCGCCATCTCGTCGCCGATGGAGGCCAGCGCGTGCTTCAGCACCTCTAAGGTAATGGGATCGCCCAGCGCCTTCATGACAGCTCTCCAAGCTCGATGATCATGCTGCCGGCGGCGCCCAGCGACAGGCGGCAGCCGGGCGGGACGATGCAGGTCGAATCGTACTCCTCGACGATCGCCGGCCCCGTCACCGGGCCGGTCGCCAGGTCACCGCGCGTCAGCACCGGCGTGTCCAGCAGGCCATGCTCCGGGCCGAAATAGGCCGGCCGCGTCGGCAGCGGGCGCGGCGAGGCGGCGAGCACCTCGTCCTGGTAGCGACGGGCCCGGCCGCTGTCGCCGCGCGCGGTCACCTTGATGTTCACCAGGTCCATGGGGTCGTCCTCGGCGCCGTGCCCGTAGGTACGGCGATGCTCGCCGGCGAAGGCCAGCTCCAGCGCGCGCGGCTCGAGGTCGTCCGGCACCGGCACCGTCAGCTCGTAGGCCTGGCCCTCGTAGCGCAGGTCGGCGGCGCGCGAGAGCGTGACCCGCCCGGCGGCGAAGCCCTCCGCCGCCATCCCGGCCAGGGCCTTGGCCTCGAGCGCGGCGAAGGCCGCCCGCAGCCCGGCCGCGTCGAGCGAGGCGGTCGGCACGAGCAGCGAGGCCTGGAACTCGTGCTCGATCTCCGAGAAGGGCAACCCGAAGGCGCTGAAGACGCCGGGGGCCGGTGGGATCACCACGCGGCCGATCTGCAGCTCGCGCGCGATCGCCGCGGCGACCACCGGCCCGTTGCCGCCAAAGGCAAAGAGCGTGAAGTCGCGCGGGTCGCGACCGCGATAGGTGGTCACGGCCTTCACCGCGCGGGTCATGGTGACGGCGGCCAAGCGGAAGATGCCGAAGGCGGTCTCCAGCAGCGGACGCTCCAGCGGCGCGGCCACCAGGCGCGTCAGGGCCTCGCGCGCCCGCGCCGCGTCGATCGGCAGGGCCCCACCCACCAGGTGCGTCTGGTTGAGGTAGCCGAGCGTCAGCACCGCGTCGGTGAAGGTCGGCTGCTCGCCGCCGGCGCCATAGCAGACCGGCCCAGGCACCGAGCCGGCGCTCTGCGGGCCGACGCGCAGGCTGCCGCCCGGCCCCAGCGACACGATGCTGCCACCACCCGCGCCGATCTCGGACACGTCGATGAAGGGCAGCTTGACCGCGTAGCCGCCGCCCTTCACCAGCTTGCTGCTGAGGTTGATGCCGGCGCCGACCTCGTACTCCGTTGTCCTGGCGGGCTCGCCGTCCTCGATGATCGCCGCCTTGGCCGTGGTGCCGCCCATGTCGAAGGAGATCGCGTTGCGCACCTCCAGCGCGCGGGCCAGGCCGGCACAGGCGATCACGCCGGCGGCGGGACCCGATTCCAGGATCTGCGCCGGCTTGCCGACCGCGGCCTCGGCGGTCATCGCGCCGCCGTTCGACTGCACCACGCGCAGCGGCGCGCTGATCCCGGCGGCGGCGAGCTGCCGGCTGAGGCGCCCGAGGTAGCGCTGCACCACGGGGCCGACATAGGCGCTGACCACCGTCGTGCTGGCGCGCTCGTACTCCCGCACCTCCGGCAGCACGGAGGAGGAGCGCGCGATGTAGACCGCCTCGCCCAGGCGCGCGCGCAGCAGGGCCTCGACCGCGATCTCGTGCTCCGGGTTGGCATAGGCGTGCAGCAGGGCGATCGCCACCGCCTCGACGCGCTCGGCGGCGAGGCGTTCGGCAACGGCCTCGACCGAGGCCTCGTCGAGCGGTTGCCAGACGACGCCGCCCGGCCCCAGCCGCTCGCTCACCTCCAGGCAGCGGCGGCGCGGCACCAGCGGCGCGGGCTTGTCGTACTGCAGGTTGTACATTTCGGGGATGCGCAGGCGGCGCATTTCCAGCAGGTCGCGAAAGCCGGCCGTGGTGACCAGCGCGGTGCGCGCGCCCTTGCCCTCCAGCACGGTGTTGGTCACCACCGTGGTGGCGTGTACCAGGTCCTCCAACTGCCCGGGCGTGGCCTCGGCCTCCCGCAGCAGCGCCTCGGCGCCTTCGATGATGGCCCGGCCATAGTCGTCCGGCGTCGAGGAGACCTTGCGGCGCAGCAGCCGTCCGTCGGACCCCAGCAGCACCAGATCGGTGAAGGTGCCGCCGATGTCGGCGCCGATCCGGTAGGTGACGGGCGCGGCGCGCCCCTTGCCTGCGTCCAGGTCCTTGCTCTCGGCCAAAGCGCTGCGCTCCCGCCCGCCGCGGCGGCTCTGACCTGTCCGTGGCGGTCCGTCCAGAATTGAGCGGAAGGCCGGGGACCGACCCCAGCCAGAACCCGGCAATCGCCAAGGACCCAGCCGGGGGCTCGCCCGTTTCCCCGTCCTTCCGAGAGCAAGGCTAGAAAGGCCAACTCATTAAATCCAATTAGAACATCATGCTGAATATGATAAGGTTTCCTTATTAATGCGTGCCTCCCTGCCCCAGTTCGAAGCCTTCTACTGGACCCTGCGCTACGGCAGCGTCCGGGCGGCGGCGGAGCATCTCAACCTGACCCAGCCGACCGTCACACTGCGCCTGCAGGAGCTGGAGAAGAACCTCGGCGTTGCCCTTTTCGAGCGGGCGGGGCGACGCCTTCGTCCCAGCCGGCACGGCGCCGCTCTCAGGCACCAGGTCGAACAGCTCCTGTCGCTGGCCGGCACGATCGAGCGCTATGGACGCGATGCCGAACCGGCCCGGCACTTGCTGCGCCTCGGCACCGCCGACATCTTCGCGCACGGCTGCCTGCCACGGCTGCTGTCGATCATCGACGCCGACTATCCCAATCTGCAGGTCGAGGTCAGCGTGGCTTTCAGCCGCTCGATCAACCGCCGGCTGCTGGAAGGCGAACTCGACCTGGCCTTCCTGACCAATCCCGAGGGGCCGGATTCGCTGGTCATGCTGCCCATGGGATCTGTAGAGGTCGCCTGGGTCGCCGCCCCGTCGCTCGGCCTCGGCAGCGACGGCGCCGCCGTGAGGCCCGCCGACCTCGTGCGGCACCGCATCCTCACCAACCCGGAACCGTCTCACCTCTTTGCCTCCGTGCGAGACTGGTTCGCCCCCAGCGGCCTCTGGCCCGAGCGGCTCGGCACCTGCGACAGCCTGTGGATCATGGCGCGCCTAGCGGCCGCGGGCCTCGGCGTCGCCCTGCTGCCCGCCATCATGCCGGCGTTGGAAAGCCAGTGGTCGACCTTGCGGGTGCTGGCCGCGGATCCGCCGATCGCCGCGCACCGCCTCTATGCCGCCTTCCACCGCGACAATGACAGCGCGCACCTGCGTTCGGTCATCACCGAGGCCCGCGCACTGCTTCCGCTGGTTGGAATCCTGCCGACGCTGAACGACTGAACGAACCACGTGGTCTTCAGATCGAAAGGCAAGGCCTCACGCGCCCAGTCAGCTTGCGCTAGCAGGAGGAATAGCCACGACCGCCGACCTCACCGATCTCATCAAGCGGCTCATTCGGATCGGTGGCGCCATACCTCGCTGAGGCAGAGGCTGGTCTAGGCCAGCTCCCTCCAGAGACTTACGGGAATCTCAGCAGGAAAACCGCACTTCCAGCAGTCTCTGCGTGCCAGCGGCTCAGCCAAGGGCCCGCCGCGTTGCGGGCTTTCAGCGCATACGTCTCCGGGACCGCGGTTCGTCTGGAAAGGATGGTGGGCGCACAAGGATTCGAACCTTGGACCCGCTGATTAAGAGTCAGCTGCTCTACCAACTGAGCTATGCGCCCATCCTTCGTGGCGGTCCGGGCTGGCCGGCCGCCGAAGCGGCGCGGTTGATAGCAAGTTCGATCCCGGGCCGCAAGCCCGGATCGCCCCTGCGACGGGATGACGTCCCGATGGCTCCTACTCCCCGCCGGGCGGGCAGGGCGCCCCGGCGGTGACGCAGTCCTCGGGGTAGCTGCCGAGCTGGGTGGGGCCGGCGCAGGCGGCGAGCAGGCCGGCGGCGGCCAGGGCGAGGACGATGATCAGGCGGCGCATCGGCGAGGCACTCCCTGCGAGCGGTTCGGAAGGGAAAGCTAGGCGCCCGGCGGCGCCTGTCAACCACTTGAACCCGCAAAGAGTTGCGCCGCCGCGCGAGGCGCCGCAAACTTGCCCGAACACAGGGCAATTGATCTGGTTCGTCAGGGTCCGCCGGCCCGGGGAGGTGCCAGTGGCTCAAGTCCCGGGGCGTGTGGCCCCGGAGGGTGAAAGGGGGTCCGGGATGCGTCTGGTGCTGTCCGCTCTGCTCTGGCCAGGCCTGCTGGCCGGCTGCATTTGGCTGACCCATCTGGGCATCCAGGCGGACCGCACCGTGCTGGTCTTCAACCTCACCTACTTCGGCCTCGCCGCCCTGCTGCTGCTGCTGGAGCGCGTCATGCCGCACGAGCGCGCCTGGCAGCGCAGCGACGGCCAGCTTCCCGCCGACCTGCTGCACACGGTCCTGAACAAGAGCGTGGTGCAGGTCATGGTGGTGATGGGCGCGGCGCTCGGCATCTCCGAGGCTGTCTCGCCCGACGGCGGCGCCTCCTGGCCCACGGCCTGGCCGCTCTGGGCCCAGGTACTGCTGGGCCTGATCATCGCCGAGTTCGGCTTCTACTGGGCGCACCGCCTCAAGCACGAGTGGGCGCCGCTCTGGCCCTACCATGCCGTGCACCACAGCGTGACGCGCCTCTGGATCGTCAACACCGGGCGCTTCCACTTCGGCGACACGCTGCTGGCCATCGCCTTCAGCCAGCCGCTGCTGTTCCTGGCCGGCGCGCCCGGGCCGATCTTCCTCTACGTCGCCTCGATCACCGCCTTCTGCGGCCTGCTGACCCATTGCAACGTCGAAATGCGCTGCGGCCCCCTGAACCGGATCTTCAACACGCCCGAGACGCACCGCTGGCACCACTCCCCCGACCTCGCCGAGGGCAACCGGAACTACGGCGAGAACTTCCTGCTCTGGGACCAGCTCTTCCGCACCTGGTTCTGCCCCGCCGGCCGCCGCCCGCCCGCGGCGATCGGCATTCGCGAGGCCATGCCGCGAGGCTTCCTGGGGCAGCTCGCGGCGCCCTTCGTCTGGCGCCGGCTGCAGGCGCGGCCGGCCCTGCCGCTGATGCCCCGCATCCCGCAAGGCCTCGAGGCGGCGGAATAGTCCCCGACCCTCTCCCCCGGGCGCCCGATTGACCTTGCCGGGCGCCCCGGCTATGCCCGGCGGCGCCCCTTCCCCCATCCGGACCAGCCGCCATGACCAGCCCCGCGCCCGCCAGCCGCCCGAATCTCCGCAGCGGCGGCCAGCTCATCGTCGAGGCCCTGGCGCTGCACGGCGCCGAGCATGTCTTCTGCGTGCCGGGCGAAAGCTACCTCGCGGTGCTCGACGCCTTCGTCGACGTGCCCTCGATCCAGGTCACGGTCTGCCGGCAGGAGGGCGGGGCCGCGATGATGGCCGACGCCTACGGCAAGCAGACCGGGCGCCCCGGCATCTGCTTCGTCACCCGCGGCCCCGGCGCCACCAACGCCTCGCCCGGCGTGCACATCGCCTTCCAGGATTCGACGCCGATGATCCTCTTCATCGGCCAGGTCGGCCGCGGCATGCAGGACCGCGAGGCCTTCCAGGAAATCGACTATCGCCGGATGTTCGGCCAGATGGCCAAGTGGGTGGCGCAGATCGACGACGCCCGCCGCATCCCCGAGTACCTGGCCCGCGCCTTCGCCACCGCCACCAGCGGCCGCCCCGGCCCGGTCGTGCTGGCCCTGCCCGAAGACATGCTGCGCGAGAAGGTGGCAGCCCCGACGGCCCGCGCCTGGCAGCGCACGGTGACGCGACCGGGGACCGAGGACCTGGCGCTCTTCGCCGAGCGCCTGGGCCGGGCCGAGCGCCCGTTGCTGGTGCTGGGCGGCAGCGGCTGGTCGCCGGCGGGCGTGGCGGCGATAGAGCGCTTTGCCGCCGCCTGGGACCTGCCGGTGGGCTGTTCCTTCCGCCGCCAGGATCGCTTCGACAACCACTCGGACCACTACGTCGGCGACGTCGGCATCGGCATCAACCCGAAGCTGGCGGCGCGGGTAAAGGATTCCGACTGCCTGGTGCTGCTGGGCGGCCGCCTGGGCGAGATGCCCTCCAGCGGCTATTCGCTGCTGCAGATTCCCGATCCGATTCAACCGCTGATCCACGTCCATGCGGGCGCCGAGGAACTGGGCCACGTCTACCAGCCCGACCTCGCCATCAACGCCACGCCCGGCGCCTTCGCCGAGGCCATCGCCGCCCTGCCGCCGCCCAAGGCGAGGCCCTGGGCGGCCTGGCGCGCGGCGGCACGCGCCGACTACCTCGCCTGGTCGACGCCGCCGGTGACGCCGGGCCCGCTGCAGATGGGCGAGGTGGTGCGCACGCTGGAGGCGAAGCTCGGCCCCGACGCGGTCTGGTGCAACGGCGCCGGCAACTACGCCACCTGGCTGCACCGCTTCCACCGCTATGGCGGCTTCGGCACGCAGCTGGCGCCGACCTCGGGCTCCATGGGCTACGGCACGCCGGCGGCGGTGGGGGCCAAGCGCCTCGACCCGCGCCGCCCGGTGGTGGCCTTTGCCGGCGACGGCTGCTTCATGATGAACGGGCAGGAGCTGGCGACGGCGGTGCAGTACGACCTGCCGATCCTGATCGTGGTGGTGAACAACGGCAGCTACGGCACGATCCGCATGCACCAGGAGCGGCACTATCCCGGCCGCGTCTCGGCGACGGAGCTGCGCAATCCCGACTTCGCCGCCCTCGCCCGCGCCTACGGCGCCCACGGCGAGCGGGTGGAGACGACCGCGGCCTTCGCCCCGGCGCTGGAGCGCGCGCTGGCCAGCGGCAAGCCGGCGCTGCTGGAACTGATCCTTTCGGCCGAGGTCATCACCCCGACCACCACCCTCAGCGCCATTCGCGCCGCCTCGCTGGCCAAGCCGGTGCCGGAAGGGGAGTGAGGAAGACTACCCCTCCTCGCTGAGACCGCGGCGCGAGATGCGCTGGTCGCGGTGGATGTAGGCCGACATGACCAGGCCATAGGCCACCATCAGCGAGAGCATCACCGTGCCGCCGTAGGAGATCATCGGCAGCGGGATGCCGACCACGGGGATCAGGCCGATCACCATGGCGATGTTGATGAAGACGTAGAGGAAGAGGTTGATGGTCACGCCCATCGCCAGCAGCCGGCCGAAGTGGTTGCGCACCCGGAAGGCGATGGCGAAGCCGTAGCCCAGCAGCAGGATGTAGAGCCCCAGCAGCACCAGGGCGCCGATCAGGCCCCACTCCTCGGCCAGCATGGTGAAGATGAAGTCGGTCTGCTTCTCGGGCAGGAAGTTCAGGTGGCTCTGGCTGCCCAGCATGTAGCCCTTGCCCCAGACCCCGCCGGAGCCGAGGGCGATCTTCGACTGCGTGATGTGGTAGCCGGCACCCAGCGGGTCGATCTCGGGGTTGAGGAAGGTCTCGATACGCTGGCGCTGGTAGTCGTGCATGAAGCCCCAGCCGATCGGCACGGCGGCGGCGGCCAGCGCCAGCACCACGCCGAACATCCACAAACGCACGCCGGCGACGAAGAACAGCATCAACGCCGCCAGCAGCAGCATGCCGGCAGTGCCGAGGTCGGGCTGCATCAGCACCAGGCCGGCCGGCACCACGGCCAGCAGGGTCGGCGGGATCAGCGTGGTGACGCGGCCGATGTCCTCGGGCGCGACGCCGTGGAAGTAGCGGGCCAGCGCCAGGATCAGCGCGACCTTCATCATCTCCGACGGCTGCAGCTGGATGAAGCCCAGGTCGATCCAGCGCTGCGCGCCCATGCCGATGGAGCCGAAGAACTCCACCAGGGTCAGCAGCGCCAGCGTGGCGAAATAGATCGGATAGGCCATGCGGAACCAGAAGCGCACGTCGACCATCGCCACCACCAGCAGGCCGCAGACGGCGAGGCCGTAGCGCTGCGCCTGGCGGTCGGCCCAGGGCTCCATCGAGCCGCCGGCGGCGGAATAGAGCATCACCAGCCCGCAGCCGGCGATCAGGGTCAGCAGGAAGAGCAGGCCCCAGTTCAATTCCAGCAGCTTGCGGCCGAGCGACATCTTGGGCTGGCGGCGGAGCAGGCGCGCGGTGGCCATGGCCTCAGCCCTGCTGGCCCGCCGGCAGGCCGGCGGCGATGATCGGCAGCGCCTGACGCGCCAGGGGATCGCGGCGCTGCGCCTCGATCAGGATGTCGCGCGCGATCGGCGCGGCCACCGCCGAGCCGCCGCCGCCGTGGTCCACCACCACCGCGCAGGCATAGCGCGGCGCATGCACCGGGGCGAAGGAGATGAAGAGCGCATGGTCGCGGCGGTGCCAGGGCAGGTCCTCGTTCTTGGTCACGCCCTGCGCGCGCTCGGCCAGCGTGATGCGGCGCACCTGGCTGGTGCCGGTCTTGCCGGCCATCTCCCAGCCCTCCTCGGTGATGCGGTTGCGATAGGCCGTGCCGCCCTGCTCGTTGGTCACGCCGTTCATGCCGGCGATCACGACGGCCAGATGCTCGGCCGAAACGCCCAGCGGCTCGAACACCGGCGGCGCCGGATCGTCGGTGCGCTGGTCGCGGAAGCCGCGGGTCAGGCGCGGCGTGACCGCGAAGCCGCCGTTGCAGAGCCTGGCCGACATGACGGCGAGTTGCAGCGGCGTCGTCAGCACGAAGCCCTGGCCGATGGCGGTGACCAGCGTCTCGCCGCCCTGCCAGGGCTCGTTCAGGTTGGCCAGCTTCCAGTCGCGCGTCGGGATCACGCCACCCTTCTCGCCCGGCAGGTCGATGCCGGTCGGCTTGCCAAGGCCCAGCTTGAAGGCCATCTCGGCGATGCGGTCGATGCCGACGCGCTTGGCGACGTCATAGAAGTAGACGTCGCAGGAGTGCTTCAGCCCGTCGTGCAGGTTGGTGTGGCCGTGGCCGCCGCGCTTCCAGCAATGGAACTTGGCGTTGCCCAGGCTGTAGACGCCGGGGCAGTAGACCGTGTTCTCGGGGTTGATCCCGGCTTCCAGCGCAGCCAGCGCCACCGCCACCTTGAAGGTCGAACCCGGCGCGTAGGTGCCGCTGATGGTGCGGTTGCCCAGCGGCTTCAGCGGGTCCTCGATCAAGGTCTTCCACTCGGCGGCGCTGATGCCGCGGGTGAAAAGGTTGTTGTCGTAGCTGGGGTTGGAGGCCATGGCCAGCACGTCGCCGCTGGTCACGTCCATCACCACGGCCGAGGCCGCGATCTCGCCCAGCAGGCGCTGCATGGCGAAGGCCTGCAGGCTGGCGTCCAGCGTGGTGATGAGCTCGCGGCCGGGCTCGCCTTCCTGGCGCGACAGCTCGCGGATCATGCGCCCGACGGCATTGACCTCGACCTGGCTGGTGCCGGCCTTGCCGCGCAGCGCCTTGTCGTGGCTCTTCTCGATGCCGTTCTTGCCGATGCGGAAGTCGGGCAGCTGCAGCAGCGGGTCGTCCGAGCCCTGCAGTTCCGCCTCCGACACCACGGCCACATAGCCCAGGATGTGCGACAGGATCGAGCCGTAGGGATAGAGCCGCGTCTGTCCCACTTCGATGGCGATGCCCGGCAGGTCGGGGGCATTGACCTCGATGCGGCTGACCTGCTCCCAGGTCAGGTTCTCGGCCACGGTCACCGGCACGAAGGCGCGGTTGCGCCGCACGTCGCGCAGGACGCGCGCGCGCTCCTCCTCGCCGATGGCGAGGATCTGGCCCAGGCGGTCCAGCGTCGCGTCGACGTCGGGCGTCTGCTCCCGGGTCAGCACCACGCGGTAGTTCTGCTCGTTCACCGCCAGCTGCTCGCCGAAGCGGTCGAGGATCTGGCCGCGCGGCGGGGTCAGCAGCTTGATGTTGATGCGGTTCTCTTCCGCCAGCAGCCTGTACTTGTCGCTTTCCAGCACCTGCAGCTTGTAGAGCTGGCCGGCGATCAGGCCGAAGAGCGCGAGCTGCCCGCCGCCCAGCAGCAGGGCGCGGCGTCCCAGCTGCTTGAGGCGGATCAGTTCCTCGTTGTTCTGTGCCATGGCCCGCGCCTCAGCCGGTACGCAGGAAGGCGCGCTGCGCCTGGACGAAGATCCAGGCCACCAGCGGATAGAGCGCGATGGTCATCAGCGCCTGGAACAGCGCCGGGCTGGGGTCCAGCGCCTGCGTGTAGGCCATGACGTGCAGGATCACCAGCAGCGCCTCGGCCAGCAGCGCGACCAGTGCGAAGATCACCCACTGCACGATGAAGGGATGCGGCAGGATGTGCCGGCGCTGCGCCTTGACCACCAGCTGCGCCACCATCAGCGCCAGCGAGGTGACGCCGAGCGGGCCGCCGCCGGCCAGGTCGGCGAAGAGTCCAAGCAGGAAGACCGCGCCCAGCGGCAAGAGGTCCGGGCGATGCGCGGTCCAGAAGAAGACCGCGATCAGCGTCACCCAGGGCGTGATGGGCGACAGGCCCGGCAGGCGCACCGGCACCAGGCTCAGCACCACCAGCAGCAGCGACAGCGCGAAGGGGGTGAGGCCACGGGCGAAGAGATCGACGCGGTTCCAGAAGGGCCGGGTCATCGCTACTGCAGCGCCCCGTCCGTCTGCAGCAGGCCGGGCAGCGCGTAGTCGACCAGCCGCACGACCTCCAGGTGCTCCCAGTCGACGAAGGGGCTGACCTGGATGATGCCGTCGGCGACGCTGGAGACCACGCCGACCGGCAGGCCCGGCGGGAAGACGCCGCCGTGACCGGAGGTCACGACATAGTCGCCGACCGCGACGGTCACGTCGTCCTCGAGGTAGGTGAGGTCCGGCTCGGCCGAGTTGTCGCCGACCAGCACGGCGCGGTCGCGGTTGGCGCCGACCAGCACCGGCACGCGGCTGTTGAGGTCGGTCAGCAGCAGCACGCGGGCGGAGCGCTGTCCCACTTCGGCGACGCGGCCGACCAGGCCCTCGCCGGTCATCGCCGCCTGGCCCTTGCTGACGCCGTCGGCCGTGCCGGCGGCTACCAGGATCGAGCGGGCGAAGGCGCCGCCCTGGTCGCCGATCACGCGCGCCGAGATGAAGCGCGCCGCGGGATCCGGCGTGAAGTTCAGCAGCTGGCGCAGGCGCGCGTTCTCGGCGATCAGCTCGCGCGCCGTGGACTGCCACTGGAGCAGGCGCTCGTTCTCCTCGCGCAGCGACTGGTTCATCGCCTGCAGGTCGGCCAGTTCGGAGGCGTAGTCGATGATGCCGTTGACCGTGCCGACCGGTTTCGACAGGCCTTCCAACAGCGGCGCCACGGCATCCTGGATGGCGGTGCGCGCGCGGTCGATGATGGCGATGTCGGCCTTGCCCAGCAGCATCAGCGCGAAGGCGGCGGCGGCCAGCAGCAGGAACACGAAGCGCTGCGCCCATGCCTTCAAGGGCGTTGCCAGACGCATCACCGTGCCGGGCCGCTTTGCCACGACGCTTCCCCCGCTCCGCCGAATCGGGTCGCGACGGCACCCCTCGCGCTCAACCGTATTCGGATAGGTCAAGCTATAGCACTGGAGTCGCGTCGGTAAACCAAGAAAGAACAGGAATTTAGCCGAGGTCGCGACAAAACTTCCCGGCTACTCGCCATAACCCAATAGGCGAAATCCCGACTCAGTACATGGAGATGAGAACGTTGCGCAGCGTCTTCATCTCTTCCAGGCAGCGGCCGGTGCCGAGGGCGACGCAGGACAAGGGGTCGTCGGCGATGGACACCGGCAGGCCGGTGGAGGCGCGCAGCACGAAATCCAGGTTGCCCAGCAGCGCGCCGCCGCCGGTCAGCACGATGCCCTTGTCGACGATGTCGGCGGCCAGTTCCGGCGCCGTGTGCTCCAGGGCGACCTTCACCGCCTCGACGATGGCGCCGACCGGCTCGGCCAGGCTCTCGGCGATCTGCCGCTCGGAGATGATCAGCTCCTTGGGCACGCCGTTCATCAGGTCGCGGCCCTTGATCTCCATGGTCCGGCCCTCGCCATCCTCGGGCGGGCAGGCGGAGCCGATTTCCTTCTTGATTCGCTCGGCCGAGCTCTCGCCGACCAGCAGGTTATGGTTCCGGCGGATGTAGCCGATGATGGCTTCGTCCATCTTGTCGCCGCCCACGCGGACCGAGCGGGAATAGACGATGCCGCCCAGCGAGAGCACTGCGACCTCGGTGGTACCGCCACCGATGTCCACCACCATGGAGCCGGTCGGCTCGGTCACCGGCAAGCCGGCGCCGATCGCGGCGGCCATCGGCTCCTCGATCAGGAAGACGCGGCGGGCGCCGGCGCTCTCGGCCGACTCCTGGATGGCGCGGCGCTCGACGGCGGTGGAGCCGGAGGGCACGCAGACGATCACCTGCGGACTGGCAAAGGAACGCCGGTTATGCACCTTGCGGATGAAATGCTTGATCATCTCCTCCGCGACTTCGAAATCGGCGATGACGCCGTCGCGCAGCGGCCGGATGGCCTGGATGTTCCCGGGGGTGCGGCCCAGCATCATCTTGGCCTCGTCGCCCACCGCCAGGACCTGCTTCTTGCCCTTCACCTCGGCGATGGCGACGACGGAAGGCTCGTTGAGGACGATGCCGCGGCCCTTGACGTACACCAGTGTGTTGGCCGTGCCGAGATCGATCGCCATGTCGGCGGACAGCATGCCCATCAGGCGGGAGAGCATAGAATTTTCTTTTCCTTTTAAGGATTTGCGGCACGCGGCACGCGCGACTCCCGAACCCCCTCAACGCGCGCGCGTTCATGGATTACCGCGCGGGGATGCGCTTTTCAAGGCAGCTCTTGACTGTGACTTGATTGCGTCACTGGGGCGCAGCGGCAACAGGAAGCGCCCGCCGCGGCGCGGCCGGGACGCTCAGGTCAGGGCTCCGAACTTCTGCAGGTACTTCATCCCCGTGTCGCAGAGCAGCGTGACCAGCGTGGCGCCCTGGGCCATCCCTTCCGCCGTGCGCAGCGCCGCCACCACGTTGGCGCCGGTCGAGGTGCCGCAGAACAGGCCTTCCTCGCGCGCCAGGCGCAGGGCCATGGTCGTGGCCTCGTCGGTCGAGACCCGCTCGATGGCATCCGGCAGCTCCGGCCGCCACAGCGGCACGACGAAGCCGGCGCCGATGCCGTCGATCCGGTGTCCGCCCGGCTGGCCGCCCGACAGCACCGGCGATTCGGCCGGCTCGACGGCGACGACGCGCACGTCCGGACGCCGACGGCGCAGCGCCTCGGCGGTGCCGCGCAGCGCCGCCGCCGTGCCGACGCTCATCACGAAGGCGTCGACCGCACCGCCGGTCCCGTCCCAGATCTCGCCCGCCAGGGCGTGATAGGCGGCGAGCTGGTCGCGATTGTTGAGCTGGTCGGTCCAGTAGGCCCCGCTCCGCCGGGCGATGGCCTCCGCCGCCGCGATCATGTCGCGCGTCAGCTGCCCGGTCATGCGCCCGCCCTCGCTGGGCACGATGGTGAGGCGCGCGCCCAGCAGGCGCATGTGGTCCAGCTTCTCGCGGGCGAAGGCGTCGCTGGTGACGATGTCCAGCGAGTGCCCCTTCACCGCGCAGACCAACGCCAGCGAGACGCCGGTCGAGCCGCCGGTGTACTCCACCACCGGCCCGCCGGGCGGCAGGCGCCCGTCGCGCTCCGCCGCCGCGATCATCGCCAGCGCCATGCGGTCCTTCATCGAGCCGGTAGGATTGGCGTCCTCCAGCTTCAGCAGGATGCGGCAGCCGTTCGGCGCGGCGATGCGGCGGAGCGGCAGCAGCGGCGTGCCGCCGATACGGTCGAGGATGGTGTCCATGGCCCCAGCTATGCCCCAGCCCAGGCGGAAGATCCGGTCCGAAATCCGGACCTAGCCGATCCTCGCACCCCGTTCCGTCAGCAGCGCGCGCAGCACCCGGCGGTGGCAGCGCGCCTCCTCGGCGCAGTAGCAGCCGACCGAAAGATTGGCGCCATGCGACAGCGCCGCCAGCAGGTCCAGCGTCCGGCTGGCGGCCGGGGCCGCCATCTCGCGGCGGAAGGCGCGCTCGAAGGCGGTCCAGTCCTGCTCGCTCTCGGCGCTCAGCGCCTGCTTCACCAGCGGCGCGCTGGGCGAGAGCTCGGGATACCAGACGTCGAACCAGTCGTCGGCGGCATAGCGCTCCTTGCGCACGCCGCGCGGCAGGCGGCGCACCGTGCCGATGCGCGTGCCCTCCTCGGGATGGCGGGGCGAACCCAGGCGGACGATGCGCAGTGTCATGCGGCAAGACCCTTGGCGGGGGCGACGGCGTGGAACAGGTAGCGCTCGAACCAGTCGGGGAAGGCGCGGGCCAGGGCGCGCGGCCCCTCCAGCGTCAGGCCGGCCCGGCGGGCGGCGGCGAAGTCCTGGTCGCCGCGCCACCAGCCGGCCAGCGCCGGCAGCGGCCCGCCGACCACCAGCCGCTCGGGGAAGCCGGCATCCTCGGAGCAGAGCGCGGCCTCGCCGGCCTTCAGCAGCAGGCGGCGCTGCGGCTGGCGCGCCAACGCGAAGCGCACCACCAGCGGCTCGGCCGGCAGCGCGGCGACGCGCACGCGCCGCTGCATGTCGAGCAGCAGCGGCCCCAGGTCCAGGTCCTCGCGGCCGGCATTGCGCGGCAGCCAGCGCTGGCCCCAGGTGCCGAGCGCCGCGACGGTGGCCAGCAGCTCCCGCCCCGCCTCGGCCAGCTCGTAGCTATCCCCCTGGTGTGTGACGACGCCGGCGGCGACCAGCGCCTGCAGCCGTTCGGACAGCACGGTTCGCGAGACGCGCGGAATGCCGCGCCGGATCTCGTTGAAGCGCCGCCCGCCCAGCAACAGCTCGCGCACCACCAGCAGGGTCCAGCGCCCACCCAGCAGGTCGAGCGCACGGGCGACGGAGCAGAACTGGCCGGCGGCGGACATGGGCAGAGGATAGCAGGCCGGCGGGCGGAAGGTGGTCCGGAAAACGGACTCTCCTAGAAACGACAACCCTCCCCCTTGATGGGGGAGGGTTGGGAGGGGATGGGGTCTCTTATTCCATCGCCAACGCCGGCGCGGATGGAGGGAGTCGTATAAGAAACCCACCCCCACCCCGACCCTCCCCCATCGAGGGGGAGGGGGGACACGCTCTAGGCCCGCATCGCCTCGGCGACGTCGTCCGGGGCCGTCCGGGCGCGCTTCACGATCAGCTTGTTCAGCGCGTTGACGTAGGCACGGACCGAGGCGACCAGGGTGTCGTGATCGGCGCCCTGGCCCATCACGGTCTTGCCGTTCTCTTCCAGCCGCACCGTCACCTCGGCCTGCGCATCGGTGCCGCCGGTGACCGCATGTACCTGGTAGAGCTGCAGCGCGGCGTCGTGCGGATAGATCAGATGGATGGCGTTGAAGGCGGCGTCGATCGGCCCGTTGCCGGTAGCGTGCGCCGATCTGCGCTTGCCCTCGACCTCCAGGTCCAGGTCGCAGGTCTGCGGCCCCTTGGTGCCGCAGAGAATGCGCATGGCCTGGAAGCGCACGTGGTCGTTGACGCGCGTCACCTCGTCGTCGACCAGGGCCACCAGGTCCTCGTCGAACACGTCCTTCTTGGCGTCCGCCAGCTCCTTGAAGCGGGCGAAGGCGTCGTTCAGCTGGTTGTCGCCCAGGCTGTAGCCCAGGCTTTCCAGCTTGGTCTTGAAGGCATGGCGGCCGGAGTGCTTGCCCAGCACCAGGCTGGACTTGGTCAGGCCGACCGATTCCGGCGTCATGATCTCGTATGTGGCGGCATTCTTCAGCATGCCGTCCTGGTGGATACCGCTCTCGTGCGCGAAGGCATTGGCGCCGACGATCGCCTTGTTGGGCTGCACCGAGAAGCCGGTGATGCTGGACAGCAGGCGCGAGGCCTTGGTGATCTTGGTGCTGTCGACCCCGGTCCAGAAGGGCATGGCGTCGTGGCGCACGCGCAGCGCCATGACGATCTCCTCCATCGCGGCATTGCCGGCACGCTCGCCGATGCCGTTGATGGTGCATTCCACCTGCCGCGCGCCGCCGCGGAAGGCGGCCAGCGAGTTGGCGACGCCCAGGCCCAGGTCGTTGTGGTTGTGCGCCGACAGCACCGCCTTGTCGATGTTCGGCACCCGGTTCCGCAGCATCTGGAACAGGGCGAAGATCTCCTCCGGCACGGTGTAGCCGACGGTGTCCGGGATGTTGATCGTGCTGGCGCCGGCCTTGATCGCCGCCTCGACGCAGCGGCAGAGGAAGTCGTGCTCGGTGCGGGTGCCGTCCTCGGCCGACCACTCGACGTCGCCGCACAGCTTGCGGGCATGGGTCACGCTGTCGATGACCGCCTGGTAGACCTTCGCCGGCTCCATCTGCAGCTTGTACTTCATGTGCAGCGGGCTGGTGCTGATGAAGGTGTGGATGCGCGGGCTGGCGGCGGGCTTCAGCGCCTCCCAGGCCCGGTCGATGTCCTTCTTCGTCGCCCGGGCCAGGCCGGCGACCTGGCTCTTCTTCACCAGCTTGGCCACCTCGTGCACGGCCTCGAAGTCGCCGTTGGAGGCGATGGGGAAGCCGGCCTCGATGATGTCGACGCCCAGCTCTTCCAGCACGCTGGCGACCCGCAGCTTTTCCTGCAGGTTCATCGAGCAGCCGGGCGACTGCTCGCCGTCGCGCAGCGTGGTGTCGAAGATCTTGACGCGGTCTTCCGGCCTGCCGGTCTGGACCGTGGGGCTGGCCGCGGCGGCGGCCTGGGTCTCGGTGCTCATGGGTCTCGTCCTTCTGGTGTCTGGCCGGCGGCGCACGTGGGCGGTCACGCCGGACCCGTTGGTTCCTGCTTCGATCGGATGCCCCTGCCCGCTGGCCGGCCAGCGCCGGCAGTAGCGTTCAGGGGCCGATAAGGAGGAGGGGAAGGAGCGCGCAGGCGGGACGGCGCGCGGCGAAGGCCGCGTCGCTGGTCATCCCGGTCCTGGTCATGGCGAAACCCATGGTTTCGGGCGTCTCCTGCCGAAAGCGGCCGCAGTATGGTCAGGCTGCCGTCAGGGAACAAGGAGAATCTCGGCGGCAAGAGGCTTGAGCGACAAACCCACGAGGCCTACATGGTCAAGATGCCGCCGCATTTCCACCACAACCTGGAGTCCGGATCATGAAGCGCGGGGCCAGCAAGATGACAGACCCACGGCCGCACCCGTCGCGGGACCCTGACACGGGGGGCCGGACCGCCCACCGGCGCCCCGGCCGTCTGGTCCTGGCCCTGGCTGCCGTCCTGGCACTGGGCTGGGCCAGCGGCATCCTGCCGCGCGCCTGGGAGTCCGGCCAGCAGCAGCGCCATCCGGACGGCCTGCACCCCGCCGGCAGCGAGCACCTGCCGATCACCACCACTGGGCCGCTCAGCGCCCTGCTGACCCGGACCGCCGCGGCACCGAGCAGCCTGGAGACCCCGGCCGAGAGCGATGTGATCCGCCGCCTTGCCTCGCTGCATGGCCGCTTCGGCTTTGCCAGCCTGGCCAGGTCGCCCGAGCCGCGCGCGCCGGCGACCCTGGCCGCGCCGGGAGTGGCCAGCCTGGAGCCGGGCGCCGAAACCGCGTCCTATGGGCTGGTCGCGACCTTCCGCGGCGATCCCGCCCAGGGTCTGGCGGGGACCGCCTTCAATCACCGGGGCTGCTGCGAGGACGGTTTGACGATCTGGCTCGCGCTCACGCTGCGCGTCACACAGGAAATCGAGCGCACCCTGCCCTGGCTCGCCGGCAGCGGCCCGCACGCGATCTGACGGTGCCGGCCTGGCCCGCCAGATGACGCCCGCCAGATGACCCCCGCCAGATGACCCCCGACCCGCGGGTGCTCTATCCGCTGCCGGGCCATGGCGGGACGGTTTTCCTGAAGCCGCTGCTGGCCGAGGAGCCGGCGCCCAACATCAGCGTCGGCGACTACAGCTACTATTCCGACTTCGAGGATCCGAAGCGCTTCTTCCGGCGCAACGTGCGCTACAATTTCGGCGGCAGCCGCCTGACCATCGGGCGCTACTGCGCCCTGGCGCACGGCACGACCTTCGTCCTGGCCGACGCCAACCACGTGCTGGACGGCATCTCCAGCTTTCCCTTCCCGATCTTCGGCGGCGACTGGGAACAGCGCCTGCCGCTGGCCGAGCTGCCGCTGCGGCCAAGGCGCGACACCACGGTCGGGCACGACGTCTGGTTCGGCTACGACTCGCTGGTGCTGCCCGGCGTCACCATCGGCAGCGGGGCCATCGTCGGCGCCCGCGCCGTGGTCAGCCGCGACCTGCCCCCCTACTGCGTCGCCGCCGGCAATCCGGCGCGGATCGTGCGTCAGCGTTTCCCCGCCGAGGTGGTGGGCGAACTGCTGCAACTGGCCTGGTGGGACTGGCCGCACGACAAGGTGACGCGCGCCATCCCCCTGCTGGTGCGCGGCGACGTCGCCGCCCTGCGGGACTTCACCTAGCGCGCCGCGTTTCAGCCGTTGTGCGGAAATCGCTTCAGCTTGTCCGCCAGCTCCACCCAGGGCACGGCCTCGGCGACGTGCACGTGGAACTGCGGCTGGAAGTCGGCCACCTCGTCCAGGCTGGCGGCATAGAGGTGGATCTCGTCCGGGTAGCGCTCGGCCTCGTAGGCGACCGGCGTGCCGCAGGTGGCGCAGAAGCGGCGCCGCACGCCGGGCGAGGAGACATAGGTCTCCGGCACCGCCGCGGTGAAGCGGAAGCGCGCATAGGGCACGCCCATGAAGGTGGTGAAGGGCGAGGCCGTATTGCGCCGGCAGCTCGTGCAGTGGCAGTGCGCGCGCCAGTTCTCCGGCCCCTCGTAGGCCCAGCGCACCCGGCCGCAGAGGCAGCCGCCCGTCCTCGTCGCCATCGGAACCTCCCGAGAGGGGTCAGAAGTCGACGCTGATGCTAACCCCGCCGAAGGAATCCGGGGACTCCTGCGTCGCCGCCTCGGGCGTGCGCAGGGTGCGGGCATAGGTGATGGAGATGCCGGCGTAGGTGATGGTCAGGCCCGCCGTCACGTCGCCGACCAGCCAGTTGGCCTCCGGCCCGGCGCCATCGAGGCCCGAGACCAGGACGTTGTGCGCCACCGCCCGGCCGGTCAGGTCGATGAAGAAGGACCAGTGGAAGCCGCCATCCTCGGCCTTGGCCGCGCCGCCCGGCGCCAGGCCGGGGGCGATGGAACTGGGCAGCGGCTGCTGGCCGAGGTCGCCGCCGAAGCGGATCAGCACACCGCCGGAGGCCTGATCGTAGACATTGCCGGCCGCGACGCCGGCATGCGGCAGGATTTCCAGCTCGATGGCGTCGGCCGGATCGGCCTGCACCAGCTTCCAGAAGCGGTCGAGCAGGATCTGGAAGCCGGGGCGCGAGCCCGGCTGGCTGTCCCAGCCGTTGGGATGCTCCATGCCGAGCCACCCATGCACCGCCGACTGGGTCGAGCCGGCGCCGGCCAGCGGCCCCAGCACGCCGGCCAGGATGCCGAGGCGCGAGATCTGCGTCTCGTCCTCCAGCAGCGCCGAGAGGCCGAGGTAAAGCCAGCCGGCATAGGGCCGCTGACCCTCGGGCGGACGCGAGGCGTCGAGGCTCTCCGGCGTGAAGATCGACTGCCCCAGCTCCAGCACCAGGCGGCTGGAGCTGCCCTCCTGCACCAGCGGCAGGATACCGGCCAGGCGGTTCAGCCAGTCCGGCACTGCGCCGGCCTCGCCCAGCCAGAGGAAGCGCAGGCCGTTGGTGTAGTTGCGGTCGGTGCCGCTGCCCAGGATGTCGTTCTCCAGCGTCACCACCAGCCGCCCGCCGCCGGGCTCCACCTCTTCGGTCAGGTTCACCGGCGCCGGCTTCACCGGGATGGCGAGCGGCGTGATGGGCTGCGGGGCATCGGCCAGGGCCGGCGCGGCAAGGCAGGCCGCGAAGGCGGCGACGGCGAGAAGACGGGACCCGATCATGCCGGCCTGGATGCCGCCGCACTGTGGCGGCAGTTGGGCGGCGGCAGTTGGGCGCCGCCGCGCCCGGAAACAAAAAGGGCGGGCATCGCTGCCCGCCCTTTCCGGCGCCGGTCTGGCGAAGGCTTCAGTTCTTCGCCTTGTCGACCAGCTTGTTCTTGGCGATCCAGGGCATCATGGCGCGCAGCTTGGCGCCGACCTCCTCGATCGGGTGCTCGGCCGAGCGGCGGCGCATGGCCTTGAAGCTCGGCTGGCCGGCGTTGCACTCGGTCACCCAGTCGCGGGCGAAGCGGCCGGACTGGATGTCGTCCAGGATGCGCTTCATCTCCTTCTTGGTCTCCTCGGTCACGATGCGCGGACCGCGGGTGTAGTCGCCGTACTCCGCCGTGTTGGAGATCGAGTAGCGCATAGTGGCGAGGCCGCCCTCGTAGATCAGGTCGACGATCAGCTTCACCTCGTGCAGGCACTCGAAATAGGCCATCTCCGGCGCGTAGCCGGCCTCGACCAGGGTCTCGTAGCCGGCCTGGATCAGCGCGGTGAGGCCGCCGCAGAGCACGGCCTGCTCGCCGAAGAGGTCGGTCTCGCACTCCTCGCGGAAGTTGGTCTCGATCACGCCGGCGCGCCCGCCGCCGATGGCCGAGGCATAGGAGAGGCCGATCTCCTGCGCGTTGCCGCTGGGGTTCTGGTGCACCGCGATCAGGCAGGGCACGCCGCCGCCGCGCAGGTACTCCGAGCGCACGGTGTGGCCCGGGCCCTTCGGCGCGATCATGATGACGTCGAGGTCGGCGCGCGGCTCGATCAGGTTGAAGTGGATGTTGAGGCCGTGGGCGAAGGCGATGGTGGCGCCTTCCTTCATGTTCGGCGCCAGGTCGTTCTTGTAGAGCGCGGCCTGCAGCTCGTCCGGCGTCAGGATCATCACCACGTCGGCCCACTTGGCGGCGTCCGCCGGGCTCATCACGGTGAAGCCCGCGGCCTCGGCCTTCATGGTGGTGGCCGAGCCCGGACGCAGCGCGATGCGCACGTCGGTGACGCCGCTGTCACGCAGGTTCATGGCATGGGCGTGGCCCTGGCTGCCGTAGCCGACGATGACGACCTTCTTGCCCTTGATCAGGTTCACGTCGGCATCGCGATCGTAGTAAACGCGCATCCCACCCACTCCTCTTCCGGTCTCGTCAGGCGTCTAACCCCGCTAGACCGGGGCAGTCGTACGGGCGCCGTTCTTAGGCTGCCGGCTCGCCAGGGGCAAGGCGCTTCCTGCCCAGGCCCGCCTGCGAGCCACGCAGGGCTGAGGTTCCCGCGGCCGGCGGCATCGGGTTGGCGGCCACAGCGGCGCCCTTGCCGGTTGTCACTGCCAATGCAACTGAATACCATTGTACTGTACGTAGGATTTGGGAGGCGCATGATCGGCTCGGAAAAGGAGCGGCTCAGGGCGTTGCGGTCCTACTCGATCCTGGATACGCCGCCAGAGGAACCCTTCGATCGCATTGTCGAGCTGGCCTCGGCGATTTTCGGGGCGCCCACGGCCCTGATCTCTCTGATTGATGAGCGACGCCAGTGGTTCAAGGCCCGGATCGGGCTAGACCTGGCGGAGACGCCGCGCGAGTGGGCCTTTTGCAACCGCGCAATCCAGAATCCGCCACTTATGGTTGTTCCCGATGCGCTGCAGGCCCCCGGGCTCGCCGAAAGCCCGCTGGTGACCGGCCCGCACGCCGTTCGCTTCTACGCTGGCGCGGTGATTTCCAGCGCCGACGGCCAGCCGCTGGGTACAGTCTGCGTCATCGATTCGGCACCGCGTCGCGATCTCACGCCGCAGCAGCGCAAGACGCTCGAGGCCCTCGCCCGGCTGGCGGAGAGCGAACTGGAGCGGCGACGTGCGACGAAAGAGGCGCGCGAGGCGGCTCGCCGCTTTCAGGACTTCGTCGAGACCTCGGCCGACTGGTACTGGGAACTGGACGCCGACCTCCGCTTCACCACCATCGCAGGTAACCTGCCGGACATGCCGCTGCAGGAGCAGTTCATCGGCCGGCGCCGCTGGGAGGCGCATGGCACGCAGGCCACCCCCGGCTTCTGGGACCGGCACAAGGCCGACCTCGAGGCCCGTCGCCCCTTCCGTGAGCTCGCCGTGGAGGGCCGGACCCGCGACGGCGCGCGCATCGCCATCAGCATCAGCGGCAAGCCGATCTTCGACGAAGCCGGCGTGTTCGCCGGCTACCGCGGCACATCGCGCGACCAGACCCGCCGGCTGGAGGCGCAGGAGGCGCTGGCGCGCAGCGAGGAAAACTTCCGCGCGGTCTTCGAGCACTATCCCGATCCGATGTGGGTGGTTGATCCCGAAAGCCTGCGCTTCCTGCTGGTCAACGACGCCGCCGTCGAGCTGTACGGCTACAGCCGCGCCGAGTTCCTGACGATGCGCACGCCCGACATTCCGGTACAGGCGGAGCAAGAGCGCCTGTGCGAGTTCCTGACGCGGGTCGACCCGCTGGGCTCGACCGACTCCGAATGGCGGCACCGCACGAAGGACGGCCGCGAGATCATCGTCGCCATGCGCGGGCGGGCGGTGCGCTACGACGGGCGCGCCGCCCGGCTCATCGTGGCGCGCGACGTGACCGCGCTGCGCGCCGCGGAGGAGGCCGTGGCCCGCCAGGAGGCGCTGCTGAACCAGGCGCAGCGCCTGGAATCGCTCGGCCAGCTGACCGGCGGCGTGGCGCATGACTTCAACAACCTGCTGACGGTGATCCTGGGCAATGCCGAGGTGCTGCAGGAAGCCGCCGCGGGCGAGCCGGGCTTGGCCGAGGTCGCCGGCGTGACCAGGCGCGCCGCCGAACGCGCTTCGCAGCTCACCGCCCAGCTGCTGACCTTCGCCCGCCGCCAGTCGCTGCTGCCCGACGCCATCGACGTCGCGGCGACCATCGAGCGCGCGTCGACGCTGCTGCGCCGGACCATCAGCGAGTCGATCGAAATCGCGGTCATGGTGGCGCCCGGTATCTGGCCGGCACTGGTCGACGAGGCCCAGCTCGAGAACGCGGTGCTGAACCTCTGCATCAATGCCCGCGATGCCCTGCCAGGCGGCGGCCGGATCGAGATCGAGGTGCGCAACTGGCGGCTGGGCACCGACGCGGTCGGGCTGCCCGGCGAGGTCTCCCCGGGCGAGTACGTCTTGCTGACCGTGTCGGACAACGGCTGCGGCATGCCGGCAGAGGTCCGCGAGCGCGCCTTCGAACCCTTCTTCACCACCAAGGAGGTCGGCAAGGGCTCCGGCCTCGGCCTCTCGATGGTCTATGGCTTCGTCAAGCAGTCCGGCGGCCATGTGGTCCTGCAGTCCGAGCCCGGCCGCGGCACCCAGGTCGCGCTCTACCTGCCGCGCGCGACCGGCGGGGCGAAGCCGACCGAGGAGCCCAGGGCACCCGTAGCGACGTCGCACAAGGGCTCCGAACGGGTGCTGCTGGTCGAGGACGACGAGATGGTGCGCGTCTATGCCGAGCAGCTGCTGAGTAGCCTTGGCTACAAGGTGGTGGCGGCGGAGAACGGGCCCTCCGCCCTGGCGATCCTGCGCGGCGGCGAGACCTTCGACCTGCTGCTGACAGACATGGTGATGCCGGGAGGCATAGACGGGCGCGAACTGGCCGAGACGGCGCGGGCGCTGCGCCCGGACCTCAGGGTGCTGATCTCCTCCGGCTACGCCGAGAGTGCGATCGACGCCAACGAGTGGCAGCATGCCGGACTGCACCTGCTGAGCAAGCCCTACCGCCGCCGCGAGCTGGCGGAGAAGGTGCGCAGGGTGCTGGACGGCGTCGCCGCCTGAGCGCCTACATCCCCTTCGGGCCGCGGCTGATCGCCACCACGCCGCTGCGGCTGATGTCGACCAGGCCCAGGGGGCGCATCAGGTCGATGAAGCGGTCCAGCTTGTCCGAGCGGTCGGTGATCTCGAACACGAAGTGCTCCAGCCCGGCGTCGACCACCTCGGCCTTGAAGATGCCGGCGATGCGCAGCGCCTCGACCCGCTTCTCGCCCTGACCCATGACCTTGACCAGCGCGGTCTCGCGCTCGACGTGCTCGCCGGCGAAGTCGTTGGTCAGGTCGCTGACCCGGTGCACCGGCACCATGCGGTCGAGCTGCGCCTGGATCTGGTCCAGCACCTGCGTCGTGCCGGTCGAGACGATGGTGATGCGCGACAGGTGCTTGCCGGCATCGACCTCGCTCACCGTCAGGCTCTCGATGTTGTAGCCGCGGCCGGAGAAGAGGCCGATGACGCGCGCCAGCACGCCCGGCTCGTTGTCGACCAGGATGGCGAAGATGCGCTTTTCCGTCTTCTGCTCTTTGGCAGGCATGGGAGTCTCTGATGCTCGAGGGAAGGGAGGGGTTCGGCCGGACGCGTGAAGCTCGCCAGCGTCAGACCAGCGCCATCCCTTCCTCGCTCACCTGGTGCGCGGCCCGGTCCTCGGGTCCCAGCAGCATCTCGTTGTGCGCCGAGCCCGAGGGGATCATCGGGAAGCAGTTTTCCTTCTGGTCCACCAGGCAGTCGAACAGCACCGGACCCGGATGGTCAATCATCTCCTGGATCATGGCGTCCAGCTTGGCCGGGTCGCTGCAGCGCATGCCCTTGGCGCCGAAGGCCTCGGCCAGCTTGACGAAGTCCGGCAGCGAGGCGCTGTAGCTCTCGGAGTAGCGCGCGCCGTGCAGCAGCTCCTGCCACTGGCGCACCATGCCCATCCACTGGTTGTTGACGATGAAGACCTTCACCGGCAGGCGGTACTGCGCCAGGGTCGAGAGCTCCTGGATGTTCATCAGGATCGAGGCCTCGCCGGCCACGTCGATCACCAGGCTGTCGGGATGCGCCACCTGCGCGCCCATGGCGGCCGGCAGGCCGTAGCCCATGGTGCCGAGGCCGCCGGAGGTCATCCAGCGGTTCGGCTGCTCGAACTTCAGGTACTGCGCCGCCCACATCTGGTGCTGGCCGACCTCGGTGGTGATGAAGGTGTCGCGATCCCTGGTCAGCTCGTAGAGCCGCTTGATGGCGTGCTGCGGCTTGATGACCTTGCCCTCCTGGCGGAAGCGCAGGCAGTCGCGCGCGCGCCACTCCTCGATCTGCTTCCACCAGGCCTTCAGCGCCTTGGCGTCCAGCTTCTTCTGCTTCGCCTTCCAGGTCTTCAGCAGGGCGTCCAGCGCCGCGCCGGCGTCGGCCACGATGCCGAGGTCGACCATCACGTTCTTGTTGATGGAGGAGGCGTCGATGTCGATGTGGATCTTCTTCGAGTGCGGCGAGAACTCGCTGATCTTGCCGGTCACCCGGTCGTCGAAGCGGGCGCCGACGCAGAGCATCACGTCGCAGCCGTGCATCGCCAGGTTGGCCTCGTAGGTGCCGTGCATGCCCAACATGCCGACGAACTCCGGCTCGCTCGCCGGGAAGGCGCCGAGGCCCATCAGCGTGTTGGTGATCGGCGCGCCGGTCGCCTTGACGAACTGGCGCAGCAGGCGGGCGGCCTTGGGGCCGGCGTTGATGACGCCGCCGCCGCTGTAGATGATCGGCCGCTTCGCCTTGGCCAGGATCTCGATGGCCTCCTCGATCAGCGCCTGGTCCGGCTTGGTCTGCGGCCGGTAGCTGCGGTGCGTCACGTCGTCGGGCTCGGTATAGCGGCCCTTGGCCTGCTGGATGTCCTTGGGCAGGTCGATCACCACCGGGCCGGGGCGGCCGTGGGTGGCGACATAGACCGCCTCGTGCACCGTGCGCGCCAGGTCGTCGATCGACTTCACCAGGTAGTTATGCTTGGTGCAGGGCCGCGTGATGCCCGTGGTGTCGGCCTCCTGGAAGGCGTCGTTGCCGATCAGGTGCGTCGCCACCTGCCCGGTCAAGCAGATGATCGGGATGGAATCCATCAGCGCGTCGGTGAGGCCCGTGACGGCGTTGGTCGCGCCGGGGCCGCTGGTCACCAGCACCGCGCCGATGCGCCCAGTGGAGCGGGCATAGCCCTCGGCCGCGTGCACCGCCGCCTGCTCGTGCCGCACCAGGATGTGCTTCAGCCGGTTCTGCTGGAACAGCGCGTCATAGATCGGAAGGACGGCGCCGCCGGGATATCCGAAGATCGTGTCGACCCCCTGATCGACCAGGGCGCGGATCACCATCTGCGCGCCGGTCAGTTCCTCGCTGGCCATGACCCAAGTCCTTCCGTTTCAAGGCGCCGGACCTTCGCCGGCCGCCTTCTGGCAATAAAAGAACCCGGGAGCCTAAGGAGGCTCCGCGGGCGGCGCAAACTAGCATAGAAAATTTCGCGGTCAACCCATGCCGCGAACTTTTTTGACCAACGATGACATATCGAGGTCAGAAAATTTCGCATGCAGCACTTCCGCCGCTGCATGGCTGGCCAGGACCTGGGTGCGCAGCCACGTGGTCTGGCGCTTCAGGTACTGCCGCGTGGCGGTGACGGCGGCGAGACTCGCGGCCTCCAGCGTCATGGTCCCGGCCAGCACCGCGCCCAGCTCCCGCACCCCCACGGCCTTCATCGCCGGCAGGGCCGGATCGAGGCCGAGGGCAAGGAGCGCCCGCGCCTCCTCCAGCGCGCCGGCATCGAGCATGCCTTGCCAGCGCCGCGCCACGGACTCCCGCAGCCAGTCGCGCGGCGGCAGCAGCACCAGCCAGCGCAGCGGCTGGCCGGGCGCGCCGGCCTCGCGCTGCCAGTCGCCGAGCGAGCGCCCGGTGGCGCGCCAGACGCTCCAGGCGCGCAGCAGGCGCTGCGGGTCGCTTTCCGGGAGGCGCCGCGCCAGGTCCAGGTCGTGGTGCGCGATGCGCTCGCGCAGGCCGCCGGCGCCGACCTTGTCCAGCAGCGCCGCGGCCTCGGCCTTCACCGACGCCGGGATCGGCGGCGTCGGCGCCAGCCCCTCCTCCAGCGCCTTGAGGTAGAGGCCGGTGCCGCCGCAGAGGATCGGGACCTGCCCGGCCGCGCGCGCCGCGGCGATGGCGGCGATGGCCTGCCGCCGCCACTGTCCCGCCGAGCCGGGTTCCGCCGCCGGCTGCGTGCCATAGAGGCGGTGCGGCACCCGCGCTTCCTCGGCCGCGCTCGGGCGCGCCGTCAGGATGCTGAGCTCGCGATAGACCTGCAGCGCGTCGGCATTGATGACGCAGCCGCCCACTTCGGCGGCGAGCGCGAGGGCCAGCGCCGACTTGCCGCTGGCGGTCGGCCCGGCGATGGCGAGGACAGGTCTGGTCTCAGGTGGCGACATGAATCCTTGTCTTGCGGCGCTTTAGCCGGCATGAAGCCGCCATGCGCTACGTGCTTACCCTCGTGGGCGATCCGCAGACAAGGCTGGTGTCCAACCAGATCCTGGAGGCTGCGCGCGACGCGCTGGCCGCCGCCGGCGGCGAACCCGGCCCGACCGAATGGCTGGCCCCCGGCCTGGCGGTCGACATCCTCTTCGATCACCTGAAACCCGCCGCCGCCAAGACCGCCGTCGCCAAGGCGCTGGAGGGGCAGCCGGTCGACTTCGCGGCGCAGGAGTGCGAGGGGCGGCGCAAGCAGCTCTTCATCGCCGACATGGACTCCACCATCGTGCAGTCCGAGACGCTGGACGAGCTGGCCGGCAAGGCGGGCCTCAAGGACGAGATCAGCGCCATCACCCTGCGCTCCATGCGCGGCGAGGTGCCCTTCGAGGAAAGCCTGCGCCAGCGCGTCGCCATGCTGGCCGGCCTCTCGGTCGAGCTGATGGGCGACGTGGTGCGCGAGTTGCGCCTCATGCCCGGCGCGCGCTCGCTGGTGCGCACGCTCCGGGCGCACGGCTGCTACACCGCGCTGGTCTCCGGCGGCTTCACCTTCGCCACCGAGCCGGTGGCCGAGCTCTGCGGCTTCCACGAGCAGCGCGCCAACCTGCTGACCCACAGCGACGGGCGGCTGACCGGCCACGTGCAGGAGCCGATCCTCGGCCGCCACGGCAAGCTGGAGGCGCTGCGCGCCCTGGCGAAGCAGCAGGATGTGAAGCTGGACCAGGCCTGCGCCGTGGGCGACGGCGCCAATGACCTGGCGATGATCAAGGAGGCCGGCCTCGGTGTCGCCTTCCACGGCAAGCCGCTGGTGCGGGCCGAGGCACCCTTCGCCATCGACCACGGCGACCTGACGGCGATCCTCTATTTCCAGGGCTATCCCGAGGTCGAGATCCTCTAGCCGGTCCAGCCGAGGCCGCTGGCCACGCAGGTCATCGACAGCAGCAGCGGGGTCAGCGCGTCGCGCCGCGCCGCCTCGTCGGCGCCAGGATCGCGGAAGGCGCGCACCAGGCGCGCCTGCTCCAGCCCGGCGGCGGCCAGCAGCGGGCGGCGGCGGCGGAGCTGCGCGTAGAGCATGGGGAAGCGCTCGCCGAGGTCGCCCTCGCCGGTGATCGCCAGCACGGCGCGCTCGCTCGCCACCAGTTCGCGCTCGATCAGGGTCATGAGGCCGCGCGCCAGCGCCTCGTCGGGCAGCAGCGCGGCATAGGCCCGCGCCACCTGGCGGTCGACCAGCATCAGCGACTTCTCGGTCTCGTCGACGATCAGGCGGAACAGCGGGTCGCGCTGGAACAGGCCGAGCAGCGTGCGGTCGAGGTTCTGCCCCAGCACGCGGCCCAACGCCCCAACGGCGCTGCCGAAGCCGTACCAGCCCGGCACCATCAGGCGGTTCTGGCTCCAGGCGAAGACCCAGGGAATGGCGCGCAGGTCGGCGAGCGAGGCGGCGCCGCGCCGCTTGGCCGGGCGCGAGCCGAGGCGCAGGAAGGCCAGCTCGTCCACCGGGCTGGCGCCGCGGAAGAAGGTGACCAGCGCCGGGTCCTCGACCAGACGGCGATAGGCGGCGAAGGCAGCGCCGGCCAGCGCGTCGAGCAGCTGCGTCGCCTCGGCATCTCGCATCTCGGTGGCGCCGGCGAGACTCTGTTCCAGCACGCCGGCGGCCAGGGTCTCCAGCTCCACCAGCGCGGTGCCGCGATTGGCGTACTTGCTGGAGACCACCTCGCCCTGGTCGGTCACCCGCATGCGCCCGCGCAGCGAGCCCGCCGGCTGCGCACCCACCGCGCGCTGCGTCGGCGCGCCGCCGCGCCCGATGGAGCCGCCGCGGCCGTGGAAGAAGCTGACGGCGATGCGCGCCTTCTCGCCCAGCTCGGCCAGCGCGCGCTGCGCCTTGGCGAGCTGCCAGGTGGCGGCGAGGAAGCCGCCGTCCTTGTTGCTGTCGGAGTAGCCGATCATCACCTCCTGCCGACTGCCCTGGCGGTGCAGCGAGCGGCGCACCAGCGGCTCCTTCAAAAGGTCGCGCAAGATCGCCGGGGCGCGCTGCAGGTCGTCGATCGATTCGAACAGCGGGACGATCGGCAGGATCACCGCCTCGCGCCCCTCGGCGTCCTCGGTGAGGCCGCCCCACTTGGCCAGCAGGTAGACACCCAGCAGGTCGTCGGCGCCGCGCGTCAGCGACAGGATGAAGGCATGGAAGGCGCGCGCATCCAGGCGCGGCCTCAGCTCCGCCACCAGGCGGAAGAGGCCGAGGCACTCGGCAGCCTCCGGCGACAGTCCCTCGAGCGACAGCGGCATCTCCAGCGGGCGTGCCAGCTCCGCGCGCAGCCAGGCGCCCCAGGCCGGGCTACGCGGCGCCGGCGCCTCGGCCGCCGGCTGGCCGCTGCGCAGGGCCCAGAGCTCGACCAGCGTTTCGTTCACCACCTCGGAGTTCTGCCTGAGGTCCAGGCCCGCGGTGCAGAAGCGGAAGGCCTCGGCCTCCCACAGCAGCGGCTTCAGATAGGTCTCGGCGAGGCTCGCGGCGCCGCTCGCCGCCAGGCCCTCGGTCAGGGCGCCGAGGTCGCGGATGAAGACCTCGGCCGAGGGATAGCCGCGACGGCGCACCGGTGCTTCGGGCGCCAGGCTCTCGGCCTCCGGCTCCTCCGCCAGGGTGCGCTCGATGCGGTCCCGCAGCGCCGCCAGGTAGTGGCGCACGATCTCGCCCGGGTTGCGCTCGACGATCTCGTCGGCGCGCGGGCAGGAGGCCAGCACCCGCTCCAGCGCCTGCTGCAGCCCGGTGGAGACCCGCAGCGCGTGCCGGGCCGGCGAGAGGATGCGCAGCAGCTCCTCCAGCCGCTTGGCGTAGCGATTGAGGGCGGCGCGGCGGTTGGCCAGCAGCACGCGGCGCGTCACCGCCACCGTGGCGAAGGGATTGCCGTCGCGGTCGCCGCCGATCCAGGAGCCGAAGGTGACGCAGCCCGGCGCCTTGTCCGCCAGCTCCGGATAGTGACGGGCCAGCGCGCGCTGCAGCTGCAGGCGCACGCGCGGGGTGCGCTCGAACAGCGTCTTGCTGAAGAAGTAGCGGCCCCAGGCGGCCTCGTCCTCGACCGAGGGGTTGCTGAGGCGGATTTCGCCGGTCAGCCACAGCAGGTCGATCTCCAGGCGCAGGCGCTCGACCAGCTCGGCGCGCTCCTCCGGCGTCCAGCGCGGCGCCTCCAGGTCGAACAGCAGGCGATAGATGCGGCGGTGGATCTCCAGCACCGTGACGCGCTTGGCCTCGGTCGGATGCGCGGTGATGACCGGCTCGACCGACAGACTGCCCAGCACCTCGGCCACCTGCCCGGCCGAGAGGCCGCGCGCCCTGGCCGCCGCCAGCACCTGGCCGAAGCTGCCGGGCACGGCGTCGGGCCCGCCCTCGCTCTCCAGACGCCGGCGCCGGCGCATGGCGGCGTTCTCCTCGGCGATGGCCAGCAGGTGGAACCAGATGCCGATGGCCTGCAGCGCGTGGATCAGGCCCAGGCGGTCGGCCGGCGGCGGCGCCTCGCCCAGCAGCACCGGGACCACGGCGGGCTCGCGCTCGCCGACCACCGCCAGCAGCAGGTCGAACAGCAGGCGTTCCAGGCGCTGGATCTCGCGCTCCAGCGCCTGTGCCTGCCCGTCCGGGCGCTGCCGCGTGCCGTCCCTCTCCACGACCTGAAGCATAGCCGTCATGGCGCCGGCCCCGGCAAGTGGACGAAGGTCTGCTGCGTCAGGCCGCCCGCCTGCGCAGCAGGGCGGCCACGGTCTCGCCCATGGCGGCCGGCGTCGGCGCGATGGCGACCCCGGCCTCCTTGAGGATCTCCACCTTCTCCGGCGCCGACTCGCCGAAGGCCGAGACGATGGCGCCAGCGTGGCCCATCTTGCGGCCCTTCGGCGCGGCGAGGCCGGCGATGTAGGCGACGACCGGCTTCTTCATCTCGCGGCGGATGAAGTCGGCCGCCTCGGCCTCCTGCGGGCCGCCGATCTCGCCGATCATCATCACCGCCTCGGTCGCCGGATCGGCCTCGAACAGCGCCAGGATGTCCTTGAACGAGGAACCGTTGATCGGGTCGCCGCCGATGCCGACCGAGGTGGAGACGCCGATGCCCTGGGCCATGAGCTGCGCCGCCGCCTCGTAGCCCAGCGTGCCGCTGCGGCCGACGATGCCGACCGGCCCCGGCAGGTAGATGTGGCCCGGCATGATGCCCAGCATGCACTGGCCCGGCGAGATGACGCCGGCGCAGTTGGGGCCGATGAGGCGCAGCCGCTTCTCCCACTTGTAGCGGCGCAGATAGCGCTTCACCCGGATCATGTCCTGCGCCGGGATGCCGTCGGTGATGGCGACGGTGACACGGATGCCGGCGTCCGCCGCCTCCATGATGGCGTCGGCGGCGAAGGGCGGCGGCACGAAGACGATGGAGCAGTCGGCGCCCGTCGCCTCCACCGCCTCGCGCATGGTGTTGAAGACCGGACGGCCCAGGTGGGTCGTGCCGCCCTTGCCGGGCGTGACGCCGCCGACGACCTGGCTGCCGTAGGCGATCATCTCCTTGGCGTGGAAGGAGCCGATGGTGCCGGTGAAGCCCTGCACCAGGATGCGGCTCGCACGGTCGATCAGGACGGCCATCAGTGGATCTCCCGCGGCTGGCGCCGCTGGCCGGGGTTGCGCTTCCAGGCACCGACGGCGAGTTCCGCCGCCTCCGCCAGGCTCTCGGCGGTGATGATCGGCAGGCCGCTGTGGGCCAGGATGCCGCGGCCCTCCTCGACGTTGGTGCCGGCCAGGCGCACGATCAGCGGCACGTCGACCTTGGCGTTGTGATAGGCCTGCACCACGCCCTCGGCCACCCAGTCGCAGCGGTTGATGCCGGCGAAGATGTTGACCAGGATCGTCTCCACCCGCTCGTCCGAGAGCACGAGGTTGAAGGCCTTGGTCACGCGCTCGGGCGTCGCGCCACCGCCGATGTCGAGGAAGTTGGCCGGCTCGCCGCCCGCCAGCTTGATCATGTCGAGCGTCGCCATGGCGAGGCCGGCGCCGTTGATGATGCAGCCGATCTGCCCCTCCAGCCCGACGTAGGCCAGGCCGCGGTCGGCGGCGCGGGTTTCGCGCGGGTCCTCCTGGCTCTTGTCGCGCAGCTCCGAGATCTGCGGCCGGCGGAACAGCGCGTTGTCGTCGAAGGCCATCTTGGCGTCGAGCGCCAGCAGCCGGCCCTCGGCGGTCACCGCCAGGGGATTGATCTCCACCATCGTCGCGTCGAGGTCGCGGAAGGCGCGGTAGCAGCCGAGGATGGTCTTCACCGCGTCGGCCAGCAGGCTGCCGTCGAAGCCCAGCTTGAAGGCGATCTCGCGCGCCTGGAAGGCCTGCATGCCGACGGCGGGCTCGACCACCGCGCGCACGATGGTCTCCGGCCGCTCGCGGGCGATCTCCTCGATCTCCATGCCGCCGGCGGCCGAGGCCACGACCATGATGCGCTCGCTGACACGGTCCAGCACGAAGCCCAGGTAGACCTCGCGCGCCAGCGCCTTGGCCTCCTCGACATAGAGGCGGTGCACCAGGCGGCCGCGCGCGCCGCTCTGCGCCGTCACCAGGCGCTTGCCCAGCAGCTCGTCGGCGGCGTGCCACACGGCGTGGCTGTCGGCGCAGAGCTTGATGCCGCCGGCCTTGCCGCGCCCGCCGCTGTGCACCTGCGCCTTGACCACCCAGCGCTCGCCGCCGATCTCGCGCGCGCGGTAGGCCGCCTGCTCCGGGCTGTAGGCCAGGCCGCCCTTGGGGATCGGCACGCCGAACTCGGCCAGCAGCTCCTTGGCCTGGTACTCGTGGATGTCCATGCGGTGCCTCCCTACTCAGCGGCGGCGGCCAGCGCCGCCCGCTGCTCCAGCAGCCAGCGCTGCGCCGCGGCGACGCCGCTGCCCAGCTCGACCGGCACGCCGAAGTCGGCCAGCGCCAGCTCCGCCCCGGCCAGGGCCGAGAGCACCATCCACTCGTTGAGGTCGCCGAGGTGCCCGATGCGGAAGACGCGCCCCGCCACCTTGGCGAGGCCGAGGCCGAAGGAGAGGTTGAAGTTCTCGTAGGCATGGCGGGCGAAGGCGGTGGAATCGAAGCCCTCGGGCAGCACCACGGCCGAGACCGTGTCGCTGTGCCACTTCGGCGCCTGGGCGCAGAGCCTGAAGCCCCAGCCGGCGACGGCGCGGCGCACCGCCTCGCCCAGGCGGTAGTGACGGTTGGCGACCTCGTCGAGCCCTTCCTCGAGCAGCAGGTCGACGGCGGCGCGCAGGCCGCGCAGCAGCGTCGTCGCCGGCGTATAGGGGAAGTGCCCGGTGGTCACCGACCTGGCCATCGCGGCGAAGTCGAGGTAGCAGCGCCGCGAGGTGCCGATCTGCTCCAGCGCCCGGCGGCTGACGCCGACGATGGCGAGGCCGGTCGGCAGCATGAAGCCCTTCTGCGAGCCGGCGACGGCAAGGTCGACGCCCCAGTCATCCATGCGGAATTCCAGCGAGCCGATGGAGGAGACGCCGTCGACCATCAGCAGCGCCGGGTGCCCGGCGGCGTCCAGCGCGCGGCGCACCGCCGCGACGTCCGAGGTGACGCCGGTCGCGGTCTCGTTGTGCGTCACCAGCACGGCCTTGATCGAGTGGCCCTTGTCGGCGGCCAGGCGCTCGGCGAAGAGCTCGACCGGCACGCCGGTGCCCCAGGGACGGTCCACCGCCTCGACCTGGAAGCCCAGGCGCTCGCACATCTGGACCCAGAGGTCGGAGAAGACGCCGAAGCGCGCCGCCAGCACCCTGTCGCCGGGCGAGAGCGTGTTGGTCAGCGCCGCCTCCCAGCCCGCCGTGCCGCTGCCGGGGAAGACCAGCACCTCGCCGCTCTCGGTGCGGAAGACGCGCTTCAGGTCGGCCAGCAGCGGGCGCACGAAGTCCGGGAAGTCCGGCGCGCGCTGGTCCTCCATCGGGATGTTGAGCGCCTGGCGCACGCGCTCGGGGACATTGGTGGGACCGGGGATGAAGAGGGCATTGCGGCCGGGCATCTTGGGAATCCTTCTGATCGGGGTCGGCGTCGGAGGCGGGCGACGGGCGATCAGGCGGCGTTCCAGACCTCGGCCTCGACCCGACGCATGGCCTCGGCGAAGTCCTGGGGCGCCGCCGGGCTAGCTCGGCGGACCAGGTGGGCGACCTGCGCCTGCTCCAGCACGCGCCGGGCCTCTTCGCCGCGCACCACGACCAGGGGCTCCTGGCTGTCGAGAACGATGACCATGGGGTGGGTCCTTATCCTGCCGGCCTGCCCGGGCCGGGCAAGCGCTTGTCCTGTCGCCTTTATCGGGCGCATCGATGCGATGCCGGAACACCCCGGGCGACGGGGCCGGAACGTCTTTCGGAGAGGCCGGGTCGGGCGCTTCCGGTGGGTCACCACCCACCCCTTCGGGTAGGGTCAGCGCCGGGCCTGGATGACGGTCTTGGGCTGGCGGTGGCCGGCCGGAAAGACCCTGGTCTCGAAGCGATCCCACAGGCGGATCTCGCGGAATCCGAGCTTGGCCAGCACCTGGGCGAACCAGGCAAAGGTCGGGCGCCACCACTCGGCCACGTCCTGCCCTGGCTGATCGCCGCCGATGTAGCGCAGCAGCGGCGGGTCTTCCGGCGCGCCCCACAGTTCCTGCGCTACCACCAGCCGATCGCCGCACCATGTGGCCACCGCCGCCAGCGCGGCCAGGGGATCGACCACGTGCGGCAGCACGTCGGCCAGCAGCACGAGGTCGAAGCGCGGCTCCCCGGTCAGGGCGCGGTCCAGCGTACGCCAGCTGGCGCGCAGGCGCCGCACCGGCAGCCCGCTCGCCCGGCAGGCAAAGGCGAAGGGTTGCTCCAGCAGCAGATCATGCAGCAGCGCCGCGTCGGCGCCGGCGAAAAGGTGATCGACCTCCGCCTGGCTCCAGAGCGTGTGGTGCACCAGCAGGCCGCGGATCTTCTCGACGACGCTGCCCGGCGCTTCGCCGGGAAAGTGGTCCCAGTCGGCGAAGCCCGGCACCTCGCAGGCGGTGACCGAAGCGCCGCGCGCCGCCAGCGCCAGGCTGAAAAAGCCGCTGGCCGCGCCGACATCGAGCGCCCGCTTGCCGTCCAGCCGGTCCGGGAAGCCGTAGCGCGCCAGAACGTCGCGATAGTCGAAGCTGCCAGGCGTAATCAGGCCACGCCCCAGGTCGATGGTGTGATACCAGAACCAGCGCGGATCCGGCCGCAAGCCGAGCGCCGCCGCCCGCCCAAAGAAGGCATCGCGGCGGGCAGACAGCAGGTGTCTCGGATCATGCGAATCACTATCGTTCATGCTGCATAGTATCCCTGCCTTCGGATCACCCAAGCGAGAGAGCGGCGCCCTGGCTGCCATACCATCCCCTGTCCCGAGCCAGGCCGAGACGCTGCGCGTCCAGGCCTTCTACGACCAGGAGCCGACGCGCGAAAGCTGGCCCTGGCGGCACTGGAGCGCGCACCCAAGGGTGATCCGGGCGATCAATCGCCGCATCAGCGGCGATCCCGACATAGCCTTGCCCGGGGCGCTGGCGCGCGAACTGCCGCGGCTGGGGCTGAGGCTGCCGGCGGCGCGGTCCTGCCTGCTGGGCTGCGGGCGCGGGCGCCTCGACCGCACGCTGGCCCGCGCCGGCATCGTGTCCGATCATCTGGGCCTCGACATCTCGCCGACGCCGCTCGCCGCCGCCGCCGCCGCCGCCCAGGCGGCCGGCCTCGGCCGGCTGCGCTATCGCCAGGCCGACCTCAACCAGCTCTCGCTGCCGCCGGCCAGCTTCGACCTGATCCTGGCCGAGATGTCGCTGCACCATGTCGTGCGGCTGGAGGCGCTCTACGAGGCCGTGGCGCGGGCGCTGAAGCCCGGCGGCCTCTTCGTCATCGACGAGTACGCCGGCCCCACGCGCTTCCAGTGGAGCGATCGGCAGATGCAGGTGGTGAACGCCCTGCTCGAGCTGATGCCCGAGCGGCTGCGACATACGCCCGAGGGCATCCGCAAGCCGCCGATCCAGCGCGAGAGCGAGGCCTTCTTCCAGCGGGTCGATCCGTCCGAGGCGATCCGCGCCGCCGAGGTGCTGCCGCTGCTGCGCGAGCGCTTCGAGGTGCTGTGGGAACGCCCCTACGGCGGCACCTTGCTGCATCCCATGCTGAACGAGATCGCCTGGTCCTTCGCGCCGGGCGACCAGATCGCCGAGCAGATCCTCGACACGGCCATCGCGCTGGAAGAGCGGATGCAGGGGAGCGGCGAGCTGATCAGCGACTTCGTCACCCTGGTCGCGCGGCCGCGATGAACGGACGCCGCGAGCGACGGGCGGCGGGCCTGCGCGAGATCGCCCGCGCGCCGCGCTTCTGGCTGCGCCGCGGGCTGCCGCTGCGACGGCTGGCCCCGATCGCCGCCGAGTACCGACGGCTGGCCGACAGCGGACTTTTCGACCCGGCCTGGTACGCAGCGCGCTATCCAGGCGCCGTCGCCGGCGGCCAGGACCCGCTACTGCACTTCCTGCTGCATGGGGCGGACGAGCATCGCGACCCCGGCCCCGCCTTCGACAGCCGCTTCTACCGCACGCAGGTGCCGCGACTGCGGGGCAATGCCCTGCTGCACTATCTCGACCATGGCCGGGCGGAAGGCCGGCCGGCGCTGCCGCTGCCGCCGCTGCGCCCGCTGCCGGCGCTGCCGCCGCTGCCGGCGAACTGGCCGCGCGTGGCCGCCGGCAGCACGGCCTCGGTGGCAGTGCACAGCGCGGGCAACCTCTTCATGGCCGACATCGCGCGGCTGATCGCCAGCGGCCTCAAGGACGCCGGCCTGGTGCCGCGCCTGCTGGACGAGCGCACGGTGCTGGAGGACACGGCGCCGCTGCGCATCATCGTGGCGCCGCACGAATTCTTTCGTCTGCCCGGTCCCGGCGGCCAGGTCCCGCCGCTGCGCTTGGCGCGGCAAGCGCTGCTGGTCAACGTCGAGCAGCCGCAGACCGACTGGTTCCGCCAGGGGTTGCCGGCCCTGATGCGCGCGCGGGGCGTGCTCGACATCAGCGAGGATGTGGCCGGACGCCTGCGCGACCACGGTCTGCCGGCGGTCTTCCTGCCGCTCGGCCATGTGCCGAGCCATCCCGACCTGGCGCCCTGCCCGCGCCTGCCGTCGGTGCCGGCGCTGGCGACGCTGGAGCCCGCCATCCGCGAGTCGCAGCCGCCCATGGATGCACCGCTGGCGCGCCGCCCGCTCGACCTGCTCTTCGTCGGCTATCTCTCGCCGCGGCGGATGGGAATCCTCGCCCGCATGGCCGAGCGCCTGGCCCGCTGGCGCTGCCACTTCCTGCTGACCGAGGGCGACCGGCCACAGGTCGCCGGCGTCAACGCGCTGCTGGACAGCCACGCCACGGTCGGCTTGGCGCAGCGCGCCAAGCTGGTGCTGAACCTGCACCAGGGGGAGACCGCCTACTTCGAATGGCACCGCATCGTGCTGCAGGGCATCTGGCAGCGCAGCCTGGTGCTGAGCGAGCCGGGGCCGGTCTCGGCCCCCTGGCGCGCCGGCGAGCACTTCCTGGCGGCGCCGCTGGACGAGCTGCCGGACGTGATCGACTGGCTGCTCGGCAACCCGGCCGGCCAGGCCCTGGCGGAGCGCGTGCGCCTGCAGGGCTGGCGCCAGCTCACCGAGGCGACGCGCCTCGGCGATTACCTGCGCGACCTGCTGGTGGAGGTGGCCGCATGACGGACCTGCTGGCACCGGCACCGCCGACGCCCTTCGGGATCGTCTTTTCGCACGACGGCGGGCCTGCCGCCGCCGCGAGCGTGGTGATCCCCGCCTGGCGCGCCGCGCCCTTCCTCGGCGAGTGCCTCGACAGCGTCCTGGCGCAGGACCAGCGGGACGTCGAACTGATCCTGGTCGACGATGCCTCGGACGACGAGACCGGGCGGCTGGCGCTGGACTGGGTGCGGAGCAACGCGCCACGCTTCACTCGCGCCCTGCTGCTGCGCCACGCGGCGCGGGCCGGTCCGGCGGCGGCGCGCGACACGGCGCTGCGCAACGCTCGCGGGCCGGCGGCGCTGCTGCTCGACGCCGACAACCGGCTCTTCCCGCGCTGCCTCTCGCGGCTGCTGGCGGGGCTGGAAGCCTCGGGCGCCGCCTTCGTCTATCCCATCCTGCAGCGCATCGGCCTGGACAGCGGGCTGCAGGGCTTCCTGCCCTTCGACCCCGAGCGGCTGAAGCGCAAGAACTACATCGACACGCTCGCGCTGGTCCGGGTCAGTGCCTGGCGGGCGGTCGGCGGCTTCCCCAGCCTGCGCGAGGGGCACGAGGACCATGCCTTCTGGCTGGCGCTGCTGGAGAAGGGACTGCAGGGCGCCCTGGTGCCGGAGATCCTGGCCGCCTACCGCGTGCACCCGGACAGCCGCACGGCCAGCAGCGCCATCCCCCGCCGCGCGGAGATCGACGCGCGCCTCTCGGCCCGCTTTCCCTGGCTCGGCGAGGGCGAGACTGGCTAGACCGCCGGGGTCTGTCCGTCCTTGATGTCCTGGAACGCGATGCCCTCGCTCTGGCGGGCTGTGTACTCCAGCGAGTAGATCGAGCTCGCCAGCAGCACGGGATCGCCGTCCAGGTCCTCGGCCATCTCGGCGCGGTGGCGCTCGACGAAGGCGTCGCGCGTGGCGCGGTCCCTGGCCTTGACCCAGCGCGCCAGGGTGTAGGGCGAGGCCTCGAGGCGCACGTCGACGCCATACTCGTTGGCCAGGCGGTCGCCCAGCACGTCGAGCTGCAGCTGGCCGACCACGCCGATCACCGGCAGGCTGCCGTCGAGCGGGCGGAAGATCTGCATCACCCCCTCCTCGGCCAGCTCCTGCAGCGCCTGGCGCAGCTTCTTCGCCTTCATGGCGTCCAGGATCACCACGCGGCGCAGGATCTCGGGCGCGAAGGAGGGCACGCCGAGGAAGCGCAGCTCCTCGCCCTCGGTCACGGTGTCGCCGATGCGCAAGAGGCCGGTGTTGGGCACGCCCACGACGTCGCCGGCGAAGGCCTGCTCGGCCAGGCCGCGGTCCTGGCCGAAGAAGAACTGCGGCGCGTTGAGGCCCAGCGTCTTGCCGGTGCGCGGCAGCTTGACTCGCATGCCGCGCGTCAGCTTGCCCGAGCAGAGCCGCACGAAGGCGATGCGGTCGCGATGCTGCGGGTCCATGTTGGCCTGGATCTTGAACACGAAGCCGGTCAGCTTCGCCTCCTCGGCATGCACCACGCGGCGGTCGGCCTGCTGGTCGCGCGGCGGCGGCGCCAGGGCGATCAGGCCCTCCAGCAGGTCGACCACGCCGAAGTTCTTCAAGGCCGAGCCGAAAAAGACCGGCGTCAGGTTGCCCTCCAGGAAGGCCTGCTTCTCCACCGGCGGATAGCCGGCCTCGATCAGCTCCAGCTCCTCCTTCACCAGCGCGGCGCCGGGCCCCAGCAGGCCGTCCAGCGTCACCTCGGCGACGTCGCTGGCGCGGTCGGCCTCCTCCAGCAGGCGGATGCGGCCACTGCCGCGCTCGACCGTGCCCTTGAAGTCGCGGCCGCGGCCGATCGGCCAGGTGGCGGGCGCGGTCTCGAGCTGCAGGGTCTGCGCGATTTCGTCCAGCAGCTCCAGCGGGTCCTTCGACTCGCGATCCATCTTGTTGACGAAGGTGACGATGGGAATGTCGCGCAGGCGGCAGATCTCGAAGAGCTTGCGGGTGCGCGCCTCGATGCCCTTAGCCGCGTCGATCACCATGATGGCGGCGTCGACGGCCGTGAGCGTACGATAGGTGTCCTCCGAGAAGTCCTCGTGGCCCGGCGTGTCCAGCAGGTTCAGCACGTGCCCGCCGTATTCGAAGGTCATCACCGAGGTGACGACCGAGATGCCGCGCTGCCGCTCGATCTGCATCCAGTCCGAACGGGTGCGCCGCCGCTCGCCCTTGGCACGCACCTGGCCGGCGAGCTGGATGGCGCCGCCGCAGAGCAGCAGCTTCTCGGTCAGCGTGGTCTTGCCGGCGTCCGGGTGCGAGATGATGGCGAAGGTGCGCCGCCGGAGGATCTCCGGCCGGAGCGCGCTGTCGCCCGGTCGCGGCGCCGCCTGGGTGGCGTCCATGGGTCCTAACGTCCTGCTTTTCGCGAAGGCGCAAGGGGATGCCACCAATGGCCGCAAAGGGCAAGCCTCGGCGCCGCCTCCCCGCCGGCGCTAGGGCGCCCGCCAAATCCCCGCTAGTCTCGCCCCCCATGACGCCGGAGTCCGACGACACGCCCCGCGAGGTCCTGCTGGAGCGCATCCTGCGCGCCGAGCGCTCGGGCGACCAGCTCATGGCCGCCGACCAGGCCGCGGACGCGCTGGATCGCTTTCCCGCGGACCAGGCCTTCCGCTACCACCACCTGCTGAGCCTGGCGCGCGCCGGGGCGTTGACCGAGGCCGAGAAGCTCTGGCCGCGCTATGCCCTGCCGGCCGACAACGTGAACTACGCCGCGCTCGGCGCCCGCCTGCTGCGCGAGCGCGCCTTCCGCCAGGGCGGCGACAACCGCGCCGCCCTGGCCCGCGCCGCCGACGCCTACCAGGGCATCTTCGCGCGCAGCCGCGAGACCTTTCCCGGCATCAACGCCGCCGTGCTCTATGCCCTGGCCGGCCAGCAGGCCACGGCGGCGGCGACCGCCCGCGCGGTGCTGGATCTGCTGCCCACGACCCCGCCGGAAGAGCGGGAGATGCGATTCCAGCTCGCCGCCGACGAGCTGCAGGCCAGCCTGATCCTGGGCGAGATGGCGCGCGCCGACGCCGCCGCCAGCCGCCTGCTGGACAGCGCCGGCAACAAGACCGCGCTGGCCTCGACCCGCCGCCAGTTGAAACGCCTGGTGGCGGCGCTGGGCCGCGGCGGCGCACTGGCCGAGCGGCTGAGGCCCGGCCTCGCCCTGCACTACAGCGGCCACATCCTCGCGCAACCCGGCCAGCCCGGCCGCTTCCCGGCCGCGGCCGAGGCCGCGGTTGCCGCCGACATCGAGGCGGCGCTGGACCGCCTGCCGGTCGACGCCGGCTTCGGCTCGCTGGCGGCCGGCGGCGACATCCTGGTGGCCGAGGCGCTGCTGCGGCGCGGCTGCGACCTGACCGTCGTGCTGCCCTTCGATCGCGCCGCCTTCCTCGAGGCCTCGGTGGCGCCGGCCGGGCCGGACTGGGTGCGGCGCTTCGAGGCCGTGCTGGCCAGGGCCAGCAACGTCGTGCTGGCGACCGAGGGCGACTACCTCGGCGATGCCGAGGTCTTCGCCTACTGCTCGCGCCTCGCCATGGGCCTCGCCCGGCTGCGCGCGGCGATGGACGAGGGCGCCTGCCACCAGCTCGCGATCTGGGACGGGCAGCCCGGCAACGGCGTCGCCGGCACGGCGGCGGACATCGATGTCTGGCGCGCGCTCGGCCTGCCCACCACGACGGTCGACAGCCGGCCGACCGGCGGCGGCCACAGCGGCAACCGCGACAGCCTGCCGATCCAGCGCCCGCTGCGCGCCTTCCTGTTCGGCGATCTGCACGGCTTCTCGCGCCTCAGCGAGCCGGAGCTGCTGGCCTACAACCGCTCGGTCCTGCCGGCCGTGGCCGAGGTGGTCGACCGCTTCGGCGGCCATGTCGAGATCCGCCACACCTGGGGCGACGGGCTCTACCTGGTGTTCGACAGCGTGGCGGTCGCCGCCTCCTGCGCCCTGGCGCTGCAGGCACGCTTCGCCCTGCTGGACTTCTCGGCCCTGCGCCTGCCGCCGACGCTCGGCCTGCGCGCCGCGCTGCACGCCGGCCCGGTCTTCCCGGTCGAGGACCCGGTGATGCGCCAGCGCCTCTACACCGGCCGCCACATCAGCCGCGCCGCGCGCATGGAGCCGGTGACGCCCGAAGGCCAGGTCTACGTCAGCGAGGCCTTCGCCGCCCTGCTGGCGCTGGAGGCCGAGGTGCCGGTCGCCTACGAGTACGTCGGGCGCGTGCCGCTGGCCAAGGGCGCCGGCTACCTGCGCATGTACCTGCTGACGGCGAAGGGCGGCTAGGCGGCCTCGGCGTCGCGCTCGGCGACGCGGGCGAGGCCGGCGGGGTCGACCAGCAGCAGGCGCTGGCGCTGGAGCTGCACCAGCCCCTGCTCGCGCCACTGCGACAGCAGCTTGTTCACCGACTCGCGGCTGGCGCCGACCAGGGTCGCCAGCTCCTTCTGCGACAGGCGCAGGCGGATGCGCCCCTCGGCGTCGCCATGCAGCCGCGCCAGGGCCAGCAGGCGCTTGGCCAGGCGCTGCGGCAGCGGCAGGAAGGCGGCGTCCTCGATCAGGTCGCTGGTCCAGCGGATGCGCTCGCAGAGCAGCAGGATCACCGCCTCGGCGAGCTGCGGGTGCTGCCTGAGGGCTGCCAGCAGCGCGTCGCGGCGAAGCTGCAGCAGCACGGTCGCCTCCATCGCCACGGCGCTCGCGGTGCGCGGCTTGCCGTCCAGCGTGGCGATCTCGCCGAACAGCTCGCCCGGCTCCAGCAGGTTGAGCGTGATCTCGCCGCCCTCGGGCCCCGGGGCGAAGATGCGCACGCGCCCGCCGAGCACGCCATAGAGCGCGTTGCCGGGGTCGCCCTGGCGGAACACCAGCTCGCTGTCGCCGAGACGGCGCACCACGGCGAACTTGACCAGTTCGCCCAGCAGCGCCGGGTCGAGCCTGCGGAAGAGCGGATGGCGCCGCAGCAATTCGCTCTGTGCGCCTTGCCCCAGCGGCGCCGGGCCAGTCGCCTGCTGACCGGCGCTCTCTCCGCTCCCGCTCACCGGACCCGGAAGCTCCGTAGCTGGTTCGAGGTGTCCTCGACGGTGTTCTGGTCGACGATCTTCAGGCTGATCTGCGCCGGCGGGCTGCCGACCTCGTTCATCGTCAGCACGAATTGCTGCTGGTCGATCGCCGTGATGGAATAGCGGCCCGAGCGGCCCACGGTCTGTGGCGGCGGCTGCACGCCGCCCATCGGCGGCATCTGGATCATCTGCGTGCCGGCATAGCTGCCGTCGGGTCGATAGGTGATCTCGATCCTCACATAGGCCGTGATATTGCCCTGGGTGATCGGGCCGTCGTAACGCCAGGTCCCCAGGAGGAATTTACGCGCCGCGTCGTTCAGCAGGGCCTGGGTATCGGGCGGCGGCGGCGGCTGGTTGCCCTTGTTGGCATTGCCCGGAATCGCGGCCACCACGCTGGCCAGCTCGGCCACGTCGCCAAGGCGCGCCCAGGCGGCCATGCCCTGCTTCCAGACCGGCGTGTCGACCGACAGCTCGTTGCGCGCCGCCAGGTCCCGCAGGTAGCTGACGGTGAAGGGACCCAGCGCCTGACCGTTCTGGCCGTAGAACCACTCCGGCGTCTCCGCCGGCTGCGGCGCCGGCAGCGGCGGCGGGATGGCACCGCCCGGCGGCGGTGGCGGCGGCCCCGGCGGCTGCGCCGGGCCGGGGATGGTCGGCATGCTGGGCGAGGTGTCGGCCGCGAGGCCGGCGGCGGAAAGGCCGCATATCAGCAGTGCGAGCAGGGCCAGGATAGGGCGCATCGGGAGTCCTCCGCCGCGGAAGCGCGCGGCGCCGCCACCTGACCTGCGAGCGCCTCGCGCTGCCAAGACTAGAGAAACCCCGGGCGGCCGTCACCCACCAGTCGCGGTGATTTGGTGCCGGGTGTGAGGCGCCGGTCACAGTTCCAGGGGGCGGCCCTGCGCCGCTGCCCCCTGCCGTTCCGCCCGGCTTTGGCGCAGTCTCTGCCACTGCCCGAGACCATTGAAGCGAGAAGACCCCCCGTGCCGAACCTCGAGGACCTGGAAACCCCCACCCTGGTGCTGGACCGCGCGCGCCTGGCCGCCAATGCTAGGCGGATGCGCGAGCGCGCGCTGGTGCTCGGCGTGACGCTGCGCCCCCACGTCAAGACCATCAAGTCGGTGGCGGCGCTGCGCCACGCGCTGCCGGAGGTCACGGCCATCACGGTCTCGACCCTGGCCGAGGCCGAGCACTTCGCCGCCGCCGGCTACCGCGACATCCTCTACGGCGTCGGCATCGTGCCCACGAAGCTCGCGCGGGTGCAGGCCCTGCGCGCCGCCGGCGTGGACCTGAAGGTCGTGCTGGACAGCGAGGCGGCGGCCGCCGCGCTGGGCGAGGCAGGGGGCCTGCCGGTGCTGATCGAGATCGACTGCGGCCAGGGCCGCGCCGGCATCGCGCCCGACGCGCCCGCCCTGATCGCAATTGCCCGCCGGCTTGGCCGCCAGGGCGCCCGGGTCGCCGGCGTCATGACCCACGCCGGCCACTCCTATGGCGCCGCAGAGGTTGCCGAGATCCAGTCCATTGCCGCGGCCGAGCGGGACGCCGTGGTGGTGGCGGCGGCGCGTCTGGAGGCGGCGGGCTTCCCCTGTCCCATCGTCTCGGTCGGCTCGACGCCCACCGCGCTCTTCGCCGACGACCTGGACGGCGTCACCGAGATGCGGCCCGGCGTCTTCTTCCTGATGGACGTCTTCCAGGCCGGCCTCGGCTGCTGCGGCGGCGAGGCGCTGGCGCTCTCGGTCATCGCCTCGGTGGTCGGCGGCCGGCCCGAGGAAGGCCTGCTGCTGATCGACGCCGGCGGCCTCGCCCTGTCGCAGGACCGCTCCACCGCCGGCCAGCCGCTCGACATCGGCTATGGCCTGGTCGGGCCGCTCGACGGCCCGCCCTGGGCCGGCGTGCGCGTCGCCCGCGTGAACCAGGAGCACGGCTTCGTACAGTTCGAGGACGCGGCGCAGGCGATGCGCCTGCCCATCGGCACGCGCCTGCGCATCTGGCCAAACCACGCCTGCATGATGGCGGCGGCCTATCCGGCCTATCAGGTGGTCGAGGGCGGCACGGCGATCGTCGACCGCTGGACGCGGGCGAACCACTGGTAGGCGCGCCTCCTCGCCTGCGCGCCGGCGGGGCGCCGCCTCAGCTCACCAGCCGCAGCCGCGGCCGCCCGCGCGGCGGCACGACCCGGCCGCTCTGCACCTGCTTCAGCAGGGCGATGGCTTCCAGGCGCCAGTCGCCGCCGCCTGCCGCCTGGGCCAGGCGCGCGATCTCCGCGCCGGCCGCCAGCGCCGGCTCGACGTTGCCCGGCAGGGCGACGATCCAGGCCAGCAGGTGGACGCGCGCGCGGCGCTGTTCGGGCGTGGGGTGGCCGGGATGGTAGTGCAGCCTCATGGCATCGGCCCGCGCCGGACAGCCAGGCCCGCATGGCCCGCGGGCCCCGACCGAAGCCCGCGTACATCGCCAACCGTCATCGGGAAACCCTCCGTTCCTGCAGGCGCCAGTCCGGCGCGAGGGCGGAGGCGAGGCTGGACGGCGGGCCTGACCCGTTTCGGAGCGGCCGCGGCGTCCCCGACCGCCCGCCGCGATCGACCGAACACGAAGCTCGAGGCTGGTTTCCGGGCTCGGAAGCGGTCGCCCTCTGGCGACCCGTCGCGACGCCTTCCCAGGCCATCCGGCCCAGTGGCTCTCGCCGCGACTGCTGGCATCCCTACCGTTGCGGGGGCAGCGCCGGTTTCGCACCGGCTTCCCAATTCTCCACCCGGCTCGTCACCGGGCGGCACCTCGAACGGTCGGGATCAGAGCATGTGCGCGCAGCGCCGCACCGGCGGAAAAGCGACCGGGTCTGGCCGGCATGAGACAGCCTGCTGTCGGGCGGTGGAGTGGTGGGCGCGACAGGGATCGAACCTGTGACCCCTACCATGTCAAGGTACGGTGAATGTCTTAAGTAATTGAAATTGCTTGGCAGAGCCTACCAGAACGAAACGGGAAACGGCATCGTTTAGCGGCATCCTCGTTTGAGTTCCGTTTGAGCGCCGGCCTGAAAAGCAGAAAGCCCGCCAGCCCCCGAAGGGACCGGCGGGCTCGGGCTCCTGCGCTCGGAGCCAGGCTCAGCCGCGGGCCGCGCGGCGAGCAACCTCAGAACAGCGTCACCCCCGCCACGGCGCCCCCGGCGGCGCCCGTCAACCACTCGCCCAGCTCGGTCGCGCGGCGGCCCTTGGACAGGCCCCAGCCGATGGCATAGGCCGGCGCCTTGAGCGCACCGACGGCGACCAGCCACCAGCCCGACCAGTCGCCCTGCAGCACCTG
>JAKOWB010000197.1 GCA_029781795.1 Pseudomonadota bacterium | reverse complement strand
TCTTAATCGGGCGCTAAGATCCGGCGTCCAGGCCCAGCCGGTAGAGCTCGCGCGCCGGCCTCCCGGCGGCGGCGGCCAGCTGCCGGGAGGCCTCGCGCAGGCTGGTTCCCTGGGCGCGCGAGGCCTCCAGCGCCGCTTGGATGGCTTCGTCGGTCCAGGCCGCGGGCTCCCGCTCCGCTGCGGCGCCAGCCAGGACCAAGGTGAACTCTCCCCGCGGCTCGATGGACGTCCAGCGCTCCAGCGCCTGAGCCACGCTGCCGCGCCAGACCTCCTCGTGCAGCTTGGTCAGCTCGCGCGCTACCACCAGGATGCGGTCGCCGCCAAAGGCCGCAGCCAGATCCGCCAGGGCGGCGCGCAGGCGCTGCGGCGTCTCGAAGCAGACGAGGGTGAAGGGCTGGGCGGCCAGGCCGCGCAGGAAGGCCAGCCGCTCGGCGCGGCGGCGCGGCAGGAAGCCGAGGAACTGGTAGCGGTCCGCCGGCAGGCCGGAGGCTGCCAGGGCGCAGCTGACGGCCGAAGGCCCCGGTATCGGTGAGACACGATGTCCGGCCGCGAAGGCGGCGCTGACCAGGGCCGGTCCTGGGTCGGCGACCCCCGGCGTGCCGGCGTCGGTCACCAAGGCCATGTCGCCCTCCTCCAGCCGCGCCAGGGCGCGGGCCAACGCGGCCGGCGAGCTGTGTTCGTGCAGGCTGAGCAGCTGTGCCTTCAGGCCGAAACGGACGGCCAGCTTGCGACTGACGCGGGTGTCCTCGGCGGCGATGACCGGCACGGCCGCCAGCACCTCCTGGGCGCGCGGCGAGAGGTCCGACAGGTTGCCGATGGGCGTGGCCACCACATGGAGGGTGTTCATCGTGGCGATTATAGCCCTCCTGCTTCGACGGTCGGGACGCGCGAGGGGGTCTTGCGGAACGATCCCGTACGGCACCCCGCGAAAGCGACGACAGCGGCCGTATCTATTGTAAGACACGGTTCGTTACTTACTGTGAGACACAGTTCGATAACATTTATTGACGACGCAGGGCTCCGACCTCGGCCCGGGTGGTGGGATGGTC
>JAKOWB010000179.1 GCA_029781795.1 Pseudomonadota bacterium | reverse complement strand
CAGGATGCACAGATCGCTTGTCCCCTGCCGGATGCCTCGGCACCGGCGCTGACCACCTTCTACAATGGCGCCTGCCCGGTCTGCCGGGCGGAGATGACCAGCTACCGCCGCCAGGCCGCGGCCAAGGGCCTGCCGCTCGCCTTCCGCGACGTGGCCGAGGACGGGACCGAGGCCGCGGCGCTCGGCATCACCGCCGACCAGGCGCTGCGCCGCCTGCACGCCCAGGACGCCGCCGGCCGGCTCTATGTCGGCTTCGACGCCATGCTGGCCGTCTGGCGCCAGGTGCCGCGCGCCCGCTGGCTGGGCTGGCTCTTCGGCCTGCCCCTGGTCCGCCCGGTCAGCGCCTGGCTCTACGAGCACGTGGTGAGCTGGTCGCTCTACCGCTGGGCCCGGCGGCGCCAGCGGCGGGCGGCGGCCGGCTAGGCGCCCCCTCCCTTGACGGCGCGCGGGTCCGGTCGCACAAGACTTGGCCCATGATCACCCTGGGCATCGTCGTCGCGATCTTCGTCCTGTCGAACGTCTACATCGTGCTGCGCGGCCGGGTGCGGCACTCCTTCGCGCGCGCGATCTCGGACCACGCGACGCTGCTCGCGCCCTTCAACCTGCTGTTCTATGTCTTTTCCGCGGTCGGCCGGCGCAACTACCTGAAGGTCGAGGACATGCCGGCGCTGGCCAAGCTGCGCGCCAACTGGCCGACCCTGCTGGCCGAGGCCGAGCAGGTCTTCGCCGAGGTGCTGCCCGCCCCGGTCGACCCGAAGTACGACCTGGCCTTCCATTCCTTCATGAAGAAGGGCTGGAACCGCTTCTACCTCTGCTGGTACGGCAAGCCGCTGCCCTCGGCCCTGCGCCATGCGCCGAAGAGCGTGGCACTGCTGAAGGACATCCCGGAGATCCGCGGCGCCATGTTCGCCCTGCTGCCGCCGGGCGGCAAGCTGGGCAAGCACCGCGACCCCTATGCCGGGGCGCTGCGCTATCACCTGGGCCTGAAGACGCCGAACGACGACCGTTGCTGGATCAAGGTGGACGGCGAGCCCTATTCCTGGCGCGACGGGCAGGACGTGCTGTTCGACGAGACCTTCATCCACGAGGCGGCGAACCAGACCGAGCAGCGGCGCATCATCCTCTTCGCCGACGTGCGCCGACCCCTGCGGCCGAAGTTCCTGGAGAAGGTGGCCTACGGCGCCGAGAAGCTGCTGCTGACGCAGACCGCCTCGATCAACACCGACGAGGACCGCATCGGCGGCCTCAACACCATCTTCCCGGCCTTCTGGTACTTCCGCCGCTTCATGAAGCGCTTCAAGCAGAAGCACCGCACCGCCTATCACGTCTGGAAGGCCTTTGCGCTGCTCTCCATCGCCGGCCTGCTGGTCTGGGCTGCGTGGTGAGCGAAGCTCGCACCGAGCGCGATTCGCTGGGCGAGCGGGCGATCCCCGCGGGCGCCCTCTGGGGCATCAACACGCTGCGCGGGATGGAAAACTTCCCCTTCAGCGGCCGGCGCCTCGCCGACGAGCCGGCGCTGCTGGAGGCGCTGGTGCTGGTCAAGCGCGCGGCGGCCGAGGCCAACCTTGGCACCGCCGCGCTGACCCCGGCGCAGCCCGAGCCGATCAACGCCGCCTGCGACGAGGTGCTGGCCGGCGGGCACCGCGAGCAGTTCCCGGTCGACCCGCTGGAATCCTCCGGCGGCACCTCGATCAACATGAACGTCAACGAGGTGCTGGCGAACCTGGCGCTGCGGCGCCTCGGCCGCGCGCCCGGCGACTACGCCGCGCTGGACCCCATCGACCACGTCAACGCCGCGCAGTCGACCAACGACGCGCTGCCGACCGCGCTGGTGATCGCCGCGCGGCGCCTGGCCGGCGAATGCGTGGCGGCGCTGAACGCCCTGGCGGCGGCCCTGGAGGAACGCGCGCTGGCGCTGGCCGCGGTGCCGCATCTCGGCCGTACCTGCCTGATGGACGCGCAGCCCATGACGCTGGGTGGCCTGCTGGGCGGGCATGCCGCCCTGACGCGCCGCCTGGCGCGCGAGCTGCAGGCGCGGGCCGAGGGCCTCTCGGCCGTGGCGCTGGGCGGCACCGCCGTCGGCGCCGGCTGGGGCACGCGCCCCGGCTATCGCGCGGCGGCGGTCGGCGCGCTGCGGCGCCTGACCGGCCTCCGCCTCACCGTGGCGCCCGATCCCTATGACGCGCTCGGCAATGCCGACGGCCTGGCGCGCCTGATGGCCGAGGCGGCGACGGCGGCCGACGCGCTGGCCAAGCTCGGCCAGGACCTGACCCTGCTGGCCAGCGGGCCGTCCGGCGGCCTCGGCGAACTGTCCCTGGCGCCGCTGCAGGCCGGCAGCTCGATGATGCCGGGCAAGGTCAACCCGGTGATGCCCATGGCGCTGGTGCAGCTTTCGGTGCAGCTCGCCGGGCACCACGCCGCGGTTGCCCGCGCCGCGACGCTGGGGCAGCTCGCCATCAACGCCTACGTGCCGGTCATGGCGGTCAACCTGCTGGGCGGCCTCGGCCTGCTGGCGCGCGTGGTCGC
>JAKOWB010000165.1 GCA_029781795.1 Pseudomonadota bacterium | reverse complement strand
CGGCAGGGCCTCCAGCTCCTCGTCCGACAGCGTGCGTGCCTCGGTCTCCAGCATGATGGGGATGCCGTCGCGGATGGGGTAGGCCAGGCGGGCGGAGCGCGAGATCAGCTCCTGCCGGTCGCGGTCGTAGTCCAGCGGGCCCTTGGTGACGGGGCAGACCAGCAGTGCGAGCAGTTTGGCGTCCATGGGGCGGTGCGCGGAAATGGAAGAAAGGGGCAGTTTATCGCCGCGCCCGCAGCGCGGCCAGGCGCTCGTCCAGCGCGGCGAAGAAGGCGGCGGGCACGTCCAGCTGCAGCGGCACGGCCAGGGCGTCGGCGTGGTGGCGCCACAGCTTGACGGCGTCTTTTTCGGTGCAAATCAGGGTCTGGCCCGCATCAGTCATGCCCAACAAGCTATTGAAATCGTAGTGATCGGGGAGGGCGAAAGTGTGCGCCAGCGTCAGCCCGGCCTGGCGCAGCAGGCCGAAGAAGGCCTGGGGCCGCGCGATGCCGGCCACGGCGGTGAGCGGCCTGCCCTGCAGCGTGCGCAGCGGCACGGCGCTGCCGTCGGCGCGCAGGGCGTGGTCGGCCAGGCGGCGGGTGGCGGTGAAGGCGGGCTGGGCTTGCCCCCACCCCGGCCCCGGTGCTGGCGGCGAGACGCCGCCGCTCTTCAGGCCGTCCAGTTCCGCATTGGCGGAACTGGAGCCGCGGCCTTCAGCCCCAGCGGGGGAGGGAGTGGGGCCAGGGGCCGGCGGCGCCTCGGTCCACAGCACCAGGTCGGCCGGGCGCGGCCAGGGCTCGCGCAGGGGGCCGGCGGGCAGCAGCCAGCCGTTGCCGGTGCCGCGCGCGTCGAACACCACGAGTTCCACGTCGCGCGCCAGGGCCCGGTGCTGCAGGCCGTCGTCGCACACCAGCACGTCCACCTCGGGGTGGGCGGCCAGCAGGGCGTGGCCGGCGGCGGCGCGGCGGCGGGCCACCACCACCGGCAGCTGGGCGCGGCGGCGCAGCAGCAGCGGCTCGTCGCCCACGTCGCGCGGGTCGGCGTCGGGCGTGACCTCGCGCACGTCCTTGGTGCGGCGGCCATGGCCGCGCGAGACGATGCCGGGGCGCCAGCCCTGCGCCTGCAGGTGCTGCACCACGGCCAGGGTGGTGGGCGTCTTGCCGGCGCCGCCGGCAATCACGTTGCCGACCACGATGACCGGCACCGGCAGGCGCTCGGTTTTCAGCACGCCGGCGCGGTACAGCGCGTGGCGCAGGCCCAGCAGCGCGCCATAGAGCCGCGACAGCGGCCACAGCGCGCAAGCCAGCGGGCCGCGCTGCAGCCAGGCTTGGCGCAGGGTGTGTTCGACCATGGGGTGGTGGCGCATCGATCGATGACGAAATGACCTCGCCGCTGCGCGGCATCGATGACGGCGCTGCGCGCCATGACTGAATACCCCAGTCATTTCGTCATCAAGCCGCGCAGCGGCGAGGTCATTCTGTCATGGTGTCATCGCCCCGTCTGCGCCGCGAAGGTGATGCGCGTGAGGCCCAGGCGGCGCGCGGCCTCCATGGCGGTGACCACCGCCTGGTGCGTGGCCGCGGCGTCGGCGCTGATGATGAGCACCGTGTCGGGCGCGGGCTGGGCGGCGCGTAGGGCGTCGGCCACGGCCTCCGCGCTGCGCCCGGCCAGCGGCTGCTTGTCGACGGCGTAGCGGCCGTCGGCGGCCACGGCGACGACGATTTCCTTGGGCCGGTCGTGCGCGGCGTCGGCGTTGGCCACCGGCAGGGTCAGCTGCAGCTCGGTGAACCGGTTGTAGGTGGTGGTCAGCATCAGGAAGATCAGGATCACCAGCAGCACGTCGATGAACGGCACCAGGTCGATCTGCGGCTCCTCGGGCTGACGCGGGCGGAACTTCACCGCGCGTCTCCCGAGCCGCCGGGGC
>JAKOWB010000149.1 GCA_029781795.1 Pseudomonadota bacterium | reverse complement strand
CCGACCAGGCGGCCAACACCCTGACCGAGATCAAGGTCAAGCAGCTCGAGCGCGAGGGCAAGGTGCCGAGCCAGGCGGAGATCGATGCCATCTGGGCACCGATCAAGCGCGAGTACAGCGACCAGGCCAGCGCCTACTACGCCACCTCGGAGCTCTGGGACGACGGCATCATCGACCCGGCCGACACACGCAACGCGCTGGGCATCGCCATCTCGGTCGCGCTGAACGCGCCGATCGGCGAGCCGCGCTACGGCGTGCTGCGCCTCTAGATGGAGCCCTTCAGCCCAACGCTGCTGGCGGGCAAGCGGCTGCTGGTCACCGGCGGCGGCGGCGGGCTGGGCCTGGCAATCGCGCGGCGCTGCGGGGAGCTGGGCGCGGCGGTCACGGTCTGCGGCCGCGACGCGGCGAAGCTGCGGGCCGCGCGGGACGCGGGGCTCGGCGCCGAGAGCTGCGACATCCGCGACGCCGTCGCCGTGGCGGCGCTGTTCGACCGCATCGGCGATCTCGACCTGCTGGTCAACAACGCGGCGGCCAACATCGTCGCCCGCACCGCGACCCTGAGCCCGCGCGCCTTCGACGCGGTGCTGGCGACCGTGGCACAGGGTACGGCCTATGTGACGCTGGAGGCCGGCAAGCGCTGGATCGCCGCCGGACGCCCCGGCGCCGTGCTCTCCATCACCGGCAGCGTGGCCGAGACCGGCAGCGCCTTCGTGGTGCCGGCGGCGATGGGCAAGGCGGCGGTGCGCGCCATGACGCAGAGCCTCGCGGTGGAGTGGGGACCGCACCGCATCCGCCTCAACTGCCTCTCGCCCGGGCCCTTTCCGACCGACGGCGCCTGGCGGCGGCTCTTCGCCGATCCGAAGTGGGCCGAGACCTTCGAGACGCGCAACCCGCTGGGCCGGCCGGGCCGGCCGGAAGAGCTGGCGAACCTCGCCGCCTTCCTGCTGTCCGATGCCAGCGCCTTCCTCACCGGCGAGGACGTGGCGCTGGACGGCGGCGACCGCCTGCAGGCCGGCGGTACCTTCAACTATCTCGCGGCCATGAGCGCCGCCGAGTGGCAGGCGCTGGGGAGGGTCAGATGAGCGAGCCCGCCGTGCTGCAGGACCTCTCCGACGGCCTGCTGACCCTGACCTTCAACCGGCCGGAGACGCTCAATGCCATAGACGAGCGCCTGGCTGTCGACCTGCTGGCCGGCCTCAGGCGTGCCGAGGACTCCGCGGTGCGCTGCGTGCTGCTGCGCGGCGCCGGGCGGGCCTTCATGGCGGGCGGCGACCTCGGCGTCTTCCAGGCCGACCTGGACCACGCCGACGACGCGGTCAG
>JAKOWB010000138.1 GCA_029781795.1 Pseudomonadota bacterium | reverse complement strand
AGCTCCAGGTAACTCGCCACGATTTCGTCCGGGGTGCTGGGGCCGCCGGCGCGGTACCAGACCGGGACCCAGTTGAAGACGCCGAAGCAGAAGAGCGCGACCAGGGCCGGGTCGCCGCGGCGGATCGAGCCGTCCTGCATGCCGGCGGCCAGGGTGGCGCGGAACCAGGCGCTGATGCGGTCGCGGCGCGCCTTCACCTGGCGGCGGTCCTCGGGCAGCAGCGAGTCGACCTCCAGGATCACCGGGAAGGTGCCGAGCTCGCCCAGCAGGCCGCGCAGGTTCTCGCGCGCGAAGGTCAGGGCGCGCTCGAGTCCGGAACCGCTCCCTTCCGCATGTTGGGCCGCGTCGGCCGCCGCCATGGCGCGCTCGGCATAGCTCATGGCGAGCTGGTGGCAGGCCAGCAGGATGGCGTGCTTGGAGGGGAAGTAGCGGTAGAGCGTCGGCTTGGTGATCGCCAGCTCGCGCGCCACGTCGTCCATCGAGGTGTTGGCGAAGCCCTGGCGGTTGAAGGCCGCAGCCGCCTGGCGAAGGATCGCGCCGCGCCGCTCGGCCTGTAGCGCCGCCTGGGTGAAGGCGGCGGGCTTCTCTGTCTTGCGCGTTGCCATGGCGCCAGGATGCCTGAACGGCGCGGTAAAGACCACTTTACTCACGAGTAACGTCGATCTAGTCTCGCAGGCTGAACGGGAGGAGGCGGGGATCGCGTGAGCAGCGCGTGGCGGGCCGAGGCCGTGGTGCGGCGCCAGGACGTGCTGGGCGAGGGGCCCCTCTGGTGCCCCGACAGCCGGCGCCTCTGGTGGCTCGACATCTTCGACGCCGAGCTCTGCAGCTACGACCCCGCCAGCGGCGCGGTGACGGTGCGCAAGCTGGCGCAGAAGGTCCATGCCATCGCCCGCGCGCGCTATCCCTGGTTCGTCGCCACGGCGCATTCGCTCGGCGTCTCCTGGCTCAACGTCGAGACCGGGCTGCAGGTCGCCATCCACCATCCGGAAGCGGGCAAGGCAACGCACCTCTTGAACGACGGGCGGGTCGATGCCGCCGGGCGCTTCTGGTTCGCCTCGATCCACAAGAAGCACCAGCCCGAGGGGGCGCTATACCGGCTGAACGCCGCCGGCCAGGTGAAGCGGCGGCACTATGGCCTCGGCACCGGCAACGGCATGGCCTTCAGCCCCGACGGCAAGTGGCTCTATCTGATCGACACCTACGTCGGCCTGCTGCGCTTCCCGCTCAGCGCCGACGGCCGCGCGGTCGGCAAGCCGAC
>JAKOWB010000104.1 GCA_029781795.1 Pseudomonadota bacterium | reverse complement strand
GGCCAGCAGGATCAGGTTGCCGGGATCGACCGGCATGCCGAAGTGCAGCACGGTGCCGCCGACGGCGACGATGCCTTCCGGCACCACGTCGCGGCGGTCGACGTTGGCCGAGGCGCCGGAGACCAGGAGGATGTCGTTGTGCGCCAGCTCGCGCAGCGCGGCGGCGATGGCGGCGGGCTCGTGCGGCACGCGGCGCTCCTCGGCCGGCGGGCAGTCGAGCGCGGCGAGGCGGCGGTTGGTCGCCTCCAGCGTCTTGTCGAGGATCGAGGGCTTGAGGCCCGGCAGCGTGGTCTGCACCAGGCCGACGCGCTTCGGCCGGAAGGGGGCGACGCTGAGCAGCGGCGCCGGCGCGCCGGCCAGGGCGACGGCGCGCTCCACCGCCGCCTCGGGCGCGGCGAAGGGAATGATCTTCACCGTCGCCGCCATCTGCCGCGGCTCGACGATCTCGTGCGGCGCCAGGGTGGCGAGGGTGATGGCCTCGTCCAGCTCGTTCAGCGCGTCGACGCGGGCGCGGTCCAGCAGCAGCAGCCCGCGCACCTGGGCGATGAGGTTGCAGCGCCCGGTGAAGGCGGCGCTCATGGTGAGGCCGGGGCCCAGCGCCGCGGCGGCGATGGCCGAGGCGGCGGCGTCCTCGCCCACGTCGCCCGGCTCCAGCCGCGCGGCGATGACGCTGGCCACGCCGGCCGCCTTCAGGGCGGCGATATCCTCGGCCGAGAGCTTGCGGCCCTTCTTGAACACCAGGCCGGGCCGCTGCAGCCCGTGCGCCAGGATGGCGCCCTCGGCCTCGTTCAGCGGCGTCGGCCCGAAGATCATTCGTCGACCGGCTTCAGGTCGGCTGCGCCGCGCCGCACCTGGGTGATCTTGGCCAGGATGGAGAGCGCGATCTCGGCCGGCGACTTGGCGCCGATGGCGAGGCCGATGGGACCGTCGATGCGGGCGAAGGCGGCTTCGCCCACGCCGGCCTCGGCCAGGCGCTGGCGCCGCTTCTCGTGCGTCTTCCGCGAGCCGAGCGCGCCGATGTAGAAGGCCGGCGAGCGCAGCGCCAGGGTCAGCGCCGGATCGTCCAGCTTGGGATCGTGGGTCAGCGCGACGATGGCGGTGCGCCGGTCTGGCTTCAGGGCCGCCAGCGCCTCGTCCGGCCAGTCGTGCGTCAACTGGATGCCGGGGAAGCGCTCGGCGCTGGCCCAGGCGCGGCGCGGATCGACCACGGTGACGCCATAGCCCAGGGTCTGCGCCATCGGCACCAGGGCCTGGGCGATGTGCACCGCGCCGACGACGACGAGGCGCAGCGGCGGGTTGAAGACTTGGATGAAAAGGCCGCGGTCCGGATCCATGGCGCTGCGGTCCTCGGCCAGCGCCTGCTGCGCCACCTCGGCTAGGTCCTCGTTGAGCGAGAGCTCGCCGGCCAGTCGCTCGCCGTCGCCGCCGATCAGGAGCTGCCGGCCGCTCTTGAGGTCGGTCGCCAGGACCGCAGGCTGCTTGGCGGCGCGCGCCGCCTGCAGCGCCTGGAAGACGGCGGATTTCATCCCTCCAGCGCCTCGACGAAGACGGCGATCTTGCCGCCGCAGGCCAAGCCGACCGACCAGGCCTCCTCGTCGCTGACGCCGAAGGTCAGCAGCTTGGGCGGCGCGCCGGCCATGATGGCCTGCGCCTCGTGGATCACCGCGCCCTCGATACAGCCGCCGGAAACCGAACCCACCATGCGGTTCTCCTGGTCGACCGCGAGCTGGCTGCCGACCGGGCGGGGGCTGGAGCCCCAGGTCTCCACCACCGTCGCCAGCGCCACCTTGCGGCCCGCCGCCAGCCACGCGCCGGCGACGCCCAAGACATCTTCCGTGGCATCGCTCATCGTCGTCCCTCCACGCTCCAGTCGCGGCTCGCCAGCAGGCGCGGCGGCGCCGGACGGCTCAATGCCGCTGCCAGCTCCTTGAGGCTGTCCAGGTTGTGCACCGGCCGGAACTCGTCCACCTGCGGCAGGATCGCCCGCGCTCCCTGCGACTTGGGAGCATAGCCATCGTAGCGCAAGAGCGGGTTGAGCCAGATCAGCCGGCGGCAGGACTTGTGCAACCGCTCCATCTCCTCCGTCAGGCCGGCCGCGCCCTCGCGGTCCAGGCCGTCGGTGATCAGCAGCACCACCGCGCCCTGCGCCAGCACGCGCCGCGCCCAGAGGCGGTTGAAGTCGGCCAGGCAGTGGCCGATGCGTGTGCCGCCGTCCCAGTCCGGCACGGTCGTTGCCACCTTGTCGAGCGCCAGGTCGACGTCGCGGTTGCGCAGCGCGCGGGTGATGTTCGTCAGTCTTGTGCCGAAGAGGAACGTCGAGACGCGGTCGCGGTCGTTGGTCAGCGCGTGCAGGAAGTGCAGCAGCATCCGCGAGTAGCGGCCCATCGAGCCGGAGATGTCGCAGAGCACCACCAGCGGCGGGGGCCTCATGCGCCGCGTCTTCCACTGCAGGGGGATGGTGTCGCTGCCGCCGCGCAGGGCGGCGCGCAGCGTGCGCCGGGGGTCGGCCTGGCGGCCGCGGTTGTCGGCGCGGAAGCGGCGCGTGCGCACCAGGCCGAGTGGCAGGGTCAGCCGTGCCAGGGCGTCCTTGGCGTCGGCCATCTCCGCCTGGCTCATGGTCTCGAAGTCCTTGGACTGCAGCAGCTCGCGATCGGAGTAGGTCAGCACGGCGTCGAGCTCGACCTGCTCCTCCTGCTCCTCGCCGCCGGCCTGCTCGGACTGCCCGCCGGACAGAACATCGGCGAGGCGGCGGTTGATCTCGCGCTGCTCCTCCGCCTCGTTCTCGAACAGCGGCGTGACCGTCGGCAGGAACAGCGCCCGCATGCGGTCGATCAGCTTGGGATTGCGCCAGAAGACGTGGAAGGCCTGGTCGAAGAGCTCCTGCTGGTCGCGCCGGTTCACGAAGACGGCGTTGAGCGCCCAATAGAGGTCGTCGCGCCGCCGGATGCCCACGGCCTCCACGGCCGCCACGCCCTCCAGCACGCGGCCCGGCCCGACCGGCAGTCCGGCGGCGCGCAGCGTGCGGGCGAAGGCCAGGATGTTCTCGGCCAGGCGCCCGGCGGGCGGCGGCCCGGGCTCGGCGAGGCGCGGGATGTCGGCGAAGGGCTCGACCATCGCCGCCTCAGCCCACGGTCGCCATCTCGCGCTTCACCTCGTCCAGCAGCTTGGCCGCCTCGCTGCCCTGGATGCGCGCGATGTCGTCCTGGTACTTCAGCAGCACGCCGAGGGTGGAATCCACCGCCTCGGCATCCAGCGCCACCTTGTCGAGCTGGGTCAGTGCCTCGGCCCAGTCCAGCGTCTCGGCGATGCCGGGCAGCTTGTAGAGCTCGCGTCGGCGCAGGCGCTGGACGAAGGCCACCACTTCGGCCGAGAGGCGCTCGCCCACCCCCGGCGCCTTGGCGGCCAGGATGGCGCGCTCGCGCGCCGCGTCGGGATAGCCGACCCAATGGTAGAAGCAGCGCCGCTTCAGCGCGTCGTGGATCTCGCGCGTGCGGTTCGAGGTGATGACCACGATCGGCGGCGCCGGCGCCTTGATGGTGCCGAGCTCGGGCACGGTCACCTGGTAGTCCGACAGCAGTTCCAGCAGGAAGGCCTCGAAGGGCTCGTCGGTGCGGTCCAGCTCGTCGATCAGCAGCACCGGCGGGCCGCGGTCGTCCGGCGCCAGGGCCTGCAGCAGCGGTCGCTCGACCAGGAAGCGGCGCTGGAAGACGTCGGCCGCCAGGCGGTCCTTGTCGTGCTCGCCGGCGGCCTCGGCCAGGCGGATCTCCAGCATCTGGCGCGGGTAGTTCCACTCATAGACCGCGGCGGAGACGTCCAGGCCCTCGTAGCACTGCAGGCGCACCAGCTTGCGGTCCAGCGTCTCGGCCAGGACCCGGGCGATCTCGGTCTTGCCGACACCGGCCTCGCCCTCCAGGAACAAGGGCCGGCCGCGCTTCAGCGCCAGGAACAGGACCGTGGCCAGCGCCCGGTCGGAGACGTAGTTGCCGCGCTGCAGCAGGCTCAGCACCTCGTCGACCGAGGCGGGCAGGGGGGTGGGCATGGGACAGGGGCGCTCCAGGGGACAAGGGATTGGGCGTGAGCCTACAAGGTAGCTCCGGATTTCCCAAACCCAAGGGGGCGCGGCAAGTGGGCCGTCAGGCCTCGGCCAGCTGCTTGCCGCTGCTGATCTGGATGCCCCGGTCGATGTCCATGATGAAGATGCGCCCGTCGCCGCTCTGCCCGCTGGTGGCGGCCTCGCGCAGCGCCCTGACCGCCGGATCGAGCTGCCGGTCCGGCACGGCGAACTCGACCTTGGTCTTGCGGATGTAGGGCACCTCGTAGACCTCGCCGCGATAGACTTCGGTATGGCGCTCCTGCAGGCCGTAGCGCTCGATGCGCTGGGCGGCCAGCTCCTCGACCCCGCAGGCGGCGAGCGCCTCGCGGACCTGGCCCATCGCATTGCTGCGGATGATGGCGACCACGTACTTCATGCGTCCGATCCTCCCCGATGCCGCGGTGTTGGCCACCGGCTGACTAGCGGGATACTACTACAGGCCGGCGCCGCGGGCTTACGCCTTGACCGCGCCGGGCCGCTGGCCAAGCCTAGGCGCGTCCGTCCCATGCCGAAGTCCTTCCGTCGCCTCCGTCGCAACAAGACCGCCGTGGCCTCGGGCCTGGTGATCCTGCTGCTGGTGCTGGCCGCGATCTTCGCGCCCTGGCTGGCGCCCTTCGACCCGGCCGAGCAGTTCTTCGACGGCCTCACCCTGGAGGGCGCGCCACTACCGCCGGGTCCGGTCTACTGGCTCGGCACCGACCTGCTGGGGCGGGACCTGCTGTCGCGCCTGCTGTTCGGGGCGCGCACCAGCCTGCTGATCGGTGTGCTGGCGAACGGCGTCGCCGTGCTGGTCGGCACGCTGCTGGGCGTGCTGGCCGGCTACTACCGCGGCTGGCTCGGCGCGGCGATCATGCGCTTCACCGACCTGATGATGGCGTTCCCGGCGCTGCTGCTGGCGATCGCGCTGGCCGCGATCTTCAGCCCCAGCCTGCTGATCGTCGCCCTGGTCATCGCCCTGGTCAACTGGGTGCAGATCGCGCGGGTGGTCTATACCCAGACCACCAGCCTCGCCGAGCGCGAGTACGTCGAGGCGGCGCGCGCCATCGGCGCCGGCAGCCTGCGCATCCTGCTGTCCCACGTGCTGCCGCACCTGCTGCCGACCATCCTGGTCTGGGCGACGCTGGGGGTGGCGACGACGGTACTGCTGGAGGCGACGCTCTCGTACCTCGGGGTCGGCGTGCGGCCGCCGACGCCCTCCTGGGGCAACATCATCTATGAAAGCCAGTCCTATTTCCTCAACGCGCCCTGGCTGGTCTTCATCCCGGGCGGGCTGGTGCTGGTCCTGGCGCTGGCCTTCAACCTGCTGGGCGACGCGCTGCGCGACGCGTTGGACCCGACGCAGCGGGGACGGCGCTGATGCTGCGCTTCATCGCCGGCCGCCTGGGCCAGACCCTGCTGATCCTGGTCGGCGTCAGTCTGGTCACCTTCGCGCTGGCCTTCCTGGTGCCGGCCGATCCGGTGCGCATGATCGCCGGGCGCAGCGCGACACCCGAGACGGTCGAGCAGATCCGCCACCAGCTCGGCCTCGACCGGCCGCTGGCCGAGCAGTACCTGGCCTACCTGGGCCGGCTGGTGCAGGGCGACCTCGGCCGCTCCTACCAGCAGAAGACCGAGGTCGCGACGCTGATCTGGAGCCGCCTGCCGGCGACGCTGCAGCTCATGGGCGCCGCCATCCTCTTCGAGCTGCTGATCGGCCTCACCGCCGGCATCTGGGCGGCGACGCGGCGCGGCGGCGCCGTCGACCGGCTGGTGATGACGCTGTCGTTCGTCGGCGTCTCGGCGCCGCAGTTCCTGGTGGCGATCCTGCTGTTCTATCTCTTCGCCTATTCCGCCGGCCTCTTTCCGATGAGCGGCTATGGCACGCTGGGCCACGTCGTGCTGCCGGCGCTGGCCTTGGGCCTCGGGGGCGGCGGCTGGTACGCCAGGGTCACCCGTTCCTCGATGGTCGACGTACTGCGGCAGGACTACGTGCGAACCGCCCGCGCCAAGGGCGTGGGCGAGCGCCGTGTCGTGCTGGTGCATGCGCTGCGCAACGCCCTGCTGCCGGTGGTCGCCATGATCGGCCTCGACATCGGGATTTTCATGAGCGGCGCGGTCGTGGTTGAATCGGTCTTCGGCTGGCCCGGCATCGGCCAGTTGGCGTGGCAGGCGATCCAGGTGATCGACATCCCGATCATCATGGGGGTCAACCTGACGGCGGCGGTGGCCATCGTCCTCGGCAACCTCCTCGCCGACCTGATCGCGCCGCTGGTCGATCCAAGGGTACGGCTGACGAAATGACCAGCCACCGACGTGGCGGGCAACAACGGGCAAGCAACGGGAGCCTTCACATGACGAGCCTCAAGCGCATCCTTCTCGCCTCGGCCGCGGCGCTGCTGCTGGCCAGTGGCGCCGTGCAGGCGGCCGAGCCGAAGCAGGGTGGCCAGATCGTGCTGACCTACAAGGACGACGTCTCGACGCTCGACCCGGCCATCGGCTACGACTGGCAGAACTGGTCGCTGATCAAGAGCCTGTTCGACGGGTTGATGGACTACAAGCCCGGCACCACGGAGCTGGTGCCCGACCTCGCCGAGAGCTACGAGATTTCTCCCGACGGCACGGTCTTCACCTTTCACCTGCGCAAGGAGTCCAGGTTCACCAACGGCCGCCAGGTGACGGCCGAGGACGTGAAGTACTCGATCGAGCGGGTGGTGAATCCGGCGACGCAGAGCCCGGGCGCCGGCTTCTTCGCCTCGATCAAGGGCTTCGACGAGGCAGTGAGCGGCGCCAAGCCGCAGATGGACGGCATCGTCGTGGTCGACCCGCAGACCGTGCGCTTCGAGCTGACGCGGCCGGATGCCACCTTCCTGCACGTCATGGCGATCAACTTCTCCTTCCCCGTGCCCAAGGAGGAGGTGGAGAAGGCCGGCGCCGACTTCGGCAAGGCGCCGGTCGGCAACGGCGCCTTCAAGCTCACCGAGTGGACCCTGGGCCAGCGCCTGGTGTTCGAGCGCAACGCCGACTACTGGAAGCCCAATGTCCCGCACCTCGATCGCTTCGTCGTCGAGATCGGGCAGGAGCCCTCGGTCGCACTGCTGCGCCTGAAGAACGGCGAGGTCGACATCCTGGGCGACGGCATCCCGCCGGCGCAGTTCCTGGAAGTGAAGAACGATCCCGCGAACGCCGGTCTGATCGTCGAGGGCGGCCAGCTCCACACCGGCTATGTCACGTTGAACGTGAACATCAAGCCGCTGGACAATGTGAAGGTCCGCCAGGCCATCAACATGGCGGTGAACAAGGATCGCATCGTCAAGCTGATCAACAACCGGGCGGTGCCGGCGAACCAGCCGCTGCCGCCCTCCATGCCGGGCTACGACACCGGCTACGCCGGCTACGGCTACGATCCGGCGGCGGCCAAGGCGCTGCTGGCCGAGGCCGGCTTCCCCGACGGCTTCACCACCGAGCTCTATGCCAACAATACCGATCCCAACCCGCGAATCGCCCAGGCGATCCAGCAGGACCTCGCCGCGGTCGGCATCAAGGCGGACCTGAAGACCCTGGCGCAGTCGGCGGTGATTCAGGCCGGCGGCGACGGCACCGCGCCGATGATCTGGTCGGGCGGCATGGCCTGGATCGCCGACTTCCCGGATCCCTCGAACTTCTATGGCCCGATCCTGGGCTGCGGCGGCGCGGTGCAGGGTGGCTGGAACTGGTCCTGGTACTGCAACGAGACGCTGGACGCCGAGGCCGCCAAGGCCGACGCCATGACCGATCCGGCCAAGGCGGCCGAGCGGGCCCAGATGTGGGGCAAGATCTTCACCACGCTGATGGCCGATGCGCCCTGGGTGCCGGTGTTCAACGAGCAGCGCTTCACCATGCATTCGGCGCGGGTGAAGGGCGAGGACGCGCTCTTCGTCGACCCGGTCCACATCCCGGTGCACTACGACTACGTCTGGGTGGACGACGCGAAGTAGGGCGGGCAGCGTCATGGCCGCGCATCGCCATACCATCCACCACGGCCACCATCACTTCGGGTGGGATCGCTCGATCCCACCCGTCCTGACGGTCGCGCCGGGCGCCGAGGTGGAGTTCCATACCGTCGATTCCTCCGGCGGCCAGCTCGACGCGGGCTCGACGCTGGCCGACCTGGGGCGGCTCGACTTCGGCAAGGTCAACCCAACCACGGGCCCCGTCTTCGTCGAGGGGGCGGAGCCGGGCGACCTCTTGAAGGTGACGCTGCTGCACTTCGGCCCCTCGGGCTGGGGCTGGACGGCGAACATTCCTGGCTTCGGCCTGCTGGCCGACCAGTTCAAGGAGCCGGCGCTGCACATCTGGCGCTACGACAGTGCCAGCCTCGCGCCAGCCGCCTTCGGGCCTGGCGGGCGGGTGCCGCTGAAGCCCTTTGCCGGCACGGTCGGCCTGGCGCCGGCCGAGCCCGGCCGCCATTCCGTGGTGCCGCCGCGCCGTGTCGGCGGCAACATGGATATCCGCGACCTCGCCGCCGGCAGCGAGCTCTACCTGCCGGTCGAGGTGGCGGGCGCGCTCTTCTCCATCGGTGACACCCACGCGGCGCAGGGCGACGGCGAGGTCTGCGGCACCGCGATCGAGAGCCCGATGTCCGTGGCACTGCGCTTCGACCTGCTGAAGGGTCAGGCCGGCGCCTTCCCGCGCTTCACCACGCCGGGACCCGTGGCGCGTCATCTCGACGCCAAGGGCTACGAGGTGACCACCGGCATCGGGCCCGACCTGATGCAGGCGGCCCGCGATGCGGTCAGCGGAATGATCGACCTGCTGTGCCGTACCCAGGGCCTGCAGCCGGTCGAGGCCTACATGCTCTGCAGCGTCTGCGGCGACCTGCGGATCAGCGAGATCGTCGACATGCCGAACTGGGCCGTGGGCTTCTACTTCCCGCGGCTGGTCTTCGGGTGAGCGAGGCGGCCGCGCCGCTGCTCGCCGTCGAGGGGCTGACCGTCTGTTTCCGCGACGCGGAGGGTGGCAGCCTGGCGGTGGTCGAGGACGTCAGCTTCGCCATCGAGCGGGGCGAGACCTTGGGCCTGGTCGGCGAGTCCGGCTGCGGCAAGTCGGTCACCGCCATGTCGGTGCTGCGCCTGCTGCCGAGCCCGCCATCGCTGCTGGCCGGTGGCTCGATCCGCTTCGAGGGGCGGGAGCTGACGCGCCTGCCGCCGCGCGCCCTGCGCGAGGTGCGCGGCGATGCCATCGGCATGGTCTTCCAGGAGCCGATGACCAGCCTCAATCCGACCTTCACGGTCGGCTGGCAGATCGCCGAGGCGCTGCGCCTGCATCGCGGCCTGGGACGCCGGGCGGCCGCGGCGGAAACCGTCGCGCTGCTGCGTCAGGTCGGCGTCGGCTCGCCGGAACTGCGCCGACGGCTCTACCCCCACCAGCTCTCCGGCGGACTGCGCCAGCGGGCGATGATCGCCATGGCGCTGGCCTGCCGCCCGCGCCTGCTGATCGCCGACGAGCCGACCACCGCGCTGGACGTCACCATTCAGGCGCAGATCCTGGCCCTGCTGGCCGACCTGCAGCGCGACCTCGGGATGGGCATGCTGCTGATCACCCACGACCTTGGCGTGGTGGCACAGGTCTGCCGGCGGGTCTGCGTCATGTACGCCGGCCGCATCGTCGAGCGGGCACCGGCCGCGGCACTGTTCCGCCAGCCGCGTCATCCCTACACGGCCGGTCTGCTCGCCTCGCGCCCCCGTCTGGCGCGGCCGCAGGAGTGCCTGCCGGCCATAGCCGGGCAGGTGCCGCCGCCTGGCGCGCGCGGCGTGGGCTGCGCCTTCGCCGAGCGCTGCCCGCGCCGCCTGCCGCGCTGCGCCGCCGAGCGCCCGCCGCTCGATGCCGACCGCGCCGCACCGGACCGTGCCGCCGCCTGCTGGAATCCCGTGCCATGAGCGCGCTGCTGGAGGTCGCGGGCCTGGTGAAGCACTTTCCGCTGAAGGGCGGGCGACGGGTGCAGGCGGTGAACGGCGTGGACTTCACGCTTGCCGCCGGGGAAACGCTGGGCATCGTCGGCGAGTCCGGCTGCGGCAAGTCCACGCTGGGCCGGCTGGTGCTGCGCCTGATCGAAGCCGACGCCGGCAGCCTCGCCTTCGAGGGCGAGGACCTGCGCAGCCTCGGCCCGGCGGCGCTGCGCGCCCGGCGCCGGTCATTGCAGATCGTCTTCCAGGACCCCTATGCCTCGCTCGATCCGCGCCAGTCGGTGGGGCGCATCCTGGCCGAGCCGCTGGCGGTGCACCGCCAGGGCGACCGCGCAGCGCGGCGGCGGCGGGTGGCCGAGCTGCTCGACCTGGTCGGTTTGCCGGCGGCCGCGGCGCGACGCTATCCGCACGAGTTTTCCGGCGGCCAGCGCCAGCGCATCGGCATCGCCCGGGCGCTCGCGCTTTCGCCGCGGCTGGTGGTGGCGGACGAGCCGGTCTCGGCGCTCGACGTTTCAGTGCAGTCGCAGGTGCTGAACCTGCTGCTCGACCTCAAGCGCGCGATGGGGCTGTCCTACCTCTTCATCTCGCACGACCTGGCGGTGGTCGAGCATGTCAGCGATCGCGTCGCGGTCATGTACCTCGGTCGCTTCGTCGAACTGGCTGGCGCGCGCGAACTCTATCGCGCGCCGAAGCACCCCTATACCCAGGCGCTGATCGGCGCGATCCCCGAACCCGAGGTCGAGCGCCGCCGGCCGGCCGTCGTGCTGTCGGGCGAGCCGCCGGACCCGGAGAATCCGCCCGCCGGTTGCGCCTTCCACCCGCGCTGCCCGCTGGCGGTGGAACGCTGCCGGGTGGAGCGGCCGTCGCTGCGCGACCTGGGCGCGCCCGGCCGGGCGCACCTGGTCGCCTGTCATCTGGCGGAATAAGGCGGGACGGGAGCCGGGCGGGCGGTCAGGCCGCGGTTACTTCTGCACCCACTGGCCGTTTTCCAGCAGGAACCAGGTGCCGGGATCGGCCTTCTTGTAGATCTCGGCGGCGTAGACCCGGCCGACCACGTCGGCGGTCTGGCCGGTCTCGCCGGCGCGCTTCTGATAGAGCTCGCGGCGCTTGGCGTTCACCTGGTCGACGGTGCCCTGGGCCGAGCCATCGCGCGCCTGGACGTAGCCGTCGAAGCGCTCGCCGATCTTGCCCTGGCGCAGCAGGTCGTTGAGGGACGCGGCCCAGCTCGCGCGGGGGACCGCGGCCAGCAGCGGCGCGGCCGCCAGGGCGGCGATCAGGGTGCGGCGGGTGAGGGTGTTCTGGTTCATGCTCATGGCCATTCAGTCGCCGAAGATGTCGGGGTTCGCGTCGATGTCCTTCTGCGCGGCTTCTTCGATTTTCACGCGGACATCGGCCTGGATGTTCAGGTTGATGGTGATCGGGTCCTTCGGTGCCTGCAGCTGCACGGTCGGCGTGCAGGCCGCGGCGGCAAGGCCGGCCACCATCAGCAGGGGCGCGAGACCCTGGACCCTGCGGCCCTGGCTCGTCATCGGCGCCACCACCTCTGCCTGAGGAATCTGGTCTCGCATGGTCCTCTCCCCGACCCCACAGCGGGTCGGGTTTCATGGTGCGCTACCCGCCGCTCGTTCGGCAAGCAGCGATCATGGGCCATGTTACGGGGCGGAGCGGGAAATCCTCCCTAGTTGAAGGTCCAGCCGCCCTTGAAGAGGTCTGGATTCAGGCGATAGCCCTCGCGCACGGCGGCCAGGACCTGGGTCAGATCGGTCTGCAGGTTGATGTTGATCCGGAAGGGAAATCCGTCGAGCACCTCGGGATTCTTGCCTTCCAGGACCATGCCGAGGCGCGCCTTGCCGTCGGCCGCCTTGTTGATGGTCAAATCGAAGGTGGTGAATTGAAAGTTCTCCAGGGCCTCCAGCGCCAGGGTGAAGTTCTCGTCGCCGCCGCTGCGCAACTCGGCCGTGCCCGGCTTGCCGTAGCGGATGGCGCCCGGCGTGGTATTGGCGAGGTGCGCGTCGGTGATGATGACCGTCTCGTCCGAGGGCGCGTAGGAGAAGGGGATGCGGCCGCTCATCTTGCCTTCCATGGCCAGGTCGCCGCCGCCCAGCGCCTGCATCAGCTTGTCGAGGTCGAGGTCCTTCACCTCGACCGACGACTCGACCTTGTCGGCGCGGGGATCGACCCTGAGCTTGGCCATGCTGAGGCGCCCGCCGGCCAGCGTGAAGGCCAGGTCGCTGAAGGTATAGATCGAGGACTTGCCGGCATCGATCTGGAACTTGCCGGTCACGTCGGTCAGCGGAAGGCCGATGTCGACCTTCTTCGCGGTGACCTGCTGGTTCGGCAGGGTCGAGAGGCGCGAGAGGCGGTTGAAGGTGATCTTGGTGTTCAGCCCCTCCACCTTGGCCTGCGGGTGTTCGAACGAGGCGTCGCCGACGGTGATGGTCGCAAGGCTGGAGTCGGACGTGGCGGTCCAGGCGAAGTTCAACTGCACGCGCAGTGTTCCCGAAAACTTCTTGAAGTCGCCGAAGTAGTTCAGCAGCGATCCGGGCTGCGTGCCGTTCGCCTTGAAGGTGACGGGCCCCCAGTCGATGGCGACGCCGCCCTTGCCGGTGATGTCGTCGTCGGTGAGCTTGACCGAGAGGCCGCCCTGGCCCCCGGGGCCGCGGCCCTTGCCGGTCAGGGTCGTCGTGGTCTCGGTCTCCACCATCTCGGCGGTCAGTGCCATGCCGCTGACCGTGCCGATCGCCGTGGTCACGGCGCCGCTGGCGATGGTGATCTTGGACGGCGGCGTGTCGATGCCCGGCGCGGTGAAGATGTAGTCGATCGTGGTGCCGCCCAGCATCAGGCCATAGCCCGGCAGCGCGACATCGGCGTCCGTGATGTTCATCGTGCCGATGTAGTCGAAGTCCGGCGTGGTCTCGCCGATCAGGTGGATCAGCCCGAAGTTGCCGGTCACCGGCACGGCCGAGCTGGCGGCGCCGACGGCGAGGCGCTGCTGCCCCATCTTGAACAGCGTGTCATGGCTGATCTTGAAGGCCTCGCCGCTCCAGTCGAAGGTGACGGTGCTGGCCTCGATGCTGCCCTTGGCGCCGTCCGGCAGCATGCCGCTGCCGCCTTCGCCCTGCTCGACCTGCGAGGCCGATACGGTCCCCGGCTCCTGCAGCGTCAGCACGAGGTCGGATCCGCTCAGCACCGCACCGAAGGTGCCGGCTATGGCGAGGTCGTGGACCGGATAGTCGCCGATCTCGGTGCTCAGCAGGCTGAGCTGCAGCGCCAGGGGACCCTCCATGCGCTGCAGGTCGCCGTTCAGGTCGCCGCCGATCCTCAGGCTGCCGATGACGTGGCCGTCGGCCGGCACTTCCTGTGCCTGGATCGCCAGACCCTGAATCGCCAGCGCGGCGATCTTGAAGCGCGGCGAAAGGTCGGCGGTCAGGACCCCGGCGATGGCGGCGCGTGGGCCGGAGGCCGCCTCTAGCCGGAAGGTGCCGGCGAGGTCCAGCAGGTGCCCTTCCGCGCTGGGCTGCAGGTAGATGCGCGGGTCGGCCGCCGCCTCGGCCGGCGCACTGAGCGTCGCGCCCGGGGCCAGCGCCAGTGCGGTATCGTCAGGAATGCCCAGGGCGGTCAGCCAGGTCGGTTCGAAATGGGTGACCGCCAGCCTGGCGTCCTGCGGCAGGCCGGCGACGATCAGGCCCTGCAGCAGGCCCCAGTCGACGACGAGCTGGCCGTTCATGCCCTCGAAGGCGCCCGGGAAAGCCAGGTCGACGAACTCCAGGTCCAGCCGCCCCTTGGTGTTGCCGCCGGCCAGCCAGCCGGGTATGCCGCCCTTGGCGACCTCGAGCTTGTCAATCGGCTGCAGCGTGCCGTCACCCTTGAATCGCAGGCGCAGCTCGCCGGCACTTGGCTGATCGAGGCCGAGCAGGGGCCAGAGCGCGGCACCGGCCTGCAGCCTGAGAGCCGCTTCGCTCTGTACCTTGGGCTCGGTCAGCAGCCGATCGGCGGTCGCCTTGAAGGTGGCCTCGGCCTTGCGGTCGGGCGAGAGCAGCTTGCCCTGGGCCAGGAATTGCCCGTCCTCCAGCACCACCAGCAGGTCGGCGGTGTCGAAGAGCTTGTTCTTCACCTCGATCGAGGTCAGCGACAGCTCGCTGCGCAGGCGCGGCGGCTGATCGCCGCCAACGCGGAAGTCGACCTCGCCGGCCAGACCCTGGATCTGGCCACCCGGCAGGTCCAGGTAGCCGCTCTCCAGCACCGCGCCGCCGGTGATGACGGCCTGCCCCTCCAGGGTGAGGGCGAGCGATCCCTTGATGGCACCCAGCGCGCCCTTGGCTTGCATCGCGAAACTGCCGCTGGGCGCCTTGCCCGCGAAGGTGACCTTGCCGTCCAGCGTCAGGTCCGCCGGGCCGATGAGCGTGTCGGCGGTGATTCTGGCATTGACCAGGGTCAGCGGCGGCAGCGCATCGAAGTCGAAGCCCTGGCTGGGCGCCGGGGGCGTGCCGGTGCCGGTCAGGGGCGCCGGCTGGCCCAGCCCCGGCAGCACGGGGCCGGCGCCGGTCAGGTCGATCGCCACCACCAGGTCGGTGACCGTCGCGCCTTTGAGCTTGCCGCTGATGACCTCGGCCGGCGAGAAGCTGGCGACCACGCGCGCCGCCCTGGCTGGCCCGACGGCGACGTCGGTCAGCGTGACCTCGCCGAGCCCGACCTCGGCCACGGTGAAGCTGGCCTCGGGGTAGCCGACCTCGGCGAGCTGCTTCTGCAGCAGCCAGGTGACGGCTTCCTTGCGGAAGAGCACCAGGGCACCGGCCGCGAGGATGACCAGCAGCAACGGTATGCCCAGGATCAGCAGCCAGCGGCGCGACATGCGGTCCCCATACGCGATGGCGTCGTCGGCGAAAGTCTAGCGGCTCTGGCGCCCGCATGCGACGGAATCGCGTCGGGACGGCAAAGGGTTGCAGAAAAAGAGAAGGGCCCCAGGCTTTCGCCGGGGGCCCTTCGCAGGCCTTCGCCTGTCAGGCGCGGCTAGCCGGCGGCCTGGACCGCCCGCTTGGCCATCACGCCGATCAGGTGGGCGCGATACTCGCCCGAGGCGTGGATGTCGCTGTTCAGCGACCCCGCCGCGGCCGAGGAGCCCTTGATCGAGTCGGCCGACCAGTTGCCCGAGAGCGCGTCCTCGATCGCCTTGTCGCGGAAGACGCAAGGCGCCGCGCCGGTCACCGCCGCGCGCGCGCCGGAGCCGGTCTTGGCGACGAAGACACCGACGATGGCGTAGCGCGAGGCCGGGTTCGGGAACTTGGCATAGCCGGCCTTGGCGGGCACCGGGAAGGAAACCGCGGTGATGATCTCGCCGTCCTCGAGCGCCGTCTCGAACATGCCCTTGAAGAAGGCGTCGGCCGGGATCGACCGCTTGTTCGTCTTGATCGTGGCACCGAGGCCGAGGCAGGCGGCCGGATAGTCGGCGGCCGGATCGTTGTTGGCGATCGAGCCGCCGATGGTACCGCGGTTGCGGACCTGCGGGTCGCCGATGCCGTCGGCCAGGGCCGCCAGCGCCGGGATCTTGCTCTTCACCACGGAAGAGGCCGCGACCTCGGCGTGCGGCGTCATCGCGCCGATCACCAGGTTGCCGCCTTCCTCCTTGATGCCCTTCAGCTCGGCGATGCCGCCGAGATCGACCAGGTCGGAGGGCTGGGCCAGACGCTGCTTGAGCGTCGGGATCAGCGTCATGCCGCCGGCCATCAGCTTGCCGTCGCTGGCCTTGCCCAGGGCGGCGGCGGCGTCGCCGACGCTGCCCGGGCGGTGATAGTTGAAGTCGTACATTGTCGTTGCCTCCTGCTTCGCCGCCGCTACTTGCCCTGGGCGACGCGCCAGACCTTCTCGGGACTGGCGGGCATGTCCATGTGCATGACGCCGAGTGCGTCGGTGATGGCGTTCATCAGCGCCGGCGGGGCGGCGATGGCGCCGGCCTCGCCGCAACCCTTCACGCCCAGCGGATTGTGCGTGCAGGCGCTGATCGTCATGCCGACCTTGAAGGACGGCAGGTCGTCGGCGCGCGGCATGCAGTAGTCCATGTAGCTGCCAGTCAGGAGCTGGCCGGAGTCCGCGTCGTAGACGCAGTTCTCCAGCAGTGCCTGGCCGACGCCCTGGGCGATGCCGCCGTGCACCTGGCCCTCGACGATCATCGGGTTGATGACATTCCCGAAGTCGTCCACCGCCACCCAGTCGGCGATCGTCGTCACGCCGGTGTCGGGGTCGACCTCGACCTCGGCGATGTGCGTGCCGGCGGGATAGGTGAAGTTCAGCGGATCATAGAACGCGGTCTCGTCGAGGCCGGGCTCCAGGTCCGCCGGATACTTGTGCGGCACGTAGGCGGTGAAGGCCACCTCGGCCATGGTCTTGCTCTTGTCCGTGCCGGCGACGGTGAAGTTGCCGTTCTTGAACTCGATGTCGTCGACCGAGGCCTCGAGCAGATGGGCGGCGATCTTCTTGCCCTTCTCGATCACCTTGTTGCAGGCCCGGACGATGGCCGAGCCGCCGACCGCGAGCGAACGCGAGCCGTAGGTGCCCATCGCCATGGGGATGCGCCCGGTGTCGCCGTGCACCACGTCGACGTTCTCGTAGGGGATGCCGAGCTGGTCGGCCACGAGCTGGGCGAAGGTCGTCTCGTGACCCTGGCCATGTGCGTGGCTGCCGGTCAGTACCGTCACCGTGCCGGTGGCGTTGAAGCGCACCTGCGCCGACTCCCACAGGCCGACGCCGGCGCCCAGCGATCCCACCACGGCCGACGGGGCGATGCCGCAGGCCTCGATGTAGCTGGAGAAGCCGATGCCGCGCAGCTTGCCCTTGGCCTTGCTGGCCGCCTTGCGGGCCGGGAAGTTCTTGTAGTCGATCAGCTTCAGCGCTTCGTTCAGCGAAGCCTCGTAGTTGCCGGTGTCATAGACCAGCGCCACGGGGGTCTGATAGGGGAACTGGCTCGGCTGGATGAAGTTCTTCCGGCGCAGCTCGGCCGGATCCATCTTCATCTCGCGCGCCGCGATCTCGACGATGCGCTCCAGCAGGTAGGTGGCCTCCGGCCGTCCGGCGCCGCGATAGGCATCGACCGGCGCGGTGTTGGTGAAGACCGCCTTGACGTTGCAGTAGATCACCGGCGTCGTGTACTGGCCGGCCAGCAGCGTGGCGTAGAGATAGGTCGGGATGCAGGTCGCGAAGTTCGACAGGTAGGCGCCCATCGAGGCGATGGTGTCGACCTTCAGGCCCAGGAACTTGCCGTCCTTGTCCATCGCCAGCTCGACGTGCGTGATGTGGTCACGCCCGTGCGCGTCGGCGAGGAAGGATTCCGAGCGCTCGGCCGTCCAGCGCACCGGCCGGCCGACCTTCTTCGAGGCCCAGAGGCAGACCGTCTCCTCGGCATAGGCATAGATCTTCGAGCCGAAGCCGCCGCCCACGTCCGGGGCGATAACGCGAAGCTTGGTCTCCGGGATGCCCATGACGAAGGCGCAGAGGATCAGGCGCAGCAGGTGCGGGTTCTGGCTGGTCGACCAGAGGGTGTACTCGTCGGTGCCGCTGTCGTACTCGGCGATGGCGGCGCGCGGCTCCATCGCGTTGGGGATCAGGCGGTTGTTGACCAGGTCCAGCTTGGCGACATGCGCCGCGCCGGCGAAAGCCTGCTTGATCGCCGCCTCGTCGCCCAGCACCCAGTCGTAGCAGAGGTTGCCTGGCGCCTCGGCATGAAGCTGCGGCGCGCTGGCGTACTTGCCGGTGTCGACGTTGGCCGGAAGCACGTCGTAGTCGACCTCGATCTTCTCGGCCGCGTCCTTGGCGGCGGCGTGGCTGGTGGCGATCACCACGGCGACGTGGTCGCCGACATAGCGCACCTTGTCACGCACCAGCGGGAAATGCGGCGGCGCCTTGTGCGGCTGGCCATGACGGTCGGTGACCGTCCAGCCGCAGGGCAGGGAGCCGACCTTGTCGGCCGCCATGTCGGCGCCGGTGTAGATCGCCACGACGTCGGGCCCCATTGCGCCCGCGGTACTGATCGACTTGACCGTGGCGTGGGCGTGCGGCGAACGCAGGAAATAGGCGTGCAGTTCGCCCTGGCGATGGATGTCGTCGGTGTAGCGCCCCTTGCCGGTGAGGAAGCGCTGGTCTTCGCGGCGCTTTACGGGCGCGCCGATGTTGCCGTCGGGCATGGTCTCAGCTCCCCATCTGCTTGGCGGCGTGGTCGATCGCCTTGACGATGTTGTGGTACCCGGTGCAGCGGCAGATATTGCCTTCCAGCCACTCGCGGATCTCGTGTTCGCTGGGGTTCTTGTTCTTCTGCAGCAGGTCGACCGCGCTCATCACCATGCCCGGGGTGCAGAAGCCGCACTGCAGGCCGTGATGTTCCTTGAAGGCGGCCTGCACGGGGTGCAACTCGCCGTTCCTGGCAAGGCCTTCGATGGTGGTGACCTTGGCGCCGTTGGCCGAGGCCGCGAGCATGGTGCAGGACTTGACGGACTTGCCGTCGACATGGACGACGCAGGCGCCGCACTGGCTGGTGTCGCAGCCGACGTGGGTGCCGGTCAGGTTAAGGTGCTCGCGCAGGAACTGGACAAGCAGGGTGCGGCCTTCGACTTCGCGGCTCACCTGCTGCCCGTTCACCGTCATGGTTACGGTGGGCATCGTGCTCTCTCCCTGTGCTCTTGACGGGCCTTCCACCACGGAAAACCCCGGGGGCCAGCTTCTCTTTTTGCGACGACAACGCATTGCGCGGCCATCGTTCTCGCCGGTTAGTCTGGGTCCCGTCCTGGGGTCGGTCAAGGGGCAGCCGGATGACAGGAGCGTGTCGCGCGGTCGCGGAGGGCCGCAGTCCATTTTTGCACTGCGGTGCATACGGGAGTCATGCTAGGGATGCCGCTGCTTGGCGGGTGCGGGGCACACCTCATGCGGCTCTTGGGATGGATCTTCCTGGTCTGCTGTCTGCTGGCCGTGGCCAGCAGCCGCGGCGGGGCGGCGCTCGAGAACTGCCCCTACACCGGCAACGCCGGCGGCCTGAAGGAAGGCCAGAAGCTCACCTGCTACTGCCCGGCCGGCGATGGTGGCTGGCGTGTCTATGGCAGCGATCGCTATACCGGTGACTCGGGCCTCTGCGGCGCCGCCGTCCATGCCGGCGCCATCACCATGGTCGGCGGCGAGGTGACGGTTTTCGGCGGTGGCGGCTGCGAGAGCTTCGCCGCCAGCGAACGCAACGGCATCAGCTCCGTCGCCTATGGCCACTACGCCCCGACCTTCGGCTTTTCCGACCCGCTGCCGCCCTGCGCTGAACTGGCGCGCGCGCAGGCAACCGCCGCGCGCATGCGCGAGGAGTGCGTCGCCCGCGGCCGCGAGAGCGGCTACTGCGACTGCGAGGTCAAGCTGCTCACCGACCGTCTGGGCGGTGGCGGCGTCACGCTGCTGCACGCGATGAACGACCAGTTGCGGCAGGACCAGAAGGTTTCGACCCTGGCCGCCTCGCTGAGCGCGCTGCTGGCGGACAAGGGCCTGGGCTTCGCCTCCCTGCCGGGCCTGAAGGACTCCATCGGCGACATGCGCCTCGAACTGGCCAAGGTCTGCGGACCATGAAACGACCACTGCTCGCCGGCCTGCTGCTGCTGCTTGGCTGCGGCGCCAGCCTGGCCGAGGACGACCTGACCTGCGGCTCCGAGGCGGTTCGCCGACTGCTGCAGGCGCAGGCCGCGGAGCGCCTCTGCCTGAACGACAACCTTCGTCTCGCCGACGTGGTCTGGAGCCTCTCGGTCGATGGCGGCGGGCTGGGGCTCGCCGACCTCATCACCACGCGCATCAGCGAGGTGCCGCTGGCGCGCGGCTGCGAAGCGCAGCTCTCCTACGACTTGACGCTGACGGCCGAGGCGCTGGGACCGGGACCCGGGATACCGCTGCGCTTCTCGGCCGGCGGCAAGCCGCGGACCATCACCTACACGGTCGGGCGCTATGACGACGGGCGCCTCTACGTGCGTCCCGATCCGGGCTGCTGGCGTCTGGACAGCCTGCAGTCGCTGCGCTAGCGCGGTTTCGCTTCTGATTGAATCGAACCGCTCTAGCTACTTTTTGATTTCACGCATTTTCTTGACGCGAACCGGCGTCCACTTCGCTCGAAAATGCTCTAGGCGGCCGCGGCCTCGCTTGACGCGGGGGAAGGGCTCACTGCGGCGGGGCCGGCAGCCCCTGCGTCAGGTGCCAGGCCAGTTCCAGCGCCATGAAGAGGCACAGGACCAGGACCGTCCCATGCAGCACGGCCCGGCGGCGGGCGGGATAGACCTTGGCCATGTAGTCGCGGTCGCGGCGCGCCTTGTTGGCAATCCAATGGCCATAGGCGGCCAGCGCGCCGCCCGCCCAGGGCATCAGCGCGCCGCCCAGCATGCCGGCGAAGAAGGCAGCGCCTTCCAGTTCGCTGCCGGCCTTCACCCCGCCCGCGACGAAGCGGATGCGCAGGAAGCCCAGCAGCAGGCTGAGGATCACCAGCAGCGGCGTCCAGAAACGGCGGTCGAGACCCAGGCGCAAGGGCCGCTCAGTGCGAAGGCGTGCCGCCGCCGCCCAGGCCGAAGATGGCCAGCAGCAGCAGCACCACGACGATCAGGCCGGTGACCCAGACCCCGGTCCGCACGCCGGCGCCCACGTCCTTGTTGAGCTCCGCGTCGGTCAGGCCCGGCGGCGGGGCAGGGTGCCCGTGGTCGTCATGCCCGTGGTCGTCATGCCCGTGGTTGTCATGCCCATGATCGCCGTCAGCGTGCGTGTCGTGCCCCTGGTCCGCAGCCTGCGGGGGCGCGCCGACCCGCTCGGCGAAGGTGGCGAAGAACTCGTCGGCCAGCTTCTTGGCCGTGCCATCGATCAGCCGGGCGCCGATCTGTGCCAGCTTGCCGCCGACCTGGGCCTTCACGTCGTATTTCAGCAGGGTCTGGTCCGGCCCCTGCTCCTCGAGCTGCACCCTGGCGCCGCCCTTGGCGAAGCCGGCGACACCGCCCTTGCCTTCGCCGGCGATGGTGTAGCTGACCGGCGGATTGAGGTCCTGCAGCGTCACCGCGCCGGTGAAGGTGGCGGAGACCGGGCCGACCCTGGCCTTGACCTTGGCCTCGAAGGAGCTGTCCGAGGTCTTGGTCAGGCTCTCGCAGCCGGGTATGCAGGCCTTGAGGGTCTCGGCGTCGTTCAGCGCCTCCCAGACCTTCTGGCGCGGCGCGGCGATGGGGTATTCGCCGGTCATTTCCATGGGATTGGACTCCTGCGAGCGATTTGGCCGGAGCCTAGCGACTTCGCCCGCGAAGGCAAGGCGAGCCAGCGCCCGCGGCCGGGATTTGCGCTGGACTTGCCTGGCCTGCTTTCCCACTATCGCCGCAGCCCGCAAGACGGGAAAAGGTAAACGCAAGCAAGACCAAGAGATTGGCTGAGGAGGCATCATCATGGAGCGTCGTGAATTCCTGAAGGCCGGCGTCGCCGGAGCCGCGTTCGTCATCGCCGGGCCAGGGCTGGTCGGCACGGCGCGCGCCGAGACCTTCATCAACGTGCTGACGGGCGGCACGTCCGGCGTCTACTACCCGCTGGGCGTGGCCATGGCCTCGCTGTTCAACGACAAGATCCCGGGCGTCAACGCCTCGGCGCAGGCCACCAAGGCCTCGGTCGAGAACCTCAACCTGCTGCAGTCCGGCGGCGGCGAGCTGGCCTTCACCCTGGGCGACGCGGCGAGCCTTGCCTGGGCCGGCAACGAGGAAGCCGGCTACAAGGGCAAGCTCGACAAGCTGCGCCACGTGGCGGCGATCTACTCGAACTACGTGCAGATCGTCGCCACGGCCGAGAGCGGCATCAAGACGCTGGCCGACCTCAAGGGCAAGCGCATCTCGGTCGGCGCGCCGAAGTCGGGCACCGAGCTCAACGCCCGCGCCATCCTGAAGGCAGCCGGTCTCAGCTACGAGGACTTCGCCAAGGTCGAGTACCTGCCCTTCGCGGAATCGGTCGATCTGATGAAGAACCGCCAGCTCGACGTGACGCTGCAGTCCGCCGGCCTGGGCGTCGCCTCGATCAAGGACCTGGCGACGGCGCTGCCGATCGTCATCGTCGCGATCCCGGCCGACACCGTGGCGGCGGTGGGCGATGCCGCCTACCAGACCGCGATCATCAAGGCCGGCACCTACCAGGGGCAGGATGCCGACGTCGCCACCGCGGCGATCCGCAACCTGCTGCTGACCCACAGCGGCGTGGCCGACGACCTGGTCTACGCCATGGCCGATACGATCTTCTCGAACCTCGACACGCTGGTCGCGGCGCACAAGGCGGCCGGCGCCATCAAGCTCGACAAGTCGGCGACCGAGAGTCCGATCCCGCTGCATCCCGGTGCCGAGAAGTTCTACAAGGACAAGGGCATCCTCTGATGAGCGAGGCGCCGTCGCCGGCGGGGCAGCCCCCCGCCGCGGCGGTCTTCGACCGCGAGAACCCGGGGGCGCACGGCGCCGCCGGGACCGCGGCCAAGGCGGCCTTCGCCATCGGCATCGTCTTCTCGCTGTTCCAGGTCTGGACGGCGGCGCTCAGCCCGCTGTCCAGCCTGGTCGTGCGCTCGCTGCACGTCGGCTTCCTGCTGCTGATGATCTTCGTGCTGTTCGGCGCCAAGCGCGGCCGGCTGCGCGGCGGCGTGCCCTGGTACGACTGGATCCTCGGCATCACCGGCTTCGTGCTGGGCTTCTATCACATGGTCTTCGAGGCCGACCTGATCCAGCGGGCAGGCGATCCCTCGACCGCCGACATCGTGGTCGGTTGCGTCGAGGTGCTGCTGGTCTTCGAGGCGGCGCGGCGCGTCATGGGCCTGTCGCTGCCGATCATCTGCGGCGTCTTCATCCCCTATGCGCTGCTCGGGCCCTCGCTGCCCTTCGGCCTGGCGCACCGCGGCTTCGGCTTCGACCAGGTGGTCGACCAGCTCTACCTCTCGACCGAGGGCATCTACGGCACGCCGACCTACGTCTCCTCGACCTATATCTTCCTCTTCGTGCTGTTCGGCGCCTTCCTGGAGCGCGCCGGCATGATCCAGCTCTTCAACGACGTGGCGCTGGGGCTGGTGGGCCATGCCAAGGGCGGCCCGGCCAAGGTGGCGGTGATCTCCTCCGGCCTGATGGGCACGATCAACGGCTCGGGCGTGGCCAACGTGCTGACCACCGGCCAGTTCACCATTCCGCTGATGACCCGCTTCGGCTATCGCCCGGCCTTCGCCGGCGCGGTGGAGGCCACGGCCTCGATGGGCGGGCAGATCATGCCGCCGGTGATGGGCGCGGTCGCCTTCATCATGGCCGAGACCCTGGCCGTGCCCTATGCCGAGATCGCCACGGCGGCGATCATCCCGGCGGTGCTCTATTTCTTCAGTGCCTTCTGGATGGTGCACCTGGAGGCCGGGCGGCGGCATCTGGTGGGTCTCAGCAAGGCGGAATGCCCCAGCGCGTTGCTTGCGCTGCGCAAGGGCTGGTACCTGCTGCTGCCGCTGGCGGCGCTGGTCTACCTGCTGTTCAGCGGCTACACGCCGCTCTTCGCCGGCGTGATCGGGCTGGCCGGCACCGCCGTCATCATCCTCGGCCGGCCGCTGTCGCAGGTCTTCTCGCCCTTCGCGCTGCGCGCGCTCTTCTGGGTCGTGCTGGGCGGTGCCATCGGCGTCGCGGCGCAGCAGGGCTACCAGCCGGAGAAGATCTCCGCCGTCGCCGTGCTGGCGGTCGGCCTGCTCTGCCTGCTGCTGAAGGGCGGGCGCGAGACGCTGCGCATCGTCATCGGCGCGCTGGCCGACGGTGCGCGCAACGCGGTGGGCGTCGGCATCGCCTGCGCCCTGGTCGGCGTGCTGATCGGCGTCGCCAGCCTGACCGGCGCGGCCGGCAACCTGGCGGGCGCCATCGTCTCGCTGTCGGGGGGCAGCCTGATCCTGGCGCTGCTGCTGACCATGGTGGCCTGCATCGTGCTGGGCACCGGGCTGCCGACCATCCCCAACTACATCATCACCTCGTCGATCGCCGCGCCGGCGCTGCTCAAGATGGGCGTGCCGCTGATCGCCAGCCACATGTTCGTCTTCTACTTCGGCATCATGGCGGACCTGACCCCGCCGGTGGCGCTGGCCGCGATGGCAGCCTCGTCCATTGCCAAGGCCGGGCACATGCAGATCGGCCTGACCGCCACGCGCATCGCGCTGGCCGGCTACGTCGTGCCCTTCATGGCGGTCTATGACACGGCGCTGCTGCTGCAGGGCGACGATCTCTGGGCCGTGGCCTATGTCACGGTCAAGGCCGTGCTGGCGATCCTGCTGTGGGGGGCCATCGCCATCGGCTGGTTCCACCGACGCCTCGCGATCTTCGAGTATCCGCTCGCCGCCGTTGGCGCGCTGGGCCTCGTGCTCTCCACCCCGCTGTCGGACGAGATCGGTTTCGCCGCCGCCGCCGTCTTCGCCGTGCTGCATTTCTGGCGTACGCGGCAGATTTCGGCGACCGCTTGAGCGGCGGGCTGCTCTGCGTCGCGCTGCTCTCCGGCGCGTTGACCTGGGAGCTGCCGCTGCCGGGCTTCGAGCTGGTCTGGACCCACTCGGTCGAGCACGTCGAGTGGCGCGAGAGCTACCGGGTCGAGCCCGACGCGCTGCGGCTCGTTGCCGTCAGGGTGAAGGGCTCGGGCGCGGGCATGGAGCCGCCGGACGACGCGGTGCTGGAGGGCGGCTGGTGGGTCGCCCATCCCATGACGCCCTTTCCCTCCCTGCGCCTCGCACGTTCCGGTGCCGTGCCGGACTATCGTCTCTGCTTCAAGGACGACTGTCGCACGCTGGCCGACTGGCTGCCGGGCCTGCCGCCGACCGGCGGCCTGACCATGAGGTCCTGCATCTAGCCGCGCCGCCTACTCGCCCGGCCACTGCTCCAGCGGCACCTCGTCCTGCCGGCAGGGAATGACGTCGTCGGTCAGCCGCGGCCAGATGCCAACCAGCAGCGGGACGTAGGGATAGCGGCGGATCTCCGGCGCCGGGGCGGACGCAGCCGACCAGCCCTCCAGGCTCGCTTCGGCCGCCCGCCGTTCGGCCGGCGAGAAATCGCGGGTGAAGAAGAAGAAAAGCTGCTTCGCCGTCGGCTGGCCCTGGGCGACGGCGGCCGAGGCCCACTGGAAGGCCCGCAGCTTGTCCGGCTTCACCCCTTGGCCGTTCGGCGGCAGATAGGCCATGGCCAACCAGAACTGGGCGGTCGCCTCGCCGGCGCGGGCGGCGCGGCCATACCATTCGGTCGCGCCGCAGCGGTCGCGCGGCAGGCCCCAGCCATTCATCAGGTACCAGCCCAGGCGATAGGCCGCCCCGGCCTCGCCGGCTTCGGCCAGCGCCGCGAGACGGCCGGCTGCCTCGGCCAGGCGCGGGTCGCCGTTCGGCTTGCCGGCGGTCGGTCCGACGTCGCGCTCGAGCTGGATCGCCGCGCGCAGTTCCTCGGCGCGTTCGGCCGCGGTCATGGCCGCGGCCCGGGCGCGCTGCTCGGCGCCACCGGGCAGCGGGTCAGGGCCGGCGTCGCGCCAGCCAAGGGCGATGTGCAGCCCGAGCGCCAGGGTCAGCAGAAGGCCGGCGGCGGCGAGCAGGCGGCGGGTCGGGGTCAGGCGCATGAGACCGCAGAGTGGGTCGCGGGCCCGATGTCGCGCAAGGGCCGCAAGTGCTTGGCCGGCCGGGGGGCTTCCGCCATACTCGCGCGCCATTGTGCCGGATGGGGAGGGCAGGGGATGCGGTCTTGGTGGTGTGCGGGCCTGGTCAGGGCCCTCTGTCTGCTGCTGGCGACGCTTGCGCTCTGGGCGCTGCAGACGACACCGGGCCTGGCCGAGGAAGCGGCTGGCGCACCCCACCTGGACGGCGGCGAACTGGGCCTGCTCTGGGGCGTGCCCTTCGCGGGCATCCTGCTGTGCATCGCCCTCATGCCGTTGCTGGCGCCGCAGTTCTGGCACCACAACTTCGGCAAGATCTCCGCCTTCTGGGCGGCCTGCGTCCTGCTGCCGTTCGTGATCGAGTTCGGCTTCTCGCTGACGCTCTACGAGCTCGTTCACCTGATGCTGCTGGAGTACGTGCCCTTCATCCTGCTGCTCTTCGCGCTCTTCACCGTGGCGGGCGGCGTCAGGGTCACCGGCGCGCTGCGCGGCACCTCGGGCGTCAACACGGCGATGCTGGCGCTGGGCACCCTGCTGGCCAGCATCATGGGCACCACCGGCGCCGCCATGCTGCTGATCCGGCCGATGATCCGCGCCAACGTCTGGCGCCAGCGCAAGACCCACGTCTTCGTCTTCTTCATCTTCCTGGTGGCCAACATCGGCGGCTCGCTGACCCCGCTGGGCGACCCGCCCCTGTTCCTCGGCTTCCTCAAGGGCGTCGACTTCTTCTGGCCGACCGAGCACCTGATGCTGCCCATGCTGCTGGTCGCCATCCCGCTGCTGGTGATCTTCTACCTGCTGGATTCCTTCCTGCTGCGCAGCGAGCCGAAGCAGGAGGCGCCGGCCAAGATCGCCAGCGACGAGGCGCGCTTCGGCATCGAGGGGCGCGTCAACCTGCTGCTGCTGCTGGCCATCGTCGGCGCGGTGCTGATGTCGGGCGTGTGGAAGAGCGAGGTCGAGATCGTCGTCTATCACGTCGAGCTGGCATTGCAGGACATCGTGCGCGACCTGCTGCTGATCGGCATCGCCCTGCTGTCGCTGAAGCTGACGGCGGGCGAGAGCCGTAAGGCCAACGGCTTCTCCTGGTTCCCGATCCTGGAGGTTGCCAAGCTCTTCGCTGGGATCTTCATCACCATCTTCCCGGTGATCGCCATGCTGCGGGCGGGCGAGTCCGGGGCATTGGGCGGCATCGTCGCGCTGGTGACGCAGGAGGGCGGGCTGCCGAACAACCCGGCCTATTTCTGGATCACCGGCGCGCTCTCCAGCTTCCTCGACAACGCGCCGACCTACCTGGTGTTCTTCAACACCGCGGGCGGCGACCCGCAGCTGCTGATGGGCAGCGAGGTGGCGACCCTGACGGCGATCTCGGCCGGCGCGGTCTTCATGGGTGCCAATACCTACATCGGCAACGCGCCGAACTTCATGGTGCGCTCCATCGTCGAGGAGCAGGGCATCAAGATGCCGAGCTTCTTCCACTACATGGGCTGGTCGGCGCTCTTCCTGCTGCCGCTCTTCGCCGTGGTGACGCTGGTGTTCTTCTAGCCGCTAGTGACTGAGCAGCAGCGGCACGGTGGTGTGGCGCAGCAGCGAGCGCGTCACGCCGCCGGTCAGCACCTCGCGCAGGCGGGTATGGCCGTAGGCGCCGCTGACGATCAGGTCGCAGCTGTGCGCCGCGGCACCGGCCAGCAGGCTCTCGCCGATACTGCCCTGGGCCGGCAGGTCCAGGGTCTGCGCCTTGATGCCGTGGCGTGACAGGTACTGCTGGATCTCCAGCGCGGCCACGCTGTCGCCCCTGTCTGGGTTCACCAGACCCAGATGCACGCTCTGCGCCGCGGCCAGCAGCGGCAGCGAATCGCGCAGCGCGCGGACCGCCTCGCGCGTCGGCTTCCAGCACACGAAGATGCGCTGGCCCGGGTCCAGCGCCTGCGCGCCGGGCGGCAGGATCATGATCGGCAGGCCGGTCACCAGCACCAGTTCCTCGGAGAGGCGCAGCCGGAAGCGGTCCTCGAAGTGCAGGTCGGGACCGCGCGAGACGATGACCAGGTCGGCGGCATGGGCGCGCTGGGCCAGCGAGCTCAGGTGCTCGGAGTCTTCCATCACCCAGTCGTAGCTGAGGCCCTCGCGCTCGCAGGTGGCGGCGAACTCGCTCTCCACCGCGCGGGCCCTGGCCTCGGCCTCTTCGGCACTCTCGCGCATGTAGGCCAGCGAGGCCGTGCGGCCGGCGACCTCCGCCGGGCGCTCGCCAGGACGAGTAATGTAGAGCGCGATCAGGTGCGCGCCGTGACGCTTGGCCAGGCGCATCGCCGTCGCCAGGCGCGCGACGTGGTCCTCGTCGTTCGCCAGGTGCACCAGGATCGTCTTCAGGCCCATCGCGCGCTGCCTCCCCACCATGCTGTGCGCCGACGCTAGCCGCCAAGGCGCGCCAGGGCAACCTCGGCAAGGCGGCGTCGAACCGGCAAGCAAACCCTGACCATGCAGACGGCCCCCGCGCCGGAAGCGCGGGGGCCGACCTCGTTCAGGCTAGGCCTGGGCAGGGACGTCAGAGGGCGCCCTGCTGCAGGGCACCGGCGCCATCGCCGCCGTTGCCTCCGGCCCCGCCGTTGCCGCCGTTGCCGCCGGCACCGCCGTTGCCGCCATTGCCGCCGGCTCCGCCGTCACCGCCGTTGCCGCCGGCGTCGGACTCGCCGTCGCCGTCACCGGTGCCGCCGTCGCCGTCACCGGTGGAGCCACCGTTGCCGCCGTTGCCGCCGGCACCGCCGGTGCCACCATTGCCGCCGTCGTCGCCGCCGTTGCCGCCGTGGCCGCCGGCCCCGCCGTCCCCGCCGTTGCCGCCGACGCCAGCCTCGCCGCCGTCGCCGCCAGCGCCGCCGTTACCACCGTCGCCAGTGCCTGCGCCATTGCCGCCGTCGCCGCCAGCGCCGCCGGCCCCGCCGTCGCCGCCAT
>JAKOWB010000059.1 GCA_029781795.1 Pseudomonadota bacterium | reverse complement strand
TGGCGGTGCAGGAGGTGCCGCTCGACCAGGTGCGCCGCTACGGCATCGTGGCCGGCCCGGCGGCGGGCGACCAGCTGATCAAGATCGAGCGCATCGTCGAAAAGCCCGCGCCCGAGGCAGCGCCCTCGCGCATGGGCGTGGCCGGCCGCTACATCCTCACGCCGCGCATCTTCGACGAGATCCGCAGCCAGCCGGCGGGCGCCGGCGGCGAGATCCAGCTCACCGACGCCATCGCGCGCCTGATGCAGAAAGAGCGCGTCTACGCCTACCAGTACAGCGGCAAGCGCTACGATTGTGGTAGCAAAGAAGGCTTTCTGCAGGCCACGGTCGAGCTGGCCTTGCAGCACCCGCAGATGGGCGCACCGTTTCGCGAGTACCTGAAGTCGCTGGCGCTGTAGCCGTTCAGCGCCGCCGCAGCACGTGCACGAACTGATCCTGAGTGCTCTGCTGCTCGACCAGCTCGTTGCCCGTCTGCCGGGCAAAGGCCTGAAAGTCGCGCACCGAGCCGGGGTCGGTGCTGAGCACCCGCAGCAACTGGCCGCTGGTCAATTCCGACAAGGCCTTCTTGGCCTTCAGGATGGGCAGTGGGCAGTTCAGCCCGCGCGCATCGACTTCCTTCGTGATGTCCATCGGCCGATCGTAAGTCAATCGAGGCCGCGGCGCCGCTCGGCGTTCTCCTCGTGCGTGAAGAACACCGGCTCGTGCCCGCGCGTGCGCAGCCAGTCGGCCAGCGCGTAGCCGGTGCCGGCGGGCCAGCACTTGAGGTCGGGCAGGTCATACAAACGCCAGTCCACCAGCTCGGGCGACAGCCGAACCTCGCCCTCGCAGGCGGCGTGAAAGGCGATGATGACCTGGTTCATGCGCTGAAAGTCGTACACGCCCACCAGGGCCAGCGACTGCACGTCGAGGTTGGTCTCTTCCTTGACCTCGCGCGCAATGCCCTCCTGCGGCGTCTCGCCGGCCTCCATGAAGCCGGTGATCAGCGCAAACATCTTGGCCGGCCAGGCGGCGTTGCGCGCCAGCAGCACCTGGCCGCGGTACTCGACGATGGCCGCCAGCACCGGCGTGGGGTTGTTCCAGTGCGTGTAGCCGCAGGCCGGGCAGCGCAGCCGCTCCTTGGGGCCGCTGTCCTCGTCCTGCACGATCCATTCCAGCGGCGTGGCGCAGCTGGGGCAAAACCGGAAAGCCGACATG
>JAKOWB010000055.1 GCA_029781795.1 Pseudomonadota bacterium | reverse complement strand
GAAGGCGGCCAGCCCCTGCCGGGCTTCCTGGTCACCGCGCGCAAGCCGCTGGCGGCCTGACGGCGCGGCCATGCTGCGCTTCGAGCTGCTCGCCAGCGACCCGTCCAGCCATGCCCGGCGCGGCCGCCTGACGCTGAACCACGGCGTCGTCGAGACGCCCATCTTCATGCCCGTGGGCACCTACGGCACGGTCAAGGGCGTGCTGCCGCGCAGCCTGCGCGAGATGGGCGCGCAGATCATCCTGGGCAACACCTTCCACCTGTGGATGCGCCCCGGCCTGGACGTGCTGCGCAGCTTTGGCGGGCTGCACGGCTTCGAGCGGTGGGACCAGCCCATCCTCACCGACTCGGGCGGCTTTCAGGTCTGGTCGCTGGGCGAGATGCGCAAGATCACCGAGCAGGGCGTGCACTTTGCCAGCCCCGTCAACGGCGACAAGCTGTTCATGTCGCCCGAGGTCAGCATGCAGATTCAAACCGTGCTGAACAGCGACATCGCGATGCAGCTGGACGAATGCACGCCCTACGAGACCCAGGGCCACGTCACCACCGAGGCCGAAGCCCGCGCCAGCATGGAAATGAGCCTGCGCTGGGCCAAGCGCTCGCAGGACGAATTCCAGCGCCTGCAAAACCCCAACGCCCTGTTCGGCATCGTGCAGGGCGGCATGTTCGAGCACCTGCGGCAGGAGTCGCTGGAGCAGCTGGTGGCCATGGACTTTCCCGGTTACGCCATCGGCGGCGTCAGCGTGGGCGAGCCCAAGGAGGACATGCGGCGCATCATGGCGCACACCCCGCACCGCCTGCCCGCCCACAAGCCGCGCTACCTGATGGGCGTGGGCACGCCCGAGGACCTGGTCGAGGGCGTGGCCTGCGGCGTGGACCTGTTCGACTGCGTGATGCCCACGCGCAACGCGCGCAACGGCCACCTGTTCACCCGCTGGGGCGACCTGAAGATCCGCAACGCCCGCCACAAGGCCGACCCCCGCCCCATCGACGAGACCTGCACCTGCCACGCCTGCGCGGGCGAGGCCGGGGTGCCCTGGGCCGAGGGCGGACGCGGCGGCTTCTCGCGCGCCTACCTGCATCACCTGGAGCGCTGCGGCGAGATGCTGGCCCCCATGCTGGCCAGCATCCACAACCTGCACTACTACCTGAACCTGATGCGCGAGGTGCGCGCCGCGCTGGACGCGGGCGAGTTTGCGGCCTTTCGCGCGCGCTTTGCCGCCGACCGGGCGCGCGGGGTTTAAGAGCCTGCCGCGCAGGCGACTGGAATGGCGCCGCGCAGAAGCTATGCTTTGAGATTTGCGACCCCCATTCGACGGAGCCTGGCCCATGAAAACCCGCATCACCGAACTGTTCGGCATCCAGCACCCCATCATCCAGGGCGGCATGCACTTCGTCGGCCTGGCCGAGCTGGCCGCTGCCGTGTCCAACGCGGGCGCCTTGGGCATCATCACCGGCCTGACGCAAAAGACGCCCGAGCTGCTGGCGCGCGAGATTGCCCGCTGCCGCGAGATGACGGACAAGCCCTTCGGCGTCAACCTGACCTTTCTGCCCACCGTCACCTCGCCCGACTATCCGGGCTACATCAAGGCCATCGTCGAGGGCGGCGTGAAGATCGTCGAGACCGCCGGCAACAACCCGCAAAAGTGGATGCCGCTGCTGCACGAGCACGGCATCAAGGTGATCCACAAGTGCACCTCGGTGCGCCACGCGCTCAAGGCCGAGGCCATCGGCTGCGACGCGGTGAGCGTGGACGGCTTCGAGTGCGGCGGCCACCCGGGCGAGGACGACGTGCCCAACTTCATCCTGCTGCCGCGCGCGGCCGAAGAACTCAAGATCCCCTTCGTCGCCTCAGGCGGCATGGCCGACGGGCGCTCGCTGGTGGCGGCGCTGGCGCTGGGCGCCGAGGGCATGAACATGGGCACGCGCTTCATGGCCACGCAGGAGGCGCCGATCCACGAAAACGTCAAGAAGGCCATCGTGGCGGCGAGCGAGCTGGACACCCGTCTGGTGATGCGCCCGCTGCGCAACACCGAGCGCGTGCTGAACAACGCCGCCGTCGAGCGCCTGATCGCCAAGGAAAAGGCGCTGGGCGACAAGCTCACCTTCCAGGACATCATCGAGGAAGTGGCCGGCGTGTACCCGCGCATCATGCAGAACGGCGAGATGGATGCCGGCGCCTTCAGTTGCGGCATGGTGGCCGGCCTGATCCACGACGTGCCCACCGTCAAGGTGCTGGTCGACCGCATGATGGCCGAGGCCGAGGGCCTGATCCGCCAGCGGCTGGCGGGCATGCTGAGCTGAGATTCTTGATCGAATCGGCCTTCAGCCGGCGACAAACAAGCGCAGATAGCTATTGTTTAAATAGCATTC